>NZ_JBVKBI010000008.1:0-353656 GCF_055639035.1 Streptomyces sp. NPDC107654
CTGGACTGGTACAACTACCACCGACCCCACACCGGCATCAGCGGCCAACCACCAGCCAGCCGCGTCACCAACCTCTCCGGACAGCACACCTAGGCCGTCCCGCTGATCCGAGGCAGCGACGTGACCGCCGAGGACACGGCCGCCGGCTGCTCCCCGGAGGGTTTGGCGTGGGTGGCCGTGGGGCGGGTGGACCGCAGCCGGTAGCTCACCGCCTCGTCGAGCGTCACGGGCCGCTGCATCTGCGAGGCCAGCCGCCCCGCCTCTTGGCCGAGCCGCGCGACGTCCTCCCAGGGAAGCCGTACCACCAGGGACAGCTCGGCCTCGCCGTCGGGCAGGGCGTGCATCGCCGGGAGCTGCGGAGCGTTCGTCATCGCCTGATCCTCACGTCGGTTGAGGAGGGATACGCACACCCGCCCGGTGGCGTTCACCGATTCGCACGGCCGATCGCGGGCACTACTCCTGTGTGGTCATCCCCGTGCATGACGTGAACCCGGTGCGCCGCACGCCCTGGGTGACGTACGCGCTCATCGCCGCCAACGTGCTGGTGTTCGTCACCACGCCCGGCATAGCCGGTTCCGTGGCCGGCAGCGGTGACCTGGTGCAGCTGTGCCACCTCCAGGCCTTCATGGACCAGTACGCGGCCGTCCCCCGTGAACTGATCCACCATCAGATGCCGCGGATGGTGCCGACCGGAGGCATCGGCGTGGGCCCGCACGGCGCGGGCTGTGTCGTGGCTCCACCCGACTACGACAAGTCCCCGGCGCTGTCGGTGTTCACGGCGATGTTCCTGCACGGCGGCTGGCTGCACCTGCTGGGCAACATGCTCTTCCTGCTGATCTTCGGCAACAACGTCGAGGACCGGATGGGCCACATCCGCTACTTCCTCTTCTACGTCGTCTGCGGCTACGCGGCCGGCTACGGCTTCGCCCTGCTCAACGACACCTCCGGCGACCCCCTGATCGGCGCGTCGGGCGCGATCGCCGGGGTCCTCGGCGCCTACCTGGTGCTGTACCCGAAGGCCAGGGTGTGGGTCCTGGTGCCGTTCCTGGTGTTCCTGCCGCTGCGCCTGCCCGCGTGGCTGGTGCTGGGCTTCTGGTTCGGGCTCCAGGCGGTGTACTCGTCCGGGCACGGGGTGTCCGGCGCGGGCACGGTGGCGTACGCGGCGCACGTGGTCGGCTTCGTGGCGGGCATGCTGCTCGCCTGGCCGCTCAAGCCCGGTACGCCGCCCCCGCCGGAGCCGCCCGGCCTGCTGTTCGGCAGGCGCGCGCGACCCCACTACTCGTGGTGAGCCGGCCCGCGGCTCAGCGCGCGGTGGCGGTGTGGACGTACTCCACGAGCCGGGTCAGCGCGTCCGGGTCGGTGCTCGGCATGACGCCGTGGCCGAGGTTGAAGACGTGGCCCTCCAGGCCGGCGGCGGCGTCGAGCACCTCGCGGGCCTTGGCGGCGACGGTGTCCTTGTCGGTGAACAGGACGGTCGGGTCCAGGTTGCCCTGGAGCGCCTTGCCTGGGCCGACACGGCGGGCGGCCTCGTCCAGCGGGACGCGCCAGTCGACGCCGACGACGTCCGCGCCGGCCTCGCCCATGAGTTTCAGCAGCTCGCCGGTGCCCACGCCGAAGTGGATGCGCGGGACGCCGTACCCGGCGACCGCGTCGAAGACCTTCGCGGAGGCGGGCATGACCGAGTTCCGGTAGTCCGCCGGGGCCAGGGCGCCGGCCCAGGAGTCGAAGAGCTGGACGGCGCTCGCGCCGGCCTCGATCTGGACCTTCAGGAAGGCGGCCGTGATGTCGGCGAGCCGGTCCAGCAGGTCGGCCCACAGCTCGGGGTCGCCGTACATCATCGCCTTGGCGTTCTCGTACGTGCGCGAGGGACCGCCCTCGACCAGGTAGCTCGCGAGGGTGAACGGCGCGCCCGCGAACCCGATCAGCGGGGTGGCGCCCAGCTCGCGGGTGAGCATGCCGATGGCCTCGGTGACGTACGGGACGTCCTCGGGGGTGAGGTCGCGCAGCCGGGCCAGGTCGGCGCGGGTGCGGACGGGCTGCTCGACGACCGGGCCGACGCCGGGCTTGATGTCGAGGTCGAGACCGATGGCCTTCAGCGGGACCACGATGTCGCTGAAGAAGATCGCCGCGTCCACGTCGTGCCGGCGCACCGGCTGGAGCGTGATCTCGGTGACCAGCTCGGGCCGCATGCAGGACTCCAGCATCGGCACGCCCTCGCGCACCTTGCGGTACTCGGGCAGGGAGCGGCCGGCCTGGCGCATGAACCACACGGGGGTGTGCGGCACGGGCTCGCGCCTGCACGCCCTGAGGAAGGCGCTGTCGTACGTCGCTGTCGGCTGCGGGGTCTCGTTGGCGGTCACGAGGCAAGTTTCGCATGCCGCCGAAAGCGGTCCCCGCCCGGCGTGCGGGCGGCCCGCGGAGCGCGACTGCCCGGGGCCGCCGACTGTGTCTTGCCCTGCACCGGGCCCCGCTTCCCCTTACTCTTCCCCGCATGGCTGCGGCTCACGGACGAATGTCGGACAGCGCTGACGGAACGGACGACGTGAAGGACACCGAGGAGGCGGACGGGCACCCCGGTGCCTCGGGTCCGCCGGCTTTCCGCACCGCGGTCGAGGCCCTGCGCGGCTGTCGGCTGAGGCCGCAGGTGGAGGTGGAGCCGACGCCCGCCCCGCAGCGGCTCGCGCCGTACGCGTACGCGCTGGAGGCGGTGGTGGTCGACGGCGAGCAGGAGCTGGCCGACGGGCGGCTGGTGCTGCTGCACGACCCGGCCGGGCACGAGGCCTGGCGGGGCACGTTCCGGCTGGTGACACTGGTGCGCGCGGAGCTGGAGCCGGAGATGGCGGCGGATCCGCTGCTGCCGGAGGTGTGCTGGTCGTGGCTGACCGGGGCGCTGGGGGCGCGCGGGCTGGGCTACGGCGAGCCGAGCGGCACGATCACGCGTGCCAGTTCGCACTACTTCGGGGGGCTCGCCGAGCGGCCGGCCGCCTCGCAGATCGAGATCCGGGCGTCCTGGACGCCGCGGGAGGGGCTGGGCGGGGTACCGGACACGGCGGCGCACCTGGCCGCCTGGTGCGATCTGCTGGCGCAGGTGGCGGGCCTGCCGCCGGCCGGTCCGGGGGACGCGTCGGTGGTGACCCTGCCGCAGCGCCGCGGTCCACAGTCGCGCTGACCGGTCACCCGCGAAACGCCCTGTTGACCATCTCTTTGTCGATACGGCCACTTTCCGCACTCGAATCGCACCCGCTCGAACCGACTTGATCTTCGGATGATCGATCGCGTGTCCGAATTGCACAGATTGTTACTCACTAGATCGTGATCATTCTCTAAAGGCGGACGAGTTTGCTGCCGAAGACGACTGTGACCTTGAAAGCACGGTTCGTCCCGGCTTCCTCCCCACAAGCCGGCCCCGTCCCCCACCCAGGAGGCCTGGTGTCCGTTCTCCTTGAGCAACCCGCAAGCCTGGTCGCCTACCGCCCGAACAAGCCGACCGCCATGGTGGTCGTGGCCGACCCCCGCGTCCGCTCCACCGTCACCCGCCACCTGTGGGCGCTCGGCGTGCGCGACGTCATCGAGGCCTCGTCCATCGCGGAGGCTCGTCCCCGCATCGGCAACCCGCGCGACATCTGCGTCGCCGACGTCCACCTCCCCGACGGCTCCGGCCTCACCCTCCTGTCCGAGACCCGCGCCGCGGGCTGGCCCAACGGACTCGCCCTGTCCGCCGCCGACGACATCGGCGCGGTCCGCAACGCCCTGGCCGGGGGCGTCAAGGGCTACGTCGTCACCGGCACCCGCACCAACATCGGGCTCCCCTCCCGACCCGGTGCCGCGCCCCTCGGCGCCGCCGCCCGCATGCACCGCCGCCCCCCGGGTGCCCCGAGCCACCCGGGCGGCTACCGCGAGCTGTCCGGACGCGAGGTCGAGGTGCTGCGGCTGGTCGCGGAGGGCCAGTCGAACAAGGCGATCGGCGTGTCCATGGGCCTGTCCGCGCTCACCGTGAAGAGCCACCTCGCCCGCATCGCCCGCAAGCTCGGCACGGGCGACCGCGCCGGCATGGTCGCCGTGGCCCTGCGCACCGGGATCATCCACTGAGCCCACCCCATACCCCGTTCGACGGAATCCCGGGTTCACTCACGTGAACCGGCCCGTGCCCCGATCTGACTGGTTTACGACCCTCCAGCGCCCGTCGACGGAACGTTCCGTCGACGGGCGCCGTCCATACACGGATACCCTTGACAGGTGACCGACGCCCAAGACACCGCAGCAGACAGTTCCCTGCGTATCACCGGAGGCACCCCTCCGGACGACGCCGGATCTTCTGTGACGGGGGCGCCGACACCGTTGCTCGAACCCCGCGAGGGCATCCCGCCCGTGGTCGCCGACGAGGCCGGCCTCGCGCGGGTGACCGCCGCGTTCGCCGCCGGCTCCGGCCCCGTCGCCGTGGACGCCGAGCGTGCCTCCGGCTACCGCTACGGCCAGCGCGCCTACCTGGTGCAGCTGCGCCGCGAGGGCGCCGGGACCGCGCTGATCGACCCGGTCGCCTGTCCCGACCTGTCCGGACTCGGCGAGGCCCTGTCCGGCGTCGAGTGGGTGCTGCACGCGGCCACCCAGGACCTGCCGTGCCTGCGCGAGATAGGCATGGTCCCGAC
Organism: Streptomyces sp. NPDC107654; assembly: GCF_055639035.1. Taxonomy (NCBI): domain Bacteria; kingdom Bacillati; phylum Actinomycetota; class Actinomycetes; order Kitasatosporales; family Streptomycetaceae; genus Streptomyces; species Streptomyces sp. NPDC107654. Next base: position 4,647 of record NZ_JBVKBI010000008.1, read on the forward strand.
CCGCCTGTTCGACACCGAGCTGGCCGGCCGGCTCGCCGGGTTTCCCCGGGTCGGCCTCGGCGCGATGGTGGAGGGCGTGCTCGGCTTCGTCCTGGAGAAGGGCCATTCCGCCGTCGACTGGTCGACCCGGCCGCTGCCCGAGCCCTGGCTGCGGTACGCCGCCCTCGACGTCGAGCTCCTCGTCGACCTGCGGGACGCCCTGGAGAAGGAGCTGGACCGGCAGGGCAAGCTGGAGTGGGCGCTCCAGGAGTTCGACGCGATCGCGAGCGCGCCGCCCGCCGAGCCGAGGAAGGACCCCTGGCGCCGGACGTCCGGGATGCACAAGGTGCGCCGCCGCCGGCAGCTCGCCGTCGTCCGGGAGCTGTGGCTGACGCGGGACCGGATCGCCCAGCGCCGGGACGTGTCGCCGGGCAAGGTGCTCAGCGACGCGGCCATCGTGGAGGCCGCGCTGGCCCTGCCGGGCAATGTGCACGTCCTCGCCGGGCTGAACGGGTTCGGGCACCGGATGGGTCGGCGCCAGCTGGAGCAGTGGCAGGCCGCGGTGGACCGGGCCAAGGCCCTGCCCGACAGCTCCCTGCCGCAGCCGGGTCAGCCGGTGACCGGTCCGCCGCCGCCGCGGGCCTGGGCCGACAAGGACCCCGCCGCCGCGGCCCGGCTGTCCGCCGCGCGGGCGGGGGTGACCGCTCTCGCCGAGCGGCTCAACATGCCCCAGGAGAACGTGATCTCCCCGGACACGGTCCGCAGGATCTGCTGGGAGCCGCCGAAGGTGGCCGACGCCGGCTCCGTGGAGGCGGCGCTGGCCGGCTACGGCGCGCGGGCGTGGCAGGTGGAGCTGGTGACGCCGGTGCTGGTGGACGCGCTGATGGCCAAGGACGCCTAGGTGTGCTGTCCGGAGAGGTTGGTGACGCGGCTGGCTGGTGGTTGGCCGCTGATGCCGGTGTGGGGTCGGTGGTAGTTGTACCAGTCCAGCCAGTCGGGAAACGCTGCCTGCCGTTCGGCGTCTGAGGTGTAGGGCCGGTGGTAGGCCCATTCCTCGAGCAGGGTGCGGTGGAAGCGTTCGACCTTGCCGTTGGTCTGCGGGCGCCAGGGCCGGGTCCAGCGGGGGCTGATGCCCAGGTCGTGGCAGGTGTCGCGCCAGGTGTTCTTGGTGTAGGCCCAGGCGTTGTCGGTCAGAACGCGTTCGACGGTCACGCCGCATTCGGCGAACCAGGCGACCGCTCGCCGCAGGAAGCCGGCGCAGGTGGCGGCCTTCTCGTCGGGCAGGTCTTCGGTGTAGGCGAGGCGGGTGTGGTCGTCCAGGGCGGTGTGCAGGTAGGCGTATCCGGCTCCGTTGCGGCGGTCCTTGTTCGGGCTGCCGGCCGCCCGGCCCAGGACTTTGTGGCCGCCGCCGTCGGGGATGCGGCCGAGTTTCTTGACGTCGATGTGGACCAGTTCGCCGGGCCGAGCGCGTTCGTAGCGGCGGACGGGCTCGCCGGTGGCCCGGTCCGTGGCGGCCAGGGCGGGCAGGCCGTGCCGGACCAGGATGCGGTGGGCGGTGGAAGCGGCGACACCGGCTCGGGCAGCCAGCCGCACCGGCCCGATACGGTGCTGGCGCCGAAGCCGCACGACCTGCAGCTCGACCGCGGCAGGAGTCTGGCGCGGGCTGTGGTGCGGGCGGCTGGAGCGGTCGTGCATTCCGGCCTCGCCCAGCTGCCGGTAGCGGCTCGCCCAGCGGGCGGCGGTGGTGTGGCTGACCTGGAAGCGCTCCGCAGCCCGCCGCAACGGCCAGCCGTCGTCCACGACACACCGGGCCAGACGCAGCCTGCCGGTCGGAGTCAGCGGGGCATTACGGTGGGACACGAGGGCCTCCTGGCGGTCGGCGGTAGATGTCGCAATCCACACCGAACCCAGAAGGCCCTCACCTGTTCAAGCACCCAGCACGCGTGTCACCAACGTCCCGGGACAGCACACCTAGGCGGCGCGAGGAACGCCTCACCGCGTCGCTCCCCGCATGAAGCCGTTGTAGACGAACCGCTGGAGCGCGAGGAAGACGATCAGCGTCGGCAGGATCACCAGGACCGTTCCCGCCGAGATGACCTCCCAGTGGGCGCCGTAGGGGCCGCGGAAGCGGAACAGGGACGTCGAGATCACGCCAAGATCCTGGGAGGGCATGTAGAGGAAGGGGATGTAGAAGTCGTTGTAGACGGCGATCCCCTTCACGATCACCACCGTCGCGATCGCCGGTTTCAGCAGCGGCAGGATGATCCGGCGGTAGACGGTGAACGCGTTGGCGCCGTCCAGCCGGGCCGCCTCGTCCAGGGAGACCGGGATCGAGCGGATGAACTGCAGGAAGATGTAGATCGAGACGATGTCCGTGCCCAGGTAGAGCGCGATCGGCGCCCAGCGGGTGTCGAAGAGGCCGAAGCCGGTCACGATCTGGAAGGTCGCCACCTGGGTGGTCACCCCGGGGACCAGCGCGGCCAGCAGGAACAGCGCCACCACGGCCTTCTTGAAACGGAAGGTGAACCGGTCGATGGCGTAGGCCGTCATCGAGCCGATCAGGACCGTGCCGCCGATGGCGAACACCACGATGAAGAGCGTGTTGCCGAACGCCCGGAGCATCCGGCCGTCCCGGAAGGCGGTCACGTAGTTGTGGAGGTTCAGGAGGTCGTCGGGCGGGGTGAGAGCCCCGCTGCCGTCGGCCATCTCCCGGGAGGACTTCAGGGAGGTGAGCAGGACGACGGCGAGCGGGAGCAGCACGACGAGCGTGGCTGCCACCAGGCTCGTGTAGACCAGGGCACGGGCGACGAGACGGCGCGTCGGGCGGGTCATACGAGGTCCACCCGGTCGTCGGGGACGAGCCGCCGTTGCAGCCAGGTCACCGCCAGGACGATCAGCAGCAGGACGACGGCGGCCGCCGAGGCGAGCCCGGTCTTGTTGTACTGGAAGGCCAGCTTCACCGTCTGGGTCACGAACGTCTCGGTGCCGGTGGCGCCCCCGGTCATGATGTAGGGCACCTCGAAGACCGACAGGGAGCCCGAGACGGAGAGGACGACCGTGAGGGTGACGACCGGCCGGATGCCGGGGGCGATGATGTGGCGGAACTGCTGCCAGCGGTTGGCGCCGTCCAGTTCGGCCGCCTCGTACAGCTCGCCGGGGATGGACTGGATCGCGCCGAGGAAGAGCACGAAGTTCATGCCCAGGTAGCGCCACACCGAGACACCGGCCAGTGAGGTGTTCGCGGACAGCGGGCTGCCCAGCCAGGCGTGGTCGGTGTGCACGCCGAACAGGCCGAGCACGGTGTCGAGGGTGCCGCCGTCCTGGAAGAAGTACAGGAAGACGAAGCCGATCGCCACGCCGTTGATCAGGGACGGGAAGAACAGCACGCCCTTGAAGAAGTTCCGGAAGCGGACGCGGAAGCTGAGGACCGTCGCGAAGTAGAGCGCGGCGACGATCTGCACGGCGGAGGCGGCCAGGTAGTAGCCGCTGACGAAGAAGACCTCGAAGAGGTCCGGCCGGGTGAAGATCTCCGTGTAGTTGTGGGCGCCGGTGTAGTGGAGTTCGGGGCTGACGCCGTCCCAGTCGGTGAAGCTGTACGCGGCCATGTTGACGATCGGCGCGTAGGTGAAGGTGACCAGCAGGGCGAGCGGGGCGATCAGGAACAGCCAGGGGGTGAGCGCGCGCCGCCGCATCAGGACCCCACCCGCTTCGCCGCCCCGGTCCACTTCCTCCCGAGGTCGTCCAGGAAGCCGTCGAGGCTGCCGCCTCGGGCGCCGCGGGCGAGGTCGACGAGCTTCCGGCGGTAGTCGGGGGCGTTGATGCCGACCTCGGACTCGGAGTCGATCCGCTTGACCCGCGCGCCGGCGGTGTCGTCCAGCTCGATGAGCTTCACGCCCGCGTCCTCGTACGGCTTGAGGACGCTCGGCAGGGGCGCGTCCTTGAGCGGGGAGACCGCCAGGTTGTCCCTGTCGTAGCCGGACGTGTCGGTGAACCAGTCGATCCAGGCGCGGGCCGCCTCCTTGTGCGGGGAGTGGATGTTGACGGCCTGGTGGTAGTCGGGGCCGGCCACCGCGCAGAACTCTCCGCCCACCTGGGCGGGGAAGGGCATGAAGCCGATGTCGTCGGGGTTGCGGCCGGCCTTCTTCGCCGCGTCCCGGAACTGGATGACCGCCCAGGTGCCGAGCCACTCCGTGGCGATCTCGCCCTTCGCCAGCCGCCCCTTGGAGGCCTCCCAGTTGGTGGTCGTCGGGTCCTTCTCGGCCAGCCCCTGGTGGACGATGTCGTAGAGGAGGGTGTCGCCGACGCGCAGGTCGGCGCCGTCGGCCCACGGGTCGCCCCCGGCGAGCTTCGTGGTGGCCCCGGTGTCGCAGTGCACGGAGCCGTTGACGAAGGTCCAGGAGGCCAGGGTCCAGCCGGCGGCGAAGTTGGTGTAGTACGGGATCGCGCCGGTCTTCCGCTTGACGGCCTTCAGGTCGGCGAGGAACTCGGCGGGGGTGGTGGGCCACCGGGTGACCCCGGCCCGCTTCCAGACGCGCTTGTTGTAGACGAAGCCGGGGACGACGCCGATGGGGCTCTGGCCGTACACCTTGCCGTCGACGGTGGTGAAGTCGGTGAACCGGTACTTCTCCGCACGCTCGGCCCGGGTGCCGAGGGAGGCGAAGAACCGCGGGTAGTCGCTCTTCTTGACGACTCCGGGGATCATCAGGACGTCACCGTATTTCTCGGTGTTCATCCGGATCTTGACCTCGGACTCGTAGTCGGTGAGGGCCTGGAACTTCACCTTCACCCTGGGGTACGTCCGGTTGAACGCGGCCGCGTACCGGTCCATCGTGCCGTCCTGCACGAGGTCGGTGCGCTGGGTGAGGACCGTGATGGTCCCGCTCACCCGGGCCGGGTCGGTGGGCGCCTCGGCGTCCTCGCCCTTCGTGGCGCCTCCGGTTCCGGTGCAGCCCGCGAGCAGCAGCGCGGCGGCCCCCACGGCCGTGGCAAGGGTCGTACGGCGGTTCATGTGCATCAGCTCCGTTCGGGAAGTGACGGACGAGCACGTGCGCGGTTGGCTGGTTCGGCACTCTGACAGCGCTTTCTCAACCGGTAAAGTCCCAATCCCGCCAAGGATGGGAAAAGCACGTCCAGGACAGGCATCGACCGGTTTAGGGAGTGCGCATGCTGGAGGTCACACCGCTCACCGACGGCTGGACCCTGCGGTACGACGGGGCGGACCTGCCGGCCCGGGTGCCGGGGTGCGTGCACACCGATCTGCTCGCGGCCGGGGTGATCCCGGACCCGTACCTCGGCGCGCACGAGCACGAGGTGGCGTGGGTGGGCCGGCGGGCGTGGACATACGCGACGCGGCTGCGGACCGGCTCCGGGCACGAGCGGACCGACCTGGTCTTCGACGGGCTCGACACCGCCGCCGAGATCACCGTGGACGGCCGGCGGCTCGGCCGGACGCGGAACATGCACCGCTCCCACCGCTTCCCCGTGACCGGCCTGGACGGCCCGCTGGCCGTGCGGTTCGCCTCCGCCTACACCGAGGCCGAGGCGGTGCGGGACCGGCTGGGCGAGCGGCCCGCCGCCTACGCCGAGCCCTACCCGTACCTGCGCAAGATGGCCTGCTCCTTCGGCTGGGACTGGGGTCCGACGCTGGTGACGGCCGGAATCTGGCGTCCGGTGCGGCTGGAGCACTGGTCCACGGCGCGGATCAGCCGGGTGCGCCCGCTCGTCACCGTCGAGGAGGGGGACGGCGTCGTGGAGCTGCGCGTCGAGGTCGAGCGGACCCGGGGGGAGGCGCGGCTCGCCGTCGAGGCCCGGGCGGACGGCCGGGTGGCCCGGGCCGGCCTCGCGGGCTCCGCCGGGACGGTACGGCTGCGAGTGCCGGACGCCCGCCTGTGGTGGCCGCGCGGCTACGGCGAACAGCCGCTGTACGACGTCGAGTTGACCCTGCTGCACGAGGACGTGCCGCTGGACGTGTGGCGGCGCCGGGTCGGCTTCAGGACCGTGGAGCTGGACCGCCGGCCGGACGCGCACGGCACCGGGTTCGCCCTGGCCGTCAACGGGGAGCGGCTGTTCGCCCGGGGCGTCAACTGGATCCCGGACGACGTCTTCCCCTCCCGGATCACCCGCGAGCGCTACCGGCACCGGCTCACGCAGGCCGCCGAGGCGGGCGTGGACCTCGTCCGCGTCTGGGGCGGCGGGATCTACGAGAGCGAGGACTTCTACGACGCCTGCGACGAACTGGGCCTGCTGGTCTGGCAGGACTTCCCGTTCGCGTGCGCGGCCTACCCGGAGGAGCAGCCGCTGCGCTCCGAGGTGGAGGCCGAGGCCCGGGAGAACGTCGTACGGCTGATGCCGCACCCCTCACTGGTGCTGTGGAACGGCAACAACGAGAACCTGTGGGGGTTCCGGGACTGGGACTGGGAGCGACGGCTGGCCGGGGCCTCCTGGGGCGAGGGGTACTACCTGGGCCTGCTGCCACGGGTGGTGGCCGAGCTGGACCCCACGCGGCCGTACACGGCGGGCAGCCCGTGGTCCGGTTCCTGGGACCACCACCCCAACGACCCGGCGCACGGCACCCATCACTCGTGGGAGGTGTGGAACCGCGAGGACTACACGGCCTACCGCGACAGCGTGCCGCGGTTCGTGGCCGAGTTCGGCTGGCAGGCACCGCCCGCGTACGCCACCCTGCGGCGGGCACTGCCCGGGGAGGACCTGGCCCCGGACTCCCCCGGCATGCTGCACCACCAGAAGGCGGACGACGGCAACGGCAAGCTGGAGCGCGGCCTCGCCCGCCGTTTCGCCGCCCCGGTGCGGGACTTCGACCGCTGGCACTACCTCACCCAGGTCAACCAGGCGCGTGCGGTGGCCGCCGGGATCGAGCACTGGCGCTCGCACTGGCCGGTGTGCGCGGGCACCGTCGTCTGGCAGCTCAACGACTGCTGGCCGGTGACCTCGTGGGCGGCGATCGACGGGGACGGGCGGGAGAAGCCGCTGTACCACGAGCTGAAACGACTGTACGCGGACCGGCTGCTGACGGTTCGGGCGCGGCAGTCGGGGCTGGTGCTGGCGGCCGTCAACCAGGCGACGGAGGCGTGGGCGGGCACGGTGGTGCTGCGGCGGATGTCCGTCGGGGGAGCCGTGACCGGGGAGGCGCGGGTGCGGTTCGAGGCGGAGCGGCGTGCCGTGGGCGAGGTGCCGGTTCCCCCCGGGCTGGAGCCGGCGGGCGCCGAGGAGTTCCTGGTCGCGGACGCGGACGGGCTGCGCGCCCTGTACTTCCCGGAACCGGACCGGGAAATCCCCTACCCGCGACCCGAGTTCGCCGTGGAGGTGGCTCCGGGGTCGGTGACCGTGACGGCCCGTACGCTGGTGCGGGACCTGCTGCTCCAGGCCGACCGGCTGGACCCGGCCGCGCGGACCGACCGGGGGCTGGTCACCCTGCTGCCCGGCGAACGCGTCACGTTCCGCGTGCGCGGCTGGCAGACTCCCGATCCGTCCGCCGCGCGGTCCGCGCTGTCCTGCATGGAGCCCTTCTGATGTCCTCGACCCCGACTCCCCGCGTCACCATCAAGGACGTCGCCGCCCGCGCCGGTGTGTCCAAGGGAGCCGTGTCCCTGGCCTTCAACCACAAGCCGGGACTGTCGCAGGCCACCCGCGACCGGATCTTCGCGGCGGCCCGGGACCTGGGCTGGGCCCCGAGCCACACCGCGCGGTCGCTGGCCGGGGCGCGGGTGGACGTGGTGGGCCTGGCGGTCTGCCGGCCGGCCCGGATGCTGGGCCTCGAGCCGTTCTACATGGAGTTCGTCTCGGGCGTGGAGAGCGTGCTGAGCGAGCACTCCTGCTCGCTGCTGCTCCGGCTGGTGCGCAGCCCGGAGGAGGAGGCCGGGCTGCTGGACGCGTGGTGGCGGGGCCGGCACGTCGGCGGCTCGATCCTGGTCGACCTGCGCGCCGACGACCCCCGGGTGCCGGCCGCCCGGCAGCTCGGGCTGCCGGTGGTCGCCGTCGGCCACCCCTCGCTGACCGGGGGGCTCACCTCGGTGTGGACGGACGACGCCACGGCCGTCACCGAGGCGGTGCGGTACCTCGCGGCGCTGGGGCACCGGCGCATCGCGCGGGTCGGCGGGGCGGCGGCCCTGGGGCACACCGGTATCCGCAGTGCCGCGTTCGACGAGGCCGCGGGGGCGCTGGCGCTGACCCGGGCGTGGCAGGTCTCGACCGACTTCTCGGGGGACGCGGGTGCGCGGGCGACGCGGTCCCTGCTCACGGCCGCGCCGTCCGACCGGCCGACGGCGATCGTGTACGACAACGACATCATGGCGGTGGCCGGGCTGTCGGTGGCGGCGGAGATGGGGCTGCGGGTGCCGGCGGACGTGTCGCTGCTGGCCTGGGACGACTCACAGCTGTGCCGGCTGACCCATCCGACGCTGTCGGCGATGAGCCATGACGTGCACGGGTTCGGGGCCCAGGTGGCTCGTACCCTGTTCGGTGTGATCACCGGGGAGGGGCCGGGCTCGCATCCCGTGCCCACTCCGGTCCTGACGCCGAGGGGTTCGACGGCTCCCCCGGCGGTGTGACCTTCACCGCTCCCCCCGGCAGGACTGTGCAGCTACGTTACTCATAAGTAGCATGGGTTCTGAGCGCGCGCTCAGCGCAACGCAGCAGTGCCATCCCGCATCTGGAGGAGAGCCATCGTGCCTCGTACCGTCAGGGACGTCGTCTTCGTCGACGGCGTCCGCACCCCGTTCGGCAAGGCGGGCCCGAAGGGCATCTACCACGAGACCCGCGCCGACGACCTTGTCGTGAAGGCGATCCGGGAGCTGCTGCGCCGCAACCCCGGTCTGGACCCCAAGAAGATCGACGAGGTCGCCATCGCCGCGACCACGCAGATCGGTGACCAGGGCCTGACCCTCGGCCGCACGGCCGGCATCCTCGCCGGTCTGCCGCAGTCCGTGCCCGGCTACTCGATCGACCGCATGTGCGCCGGCGCCCTGACCGCCGTGACGACCACCGCCGGTTCGATCGCCTTCGGTGCCTACGACGCCGTCATCGCCGGTGGTGTCGAGCACATGGGCCGCCACCCGATGGGCGAGGGCGTCGACCCGAACCCGCGGTTCGTGAGCGAGAAGCTGGTGGACGAGTCGGCCCTGTTCATGGGCATGACCGCGGAGAACCTGCACGACCGCTACCCGCAGATCACCAAGCTGCGCGCGGACGAGTACGCGGTGCGCTCGCAGGAGAAGGCCGCCAAGGCGTACGCCAACGGCAAGATCCAGCAGGACCTGGTGCCGATCTCGGTGCGCCGCACCAACGCGGAGGCCGGCGAGACGGGCTGGGGCCTGGTCACCGCCGACGAGCCGATGCGCCCGGGCACGACCCTGGAGAACCTCCAGAGCCTGAAGACGCCGTTCCGCGTCCACGGCCGGGTCACCGCCGGCAACGCGGCCGGTCTGAACGACGGTGCGACCGCCTCGATCATCGCCTCCGAGGACTTCGCCCGCGAGAACGACCTGCCGGTCAGGATGCGCCTCGTCTCCTACGCCTTCGCGGGCGTCGAGCCGGAGGTCATGGGCTACGGCCCGATCCCGGCCACGGAGAAGGCCCTCGCCAAGGCGGGCCTGTCCATCTCCGACATCGGCCTGTTCGAGATCAACGAGGCCTTCGCCGTCCAGGTGCTGGCCTTCCTCGACCACTACGGCATCGCGGACGACGACGAGCGCGTCAACCAGTACGGCGGCGCCATCGCCTTCGGCCACCCGCTGGCCTCCTCCGGCGTCCGTCTGATGACGCAGCTGGCCCGCCAGTTCGAGGAACAGCCGCACGTCCGCTACGGCCTGACCACCATGTGCGTCGGCTTCGGCATGGGCGCGACGGTCATCTGGGAGAACCCGCACTTCGAGGGGGACAAGTGAGCACCACCGCCGAGCTTCTGAAGCAGGCCTCGGACCTGTTCCCCGACGAGGTCGTGACGTCCGCGCACGTACGCCACCTCGACCTCCCGTCCGGCGCCGGCCGCTTCGCGCTGATCACGCTGGACAACGGCCTGGACCACACCAAGCCGACCACCTTCGGCCCGGCGTCGCTGGCGAACCTGAACACCGCCATCGACCAGGTCGAGAAGGAGGCCGCGGACGGCGACATCGTCGGCGTCGGCATCACCGGCAAGCCGTTCATCTTCGCCGTCGGCGCCGACCTCAAGGGCGTCGAGCTGCTGAAGGAGCACGAGCACGCGCTCGCCATCGGCAAGGGCGGCCACGAGGTCTTCAAGCGCCTGGCGAAGCTGGCCGTGCCGACCTTCGCGTACTACAACGGCGCGGCGATGGGCGGCGGTGTCGAGGTCGGCCTGCACTGCACCTACCGGACCGTCTCCAAGGCGATCCCGGCGTTCTCGCTGCCCGAGGTCTTCCTCGGTCTGGTCCCCGGCTGGGGCGGCTGCACCCTGCTGCCGAACCTGATCGGCGCCGACAAGGCCGTCTCGGTCATCATCGAGAACAGCCTGAACCAGAACAAGCAGCTCAAGGGCCGGCAGGTCTTCGAGCTCGGGATCGCGGACGCGCTCTTCGAGGGCGCCGACTTCCTGGAGCAGTCGCTGCTGTGGACCGCCCAGGTGCTCAAGGGCGACGTCACGGTCGAGCGTCCCGTGATCGACCGCGGCGAGGCCTGGGACCAGGCCGTCGCCAGGGGCCGCTTCATCGCGGACGGCAAGGTGCACGGCGCCGCTCCGGCCGCCTACCGCGCCCTGGACATCATCGACGCCGCCCGGAACGAGGACCTCCAGCAGGGCTTCGACGCCGAGGACCAGGCCCTCGCCGACCTGATCATGGGCGGCGAGCTGCGTGCCGGCATCTACGCCTTCAACCTCGTCCAGAAGCGCGGCAAGCGTCCCGCCGGCGCCCCGGACAAGAACCTGGCCCGCCCGGTCACCAAGGTCGGTGTCGTCGGCGCCGGCCTGATGGCCTCCCAGCTGGCACTGCTCTTCCTGCGCCGCCTCGAGGTGCCGGTCGTGCTGACCGACATCGACCAGGAGCGCGTCGACAAGGGTGTGGGCTACGTCCACGCCGAGATCGACAAGCTGCTCGGCAAGGGCCGGATCAACCAGGACAAGGCCAACCGCCTGAAGGCGCTGGTGACCGGTGTCCTGGACAAGGCCGAGGGCTTCGCGGACGCCGACTTCGTCATCGAGGCGGTGTTCGAGGAGATCGGCGTCAAGCAGCAGGTGTTCGCGGAGGTCGAGGCGGTCGCCCCGGCGCACGCGATCCTCGCCACCAACACCTCCTCGCTGTCGGTGTCGGAGATGGCGTCGAAGCTGAAGCACCCCGAGCGGGTCGTCGGCTTCCACTTCTTCAACCCGGTGGCCGTCCTCCCGCTGCTGGAGATCGTCCGCGGCGAGAAGACCGACGACGCGTCCCTCGCGACCGCGTTCGCCGTCGCCAGGAAGCTGAAGAAGACCGCGGTCCTCACCAAGGACGCCCCGGCGTTCGTCGTGAACCGCATCCTGACCCGCTTCATGGGCGAGATCCAGAACGTCATCGACGAGGGCACCCCGGTCGAGGTCGCCGAGAAGGCGATCGAGCCGCTCGGTCTGCCGATGTCCCCGCTGGTGCTGCTGGAGCTGGTCGGCCCGGCGATCGGCCTGCACGTCTCCGAGACGCTGCACGGCGCGTTCCCGGACCGCTTCAAGGTCTCCCCGAACCTCAAGGCGGTCGTGGAGGCGGGCAAGCGCGGCTTCTACGTCTACGACAGCGGCAAGCCGGAGCTGGACCCGGAGGTCGCCGCGCTGCTCAAGCAGGGCGATGCCGTGCTGACCGAGGAGCAGGTCCGCGACCGTGTCCTCGACGCGGTGGCGCAGGAGATCGGGCTCATGCTCGACGAGGGCGTCGTCGCCGAGGCCCAGGACATCGACCTGTGCCTGATCACGGGCGCCGGCTGGCCCTTCCACCTGGGCGGCATCACCCCGTACCTGGACCGTGAGGGCGTCTCGGAGCGTGTGAACGGCAAGAAGTTCCTGGCTCCGGGCGTGGCGAGCGTGCCCGCGTAACACCCGGTGACACCGAGAAGGGCCCCCGCCACCGGCGGGGGCCCTTCCGCGTGCGGGGTCAGGCCTCGCGCCACGCCTCCAGCGCCAGCCCCGGCTCGTCCTTGCGCCGGGCCAGCAGGAGCCGTCCGGTCGACGGGGACAACGTTGCCGCCACCACCCGGCCGTCCGCGTCCGTCGTCAGCGACACCAGCGCGTCCAGGGGGAGTTCGGGGCCCGACTCGGTCCACCAGGCGCCCGCCGACTCCCGTTCGGTCGGGTACGCGGCGAAGGCGACCCGGCGGCTCGCCGACCGCTGGACCAGCAGGGTGCAGTCGTGGCCGTCCAGTTCGCAGCGGACGGCCGACACCGGGCCCGAACCGGCCGCGGGCAGCAGGGTGACCGGCTTGCCGCCCGGGCGCCAGGCGCACAGGCCGCCGGAGGTGTCGGTGTAGAAGACGGTCGTACGGTCCGGGGAGGTGGCCAGCGCGCGCAGGGTGCCCGGGCGGACCGGGGCCTGGAGCGTCTCCTGGAGGACGGGCTGGGCGCCGGGCTGCTCCTGACGCCAGTACAGCAGGCCCTGCGGGACGGCCGCGTACAGCTCGACCCGGCCGGACTCCCCGGTCACGGCGGTGAGTTGGTCCTGGACCTCCTTGCCCTCGAGGTCCCGCCAGGGGTCCCAGCCGCCCTTCTCCTTCTGGGCGAGCATGCTCACCCCGCCGCCCTTGTTGCGGACGAAGACGTGGGCGCGGCCCTGCGCGTCCACCGCGACGGCGGGCGTGCCGGTCCGGTCGCCCCTCTTGTCCGGGTGGCCGACCGGGTTCCAGTCCAGGGCCGCCAGGTGCGGGCGGAAGTGCGTGGAGTGCACCAGTCCGGACTCGCCCTTGACGGTGGGCCGCCAGGAGACCAGATGGGCGTAGCCGTCGGCGCCCTGGCCGACGGCCAGGACGGAGTGGAGCCGCTGCTCGCCGCCCACCCTGCGGGGGGCGGACCAGGGGCCGCCGGGGCCGCGCTCCGCCCGGCACAGGACGGCGTCGCCCGACAGCTGGTAGACACTGAGCCGGCCGTCTCGGCCGCGAAGGAGCCAGTCGCCGTTCACCGGTTCACTTTAAGCCGCCCGGCGGTGGCCCCTGGGCCCGGGCCCCGCCCCCGGGCCGTGGGAACCTTGCCGTATGACGGACCCCCTGGACGCCCCGCTCTCCCCCGCCCCGCTGCTCGTCGTCGTGGACGGCGCGAACGTCGTCGGGTCCCGGCCCGACGGCTGGTGGCGGGACCGCCGGGGCGCGGCCGAGCGGCTGCGGGACCGGCTGGCGAGCGAGGGTCTGCCCGGGCACGCCGGACCGGTGGAGATCGTGCTGGTGGTCGAGGGCGCGGCCCGGGGCGTGGCGTCCGTGCCCGGCGTCCGGGTGGAGTCGGCGCCGGGCAGCGGGGACGACCGGATCGTGGAGCTGGCCGCCCGCAGCCCCGGCCGGGCCCGCCTGGTGGTCACCGCCGACCGGGAGCTGCGCCGCCGGGTGACGGAGCTGGGGGCCGAGGTGGCGGGGCCGCGTACGGTCCTGGGCTGAGCCGGGCCCGCTGTCCGGCCGGCACCCGGGCGTACAGCACCGCGCCGTCGACCCGGCCCACCTCCTCGTAGCCGGCGGCCAGCAGCCGGCGCAGCGTGGGCAGGCGGCCGGGGGTGTACGGCTTGCCCCGGGAGTCGTCGACGATCAGGGCGGGGGCGTGCGCGGCCATCTCCCCGCGGAAGACCGGCCAGGCGCCGGCGACGGCGTACTCCTCGCCGACCCGGGGGCCGTCCCGGCCGCCGCTGTAGTTGGTGAGCAGGCCCGCGGTGAGGTAGCGGGTGGCGGGGGTGCGGCCGGCCAGCCAGTACGTCTCCGGGTGTATGCCCCAGACGAGGACCCGGTCGGCGGGTGCCGTGCGCTGCGCGAGGGCCGCCGCCAGCCGTTCGGCGTGCGCGAGTTCGGGGCGCGGGGCGAGAAGACCCCAGCCGAGGAAGAGGGCGCAGGCGCCGGCCGAGGTGAGGACGGCGGCCGGGTGCCGCTCCCCGGGCAGGACGTGCAGCGCGGCGGTGGCGAGCAGGGCGAGCGGCGGGGTGAGCTGCAGGTAGTAGTGGCCGAAGAAGTGGCAGCCGGCGGCCACCGCGAGCGCAGAGGCGGCCAGCCACAGCCACAGCTCGGCCGCCGCGGTGCGGGTGGTGCGCAGGGCGCCTACGACCGGCGGGAGCAGCCCCGCCGACGCGACCGCCAGGATCACGGTGTTGGTCAGCGCACGGGCCAGGACGTGGAGTTCGGAGCCGGTGACGGAGGCGTAGGCGGCGGAACCGGTCACCGTCCAGAACAGGAAGCCGGCCGGATCCGTCGCCAGGGCCGCGCCGAGCACCGGGACGGCGCATCCGGCCGCGAGCCGCGGCAGGCCCGCGCGGGTGCCGCCCCGCTGGTGCAGCAGCCAGGCCACCGGCAGCAGGACCGCGCCGCCGGTCTGCTTGGTCAGGAACGCGGCGGCGACGGCGGCCCCGGCCGCGCCCCAGCGCCCCCGGTCGGCGCACCACAGGGCGGCGGCCGTCCAGGGCAGCATGAACACCTCGAAGGTGGCGGCCTGCGCGTCCTCCGGGTTGAGCCCGACCGAGACCAGCAGGTACAGCACCCCGGCGGTGCGGCCGGCGCGGTCGCCCCAGCGGCGGCGGGCCAGGGAGGCCAGCAGGACGGCGGTGAGCAGCTGGGCGAGGACGGCGAGGACCCTGAGCGGGGTCAGGGAGCCGGAGCCGCAGAGCGCGAACGCGGCCTGGTACAGCCAGGGCAGCAGCGGCGGCTTGCGGTCCACGACCGTCTCGTACAGCTGTCCGCCCTGGGCGAGCAGCCGGGCCTGGACGGCGAGGAAGCCCTCGTCGGGGTTCCACAGCGGCCGGGCGAAGGAGGGGATCCGGGTGAGGCAGGCCAGGGCGGCCAGGAGGGGCAGCACCCGCACCCAGTACGCCGTCCGGGTGGCCGTGGTCCGTGCGGGGGCGAGCGGGGCGGCGAGCATGGTCCGCACGCTATCCGGCCCCGCGGGCCCGGCCGAAGCGGGACATACGGGGCGGGAGCGGAAGTCCGGGGGCTGCTCGCCGTCCTCGCACGGCTCGGCTACCGCACCCGTTCTCACAGGGCTCGGCCACTGCCCCTGACGGCTCGGACACTCCCCCTTTCCGCGCGGCGCGCTACACCCCCTTCTCGCGCGGCTCGTGCGGGACCCCGCCGGCCGTGGTCTCCTGGCGCCGGGCGAGGCGGCTGTGCGAGCGGCCGTAGAAGAAGTAGACGAAGAAGCCGATGACCATCCAGACGGCGAACCGGATCCAGGTCTCGGCGGGCAGGTTGAGCATCAGCCACAGCGTGGCGCACACGGAGACGATCGGGACGACCGGGACCCAGGGGGTACGGAAGGAGCGGGGCAGGTCGGGGCGGGTCCTGCGCAGGATGATCACGCTGATCGCGACGACGACGAACGCGAAGAGCGTGCCGATGTTCACCAGCTCGGCCAGTTCGCTCAGGCTGGTGAAGCCGGCCACGATCGCGATGACCACACCGAGCAGGATGGTCGACCGGTAGGGGGTGCGGAACTTCGGGTGGGTGTGCGAGAAGAACCGGGGCAGCAGCCCGTCGCGGCTCATGGCGAAGAAGACCCGGGACTGGCCGAGCAGCAGGATCATGCAGACGGTGGTCAGGCCGACGGCCGCGCCGAAGCTGATCAGGCCCGCGAACCAGGGGTGCCCCGTGGTCTTGAACGCGTCGGCGAGCGGCGCGTCCACGGACAGCGCGGTGTACTTCTGCATGCCGGTCACGACGATCGCCACGGCGACGTACAGGGCGGTGCAGATGATCAGGGAGCCCAGGATGCCGCGCGGCACGTCACGCTGCGGGTGCCGGGTCTCCTCGGCGGCGGTGGCGACGACGTCGAAGCCGATGAACGCGAAGAACACCACGGACGCCGCGGTGAAGATGCCCATGACGCCGAAGTTCGAGGGCGCCCAGCCGAACATCAGCTGGATCAGGGGCGCCTTGAGGTTGCCGCCGGCCTCCGCCGACTGCGCCTTCGGGATGAACGGGTCGTAGTTGCCGCCGTGGATGAAGAAGGCACCGGCGATGATCACGACGAGGACCACGGCCACCTTGATCGCGACGACCACGGAGGTGACCCGCGCGGAGAGCTTCATGCCCACGACGAGGATCGCGGTGAGCAGCAGCACGAGGGCCGCGGCGAGGATGTCGAACCCGAAGCCGTGGGCGCCGTCCCGGCCGGAGAGCGCCTCGGGCAGGTGCCAGCCCGCGTTGTCGAGCAGCGAGTGGATGTAGCCGGACCAGCCGACCGCGACCACCGCCGTGCCCAGCGCCAGTTCCAGGACCAGGTCCCAGCCGATGATCCAGGCGGGGAGTTCGCCGAGCGAGGCGTAGGAGAAGGTGTAGGCGGAGCCCGCCACGGGGAGCGTGGAGGCGAATTCGGCGTAGCAGAGGGCGGCGAGCGCGCAGACGACACCGGCCACGACGAAGGACAGGGCGACGGCGGGACCCGCGGTGTTCTTGGCGGCCGTGCCGGTGAGGACGAAGATGCCGGTACCGATGATCACGCCGACGCCGAAGACGGTGAGGTCCAGGGCGGTCAGCGACTTCTTGAGCGAATGCTCGGGTTCCTCGGTGTCCAGGATGGACTGCTCGACGTTCTTCGTGCGGAACAGCGCGTTGCTCACGTTCCTGCCTCCCACGCCTTGTGAGGCCTCGATATGGCTCAACATGATCGAGAGGGTCGGGGAGCGTATTCCCCGGCACAGGCAGGTTCACGCAAACGGGCCGGTTCCGCCACCGGGAGGAGCGGCGTAACCGGCCCGTGGGGGCGTTTTCCGGTCGCGTTCTAGTCGCGCGCGGGCTCCACGGAGTCCACCGCGCCGGCGGCCCGGTCGAACCGGCCGTCGATCCGTGCGACCAGCCCGGTGACCTGGCGGGCGATGTCCGGCGCGGTCAGCCCGATCTCGGCGAGCACCTCGGCGCGGGAGGCGTGGTCGAGGAAGCGCGGCGGGATGCCGAAGTCGCGCAGCGGCACGTCCACCCCCGCGTCCCTGAGGGCCTGGGCGATCGCGGAGCCGACACCGCCGACGCGGCTGTTGTCCTCGACGGTGACGACGACCCGGTGCCGCTCGGCGAGCGGGGCCATGGCCTCGTCGACGGGCTTGACCCAGCGGGGGTCGACGACGGTGGTGGAGATGCCCTGCCGGTCCAGCAGCTCGGCGATCTCCAGGCACATCGGGGCGAGCGCGCCCACGGAGACCAGCAGCACGTCCGGCCGGTCGGTGCCCGGCTCCCGGAGCACGTCCATGCCCCCGACCCGGCCCACGGCGGGTACGGCGGGGCCGACGGCGCCCTTGGAGAAGCGGACCACGGTCGGCGCGTCCTCGACGGCGACGGCCTCGCGCAGCTGGGCCCGCACCTGGTCGGCGTCGCGCGGCGCGGCGAGCCGCAGCCCCGGCACCACCTGGAGGATCGACATGTCCCACATGCCGTTGTGGGAGGCGCCGTCGGTGCCGGTGACGCCGGCCCGGTCCAGGACGAAGGTCACCCCGCACCTGTGCAGGGCCACGTCCATGAGGACCTGGTCGAAGGCGCGGTTGAGGAAGGTGGCGTACACGGCGAAGACGGGGTGCAGCCCGCCGTGGGCGAGGCCCGCCGCGGAGACGGCGCCGTGCTGCTCGGCGATCCCGACGTCGTACACCCGCTCGGGGAACCGCTTGGCGAACTTGTCGAGGCCCACGGGCTGGAGCATGGCCGCGGTGATCGCGACGATGTCCTCGCGCTCCTCGCCGAGCCTGACCATCTCCTCGCCGAAGACGGAGGTCCAGTCGGCGCCGGAGGAGGCGATCGGCAGCCCGGTGTCCGGGTGGATCTTGCCGACGGCGTGGAAGCGGTCGGCCTCGTCCTGGAGGGCGGGCTGGTAGCCGCGGCCCTTCTCGGTCAGGCAGTGCACGATGACGGGCCCGCCGAACCGCTTGGCCCGGGCCAGCGCCGACTCCAGCGCCTCGATGTCGTGCCCGTCGATCGGGCCGACGTACTTCAGCCCCAGGTCCTCGAACATGCCCTGCGGGGCGATGAAGTCCTTCAGCCCCTTCTTGGCGCCGTGCAGCGTCTCGTACAGCGGCTTTCCGACGACCGGGGTGCGGTCGAGGATGTCCTTCGTCCGGGCGAGGAAGCGCTCGTAGCCGTCCGTGGTGCGCAGCGTCGCCAGGTGGTTGGCGAGCCCGCCGATGGTCGGGGCGTAGGAGCGCTCGTTGTCGTTGACGACGATGACCAGCGGCCGGTCCTTGGCCTCGGCGATGTTGTTGAGCGCCTCCCAGGCCATCCCGCCGGTCAGGGCGCCGTCACCGATGACCGCGACCACGTGGCTGTCCTGTTTGCGCAGCTGGTTGGCCTTGGCGATGCCGTCGGCCCAGCCGAGCACGGTGGAGGCGTGGCTGTTCTCGATGACGTCGTGCTCGGACTCGGACTGCGAGGGGTAGCCCGACAGGCCGCCCTTCATCTTCAGCCGCGAGAAGTCCTGCCGGCCGGTGAGCAGCTTGTGCACGTAGGACTGGTGGCCGGTGTCCCACAGCACCTTGTCCTTCGGGGACTCGAAGACCCGGTGCAGGGCGATGGTCAGCTCCACCACACCGAGGTTGGGGCCCAGGTGCCCGCCGGTCTTGGAGACCTCCTGGACGAGGAAGGTCCGGATCTCCTCCGCCAGCTGGTTCAGCTCGTCCAGGCTGAGCCGGTCCAGATCGCGCGGTCCCGTGATGCGGGTCAGCAGCGGCACCCGTGCCTCCTTGCAATAGAGCTGATCGAGCTTTCGCCGGGCTTGGACGAGTCTAATCTTCCGGCGTGGCGCGCAGTGCTCCAGGTCGACGAGCGGGCCGCACCCGATCGGGCGATGCGGGCCCCCCACTCGACAACCAGGAGAATCCCATGACTGGTGGACTCCTCACGCCCGGTCAGCCGTGTGACTGGCCGCACTCACCACGGAAAGCCGCCTGTCGGCCGCGGAGCCGGTGAGGTCCGGCCCCGCGGCGGCCCTCCTATTCCAGGTGCATGCCCAGGATGTGGGCGAAGGCCCGCCACTTATTGGTGGCGAACTCCCTGTTGATCGCATCCGGGATAGTGGGGTGGGTGACGGTCGCGTATACCTTCAGACGCAGGAATCCTTGCTTGTCATTGTAGAAGCGGAACCGGACCATCGAGTCCTTGCCGTCGAAGTGCCCCTTCTGCGCGAGGAAGAACCAGGTGTACTTGTAGCTGTTGCTCTTGTGGTAACGGACCGGGGCGTTCTTGCACCCGAGGTGGCCGATGCCACAGGCCTTGAGCTTGATGTACTGGTTCTCCTTGGGGAACTTCTTCGGTGCGCCGTCCACCGGGAAGCTGCAGTTGAAGCAGCGGTGCAGCTCGTCCCATGCCTTCTTGGGCTTGAGCTTCAACTTCCGTACGTCTTTCGCGCCCACCCGCTCGCCGACGAAAAAGTCGACATCGTACAGGACACGGTCAGTGGCTTGCGGCGTGACCGGCGCCTGCCAGGCGGCCACGGCGGGAGGACCGGCCTCGGAGTCCGCCAGCGCGGGCGCCGTCAAGAACGTGGTCACCATGAGCACGGCAGACCCTGCGGCTGCCAGAATTTGCCTTCATACATTCCTCCCTGTTCATTGCGGGCCGACAGACGTCCCGCACCCGATCACGAAGCAGGTGGATTACCACACCGGACCTGACTCACTGACAGTTCCGTTCGCCGTCACGGGAGATGGGGCCGTACCAGACGGGAGGGTGCGGCACAGTCGCCCGAACCGGCGCCCGCCGATACGGAACGGGACTGCCCCAGCGCCTGGAAGGCACCGGGGCAGTCCCGCTTTCGCTCTGGTTGTCCCACTCAGGCGCGACCAGCGGTCTTCTGCGTCTTGCGGGTGATCGAGTCGATCACGACCGTGGTGAGCAGAACCGCCGCGGTGATCATGTACTTCACCGGCTCCGCGATGGACTGCAGCTGCAGCCCGTACTGGATGGACACGATCACCAGCACACCCAGCAGCGCGTTCCACGTGCGGCCGCGCCCGCCGAACAGCGACGTACCGCCGATGACCGCCGCGGCGATCGCGTTCATCAGCAGGTCACCCGTGCCGGCGCTCTGGTTCGCCGAGGCGATCTTCGAGGCCAGGAAGAGACCGCCGACCGCCGCGAAACCGCCGGAGATCGCGAAGACGGAGATCCGCACCGCCGTGACGTTGATACCCGCACGCCGGGACGCCTCGACGCTGCCGCCGAGCGCGAAGATCTTGCGGCCGTAGGCGGTGCGCCGCAGCAGGAAGTCGGTCGCGACCAAGAAGGCCAGGAAGATCACCGTGGCCAGCGGCAGGCCCTTGTACTGGTTGTACATGTAGGCCGCGGCGAAGGCGATCACGGCCAGCAGCACCGTCCGCAGCACGGTGTCGCTGAGCGGCCGGGACGGCACGCCCGCGGCCTCCCGGCGCTTGTTGCCGAGGAAGGAGGCGAGGAAGAACACGGCGACCACGACCACGGCGAGTCCGTACGCGGCGGCGATGTCCGAGAAGTAGTACGTGGTCAGCTTGGCGACCAGGCCGTCGCCGTCGAGGTTGATCGTGCCGTCCTCGCCCAGCACCTTCAGCATGAAGCCGAGCCAGAACAGCAGGCCGGCCAGCGTGACGGCGAAGGCGGGGGCGCCGAGCACCGCGAAGAAGAAGCCGTGCAGCGCGCCGATGGCGACACCGGCACCGATGGCGAGGAGGACGGCCGCCCACTCCGGCCAGCCCTGGTTGACCGCGAGGACGGCCATGAGGGCGCTGGCGGCACCGCTGACCGAGCCGACCGACAGGTCGATCTCGCCGAGCAGCAGCACGAAGACGATGCCGACCGAGATCATGCCCGTGCCGACCATCGTGACGGTGACGTCGTTGATGTTCTGCGCGGACAGGAAGTTCGAGTTCAGCACCTGGAAGATCACGCAGATGAGCGCGAGGCCCACGACGACCGGCAGGGAGCCCAGCTCGCCGGACTTCATCTTGCGCTTGAACTCGTGCCAATAGCCGAGCAGACCCTCTTGCTGCACCAGCAGGCGGGGGTCGACGGCGGTGACCGCGGAGGCCGCGGCCTCCGGGTTGACGACCGGAGCGTCCTGCGGCTCGTCGGACGTCTTGCCGACGTTCGCGGAGGTCTTGTCGATGCTCACTTGGAAACCTCCCCGGTCGTGCGCGCCGCACGGCGGGTCACGGCGTTGTCGGTGGCGCCGGTGATGGCGGAGATGATCTCCTCCTGCGAGGTCGTCTTGACCTCGAAGACGCCGTTGTTGCGGCCGAGGCGCAGGACGGCGACCTTGTCCGCCACGGCCTTCACGTCCGCCATGTTGTGGCTGATGAGGATGACGGCGTGGCCACGCTCGCGCAGCCGCTCCACGAGGTCGAGGACTTGGGCGGTCTGCTCGACGCCGAGGGCGGCGGTCGGCTCGTCCAGGATGACCAGCTTGGGCTCGCCGAGCATGGAGCGGGCGATGGCCACGGTCTGGCGCTGACCGCCGGAGAGCGAGGCGATCGGGATGCGGACGCTCGGGATGCGGATCGACAGCGTGGTGAGCAGTTCGCGGGAGCGGCGCTCCATCTCGACCTCGTCCAGCACGCCCCACTTCCTCAGCTCACGACCGAGGAACAGGTTGCCGACGACGTCGATGTTGTCGCACAGCGCGAGGTCCTGGTAGACCGTCGCGATGCCCAGCGCCTGGGCGTCGTGCGGGCGGCTGATCGAGACGGGCTTGCCGTCCCACTCGATGACGCCCTCGTCGATGGGGTGGACGCCGGCGATCGTCTTGACCAGCGTGGACTTTCCGGCGCCGTTGTCGCCGACCAGGGCGACCACCTCACCGGCGTGGACCTCAAGCTCTACGTCGGTGAGCGCCTGAACGGCACCGAACCGCTTGGAGACCCCGCGCAACGCCAGCACGGGCGTAGCGGACACGTGAACCATCTCCTTCGCCGCCCGAGCCTGACCCCGGCGGGAGGTTGTGCAGAAGTTTAGGGGGGAGTTTCCGTCCGGCGCCCCGCGCCGAGCTTGCGGGGCTGTCGATTGCGTGGGGCGCCGGAGGAGCCTGGGGCAGCCGGTCACCTCCGCCGCGGGCGTTCAGGCAATGAGCGCCGGCGGGCCGGAGGGGACTGCGGACTGCTTACTTGAGGCCGAGCTTGTCGCAGGCGGCCTTGTACTTGCCGGTGCAGATGTCGGCGACGGTGTAGACGCCGTCCTTGATGACGGTGTCCTTGATGTTGTCCTTGGTCAGCGAGGTGACCGGGACCAGGACCGAGGGCACGTCCTTCTGGGAGCCGCTGGAGACCTTGTCCTTGGCGACGGAGTCCAGCGACTTGCCCTGGGCGAGCGCGACGGCCATCTCGGCGGCGGCGTCGGCCTCCGGGGCGTACGGCTTGTAGACGCTCATGTACTGGTCACCGGCGACGATGCGCTGCACACCGGCCAGCTCGGCATCCTGGCCGGTGACCGGGACGTTCAGACCGGCGGCCTTGAGGGCGGTGATGATACCGCCGGCCATGCCGTCGTTGGCGGAGTAGACGCCCACGATGTTCTTCTTGCCGACTGCGGAGATCGCCGCCTCCATCTCGGAGTTGGCGTTGTCCGGCGACCACTCCTTGGTGTCGAACTCCTTGGCGATGGTGACCTTGCCATCGAGGACGGAGTGCGCGCCCTTCTTGAACTGGGCGGCGTTCGGGTCGGTTACCGAGCCGTTGATCATGACGATTTTGGAGGACTTGGTGGCCTTGCCGCCCAGCGCCTTCAGCAGGGCGTTGCCCTGGGTCCGGCCGACCTCCTCGTTGTCGAACGAGGTGTAGGCGCTGATCGGGCCCTCGGCGAGGCGGTCGTAGGCGACGACCTTGATGCCCTGGTCCACGGCCTTCTGGACGGAGTTCTGGATGGCCTTGGCGTCCACCGCGTCCACGATCAGGACGTCCACCTTGTTGGTGATCATGGTGTCCACCTGCTGGGCCTGGAGGTTCGCGTCCTGGCGGGCGTTGTTGTACTCGACCTTGGCCTTGCCGTTCGTCAGCTCACTGATCTTCTTCTCGATCAGCGGCTTGTCGAACTTCTCGTACCGCGCGGTCTTGTTCTCCGGAAGGAGCAGGCCGACCTTGATGTCGTCGCCCTTCTTGGCCGACGCAGAGGAAGAGTCGTCGTTGCCCTTCGACTCCTTGGCGCTGCCACAGGCGGCCAGCGAGACGGCCATCGCTCCGGCGGCAACGGCAACGGCGGCACGACGCATACGTGCGTTCACTTCGAAAACCTCCCTGACGAGGCCGCGTCGTTGCGGCCGAGGTGGCTGGAAGTCAACTCGGCCACACGTGCGACGTCAAGAAGTAAATCCTTAACGAGATGGCAACGGTGCCATCCGTTCTCTAAGTGAAGGCAGGAGCCGCCACGGAGAGCGCACCCTCCAAAAGGGTCGAATCGCCCATCTCGCTGAGTGCGAGGGCGAGCGCTCCGAGCACCTCCGCGCGGCCGCCGAGCGCCCCGGGAAGAACGGACAGTTGGCGCGCCGCACTGGGGATGGCGTAGCGGCCGACGGACTCCCTGATGGGCCCGAGCACCAGCTCACCGGCCTCGGCGAGATCACCGCCGAGGACCACCCGGCTCGGGTTCAGCAGATTGCAGAGATTGGCCACTCCACTGCCGATGTGGCGGCCGACGTCGGCGATCACCCGACGGCAGCCCGGATCCCCGTCCCTGGCCAGCCGTACGACGCCTTCCATCGTCAGGTCGGCACCGTGGCTGGGCTGGAGCAGCGGGAGCACGTAGCGTGCCGCCGCGAACGTCTCCAGGCAGCCGCGGTTCCCGCAGCGGCAGACCGGGCCGGATTCATCGAGTGTAATATGTCCGATTTCTCCGGCGGTGCCGCCCGGGCCGCGGTAGATCTTCCCGTCGATCACCAGACCGGCACCGACACCGCTCGCGACCTTGATGTACGCCAGGTCCCGCACGCCCTTGCCGCTGCCCCAGACCAGCTCGCCGAGGGCGCCGAGGTTGGCGTCGTTGTCCACGTGCACGGGCACGCCGAGCCGTTCGCGCAGCTCTTCGGCGGGCTTGGTGCCGCCCCAGCCGGGCAGGATCGCGGTGGATCCGAGCGTGCCCGACTCCACGTCGATCGGACCCGGCACGCCGAGCCCCACGCCGGCCACCTTGGACCGGTCCACCCCCGTTGCCGCGATCAGCCGGTTGACCAGCTGTTCGGCCCGGTCGAAGCCCTGGTCGGCGGAGGCGTCCACGTCCAGCGGCTCGGCCTCCTCGGCCAGCACCTGGTGGGCGAGGTTCCCGACCGCGACCCGCAGGTGGGTGTGCCCGAAATCGACACCGATCACGATGCCCGCGTCCCCGCTGAGGCTGACGCTGCGGGCGCGCCGCCCGCCCGCCGAGGTGGGCGTGACCTCGACGGTTCCACCGTCCTTCAGTTCCCGCACGATGTTGGAGACCGTCGCTGCGGACAGCCCGGTCGTCCGCGCGATCTCCGCCTGCGTGAGAGAACCGGCCAGGCGTACGGCCCGGACGACCCGCTCCAGGTTGGCTCGGTGCAGTGATGACTGCGACCCTGGAGTCTCCACGACGACCTCCTGAGCGCGGGGCCGCTTCGGCGAGGCCCCGTGTATGTCCAACTAGTGAACTCTAAGCTGAGCCGTTCGGGGCGACTTACGTCAAGAGGTTGAACCGTTTCGGGGTACCCGGTACACGCGCGCGCACGCCGCCCCCGGGGCCGGGGACGGCGTGCGTACGGACGGTCGGCGGGTGCGGTTACTTCAGGGTGGCCGAGGTCAGGCCCGCCTGCACCTGACGCTGGAAGGACAGGTAGACCACCAGCATCGGGATCATCGCGATCGTCACACCCGCGAAGAGAACAGGCAGGTCGGAGGCGTATCCCTGCTGCTGTTGCAGCTGGATCAGCCCCTGGGTGAGGACGTATCGCTCGGGGTCGTCACCGCTCTGCGGCTGCATCAGCACCGTGGGCAGGATGAACTGGTTCCACTGCCCGAGAGTGTTGAAGATCCCCACGCTGATCAGCCCGGGTTTCGCCATCGGCAGCATCACCTGGAAGAAGGTGCGGGTGTGCGAGGCTCCGTCCAGGACCGCCGCCTCGAAGACCGCCGTGGGCAGGGTCCGGAAGAAGGCGTGCATGAAGAACACCGTGAACGGCATCGAGTAGGCGATGTAGACCAGGATCAGCCCCTGGTAGGTGTTCAGCATGTCCAGCCGTTTGACCATGAAGAACAGCGGGACCAGGGCCAGGAAGACCGGGAACATCGCGCCGGCCACGAAGAAGTAGTAGAGCAGCCGGTTGCCCCAGAACCGGTACCGGGCCAGCACGTACGCGGCCATCGACCCGAACAGCATGGTCAGCGGCACGGAGAAGACCAGGACGATCACGGTGTTGAGGAAGTAGTCCCCGATGCCCTTGTCCCAGGCCCGGCGGAAGACGTCGAGGGTCCAGTTCTCCGGCCAGCCGAAGGCGGAGCCGCCGATCTGGGCGTCGGTCTTGAAGGAGCTGAGCACCAGCCACAGCAGCGGCAGCACGATCAGCAGGGCCCACAGGGCGAGGAACCCGTGGGAGAAGACGTTCAGGACCACGCCCTCGCTGCGGCGGTCGCCCGGCCGGGCGGGGGCCTTGGCCATCGTCCGCCCGGCCGGTGCGGGGGCGGTCTCCTTGATGGGTGCGCTCATCGTCGTCGCTCCGCTCAGAACTCGATGCGCTCGCGGCGGGTGGCGCGCAGCGTGACCACGGACAGGACCAGCGTGAGCAGCAGCATGACCACGCCCATGGCACAGGCGTAGCCGCTCCTGCCGTAGTAGAGGAAGTTCCGCATCATCACCGTCGACATCACGTCGCTGTGGTGGTCCGGGCCGCCGCCGTAGGCGCCCATGTTCTGGGTCATCGAGGAGACCAGTACGAACATGTCCATGGCGACGATGCCGAGGTAGACCCAGGCGGTCTGCACCGAGTCCCACAGCAGTGGCAGGGTGATGCGGAAGAAGGACTGGTTGCGGCTCGCCCCGTCGATCAGGGCGGCCTCGTAGATGTCCCTCGGGATGGACTGCATGGCGGCCGAGAACAGCACCAGGTAGAAGCCGACGCCGTGCCACACCACGACCAGCAGCAGCGCCCACAGGACCATGTTCGGCTCGTTGAGCCACTCCACGGGGTTGTCGGCGTCGACCAGGCCGAGCTTGATCAGGAAGCCGTTGAGCAGACCGCCGCCGTCACTGCGGTACACCGCGTTGAACAGCACGGCGAGGATGGCCAGCGACAGCACCTGCGGAAAGAAGTAGAGGACCTTGTAGAACTTCGCCCCGGCGACCCCCTGCACCCCGCCGGCCCGTCCGCGCCCGCCCGCGTTCAGCATGAAGGCGAAGAACAGGGCGAGCAGGATCGTGATCACCGGGATGAAGATCAGGAAGAGGATGTTGTGCCAGATGGCCTCCAGGAAGACGTCGTCCTGGAACAGCTTCCTGTAATTGTCCAGACCAATGAAGCGGAACGTCTGTGACTGCCCCTTCCAGTCGGTCAGCGAATAGCCGAACGTCTGGATGTACGGCCAGATCACGAAGATCACGTAAAGCGCCACGGGAACGAGGAGAAACCCCGCGACGAACCGGTACTGCCCTTTGCGCATGGCCTTTTCCCTGCCCTGTATCGGAGCGCCCCAAGGGGCGCGGGGCTGTACCCGCGCCCCCGCGACGACCAGGCGAACCTAATCCCGGTGGTTCTTCTTGGACGCGGGGTCCTTGGCCTGCTTGTCCACCGCCGCCTGACACCTCTTCAGCCACTCCTTCGGCTGAATCCGCTTGGCCATCAGCTCGTTGGACGCGGCCTCGATGGCCGTCCCCATCTCGCTGTACCACTCCGTGTACAGGTACCGGAAGGTGTTGTCACCGGCCGCCTTGGACGCCTCCACCGTGGACTGCGTACCCGGCCGCAGGCGGACGCCCGGATCGACGCCGTCCTTCAGGATCGTCAGCGAGTTCGCCTGCTTGGCGAAGAGCGTCGACCACTCCTTGGACAGCATGCGGCGCATGAACTCCTGGGCGGCCGGCAGGTTCTTCGCCTTGGCCGGGATGACGAACGGCTCGCCCGAGCCCGCCCGGATCGCCTCGAACGGCAGCTTGCTGCCGGGCAGCAGCGGCATCGGCAGGAACTTCATGTCGAAGTCGGCCGGCGTCTGCTTGAGCTGCTCGTTCTCCAGCCAGGAACCGGAGGTGATGAACACCGCCTTGTACTGGTTCCAGCGGGTCTGGGACTCGGTGTGGGTCAGACCGTTCGTACCGGGCATCAGATAACCCTTCTCGACCACCTCGTAGACGGCCTCGATGGCCTCCTGCGCGGCGTCGGAGCCGACGAACGCCCTGGGGTCGAGGTTGTCGATCGCCTTCATGGCGTCCAGGCCGCCCTTCTTGGCGATCAGGTCCATGATGGCGACGTTGATGTAGTACGGGTACTTGCCCTGGTGGGCGAGGCCGCCGATGCCCTGGGACTTGGCGTCCTTGCAGATGGCGAGGAGGTCGGCCCAGGTCTTGGGCTCCTGCCAGCCCTTGTCCTTGAAGAGCTTGCCGGAGTACCACAGCCCCCAGACCGTGTAGATGTAGTTCAGCGCGACGACCTTGCCCTCCTGCATGCCCGGGTCGAGCGTGCCGGGGATCAGGGTGTCGCGGACCTTCTTCGCGGGGTCGTCCACCGAGGGCGCGTCCAGCACCTCGGCGAGGTCCAGCAGCTGCCCGTTCTTGTACAGGACGTCGACGTTGATCTTCTGCGCGCCGGAGTCGTCCACGAGGTCCGGCGGATTGCCCGCGTTGAAGCGCGGCTGGAGCTTGCCGGTGATCTCCTGGGTGCCGGTGTGGGTGGAGGTGATGCCGAGCTTCCTGCCGAAGTCGGCCTCCCACGCCTTGGCGTAGTCGTCGCCGTATCCGCCCTTGAAGACGACGACGTCGAGCTTGCTGCCCTTCTTGGCGCCGAACGGGTTGTCCTTGGACGTCTTTCCCTTGGTGTTGCCCTCGTCCGAGTCATCGCTGCCGCCGCCGCTGGCACAGGCGGACAGCAGGCCCATTCCGGGAACCGCGACCAGACCGAGTGCCGTGGACCGCTTGATCAGATCACGACGGCCCACACCTTCAACACCGTGGTGCTCAGTGGATCCCATGCTCAAGTCCTCGCCTTCTCCAGGACTCAGGCGGTGAACCGGATCCTCCCCGGCACCGCTGTCGGGTAGTGCTGGGTCGTGCTGGAAACGCCGACAGGTATAGTCCACTTCCCGTCGGCGGAGCAAGATCGAAAGCAGGGTTCGCTCCGGGTCTTTTCCGAGTTGAGACCTCGCGGAAATATGGCGGCCCCAAGGACGGCCCGACGGAAAAAGTCGCGACATAACTCCCTGAATGCCACGGCCAACGCCCTTGACATCACGGGCCACTTGACCACCTACTGGTTCCTGCGCCCGTAGCTGACAACGTTGTCCGAAGGGGGCGCAGGAGGGGAAATCCTTGAGATGCAGCGGAGAACGCGGCACAGATGGACCCCGGCGGCCGTCCTCACGGCCGCCTTTGTCATGGCCGTCGGCGGGCAGGGCGCCGCGGTGGCCCTGCCCACCGGGGCTCCGGCACCCGACCGGGAGTTCGCATCCTCGTTCGAGGCGGGCGATCCGGCGCCGGACTGGCTGAACACCGTCGACACCGGAGCGGACGGCACCCCGCGCTCCTCCGGCGTCGACGGCGGCTACAGCACCGGTATCCCGGGCAACGTCACCGACCATGTCACCGAGGTCCGGGCGAGCGCCGAGAACACGGGCGCCGGCGAGGTCAAGGAGAACCTCGTGGACGGCGAACCCGGCACCAAGTGGCTGACCTTCGCCCCCACCGGCTGGGTCGAGTTCGATCTGGACAAGCCCATCAAGATAGCGACGTACGCGCTCACCTCGGCCAACGACAACGCCGAGCGCGACCCCAGGGACTGGACCCTGAAGGGCTCCACCGACGGCAAGGACTGGAAGACGGTCGACACCCGCTCGGGCGAGACCTTCTCCGAGCGGTTCCGGACGCAGTCGTACGACCTCGCCGAACCGGCGGAGTACCAGTACTTCCGGCTGGAGGTGACGAGGAACGCCGGCGCCCCGGACATCCTGCAGCTGGCCGATGTGCAGCTGTCCACGGGAGGTGCCGGCGGACCGGTGCCGCAGGACATGCTGACCCTGGTCGACAAGGGCCCGAGCGGTTCTCCGACGGCGAAGGCACGGGCCGGGTTCACCGGAAAGCGTGCCCTGCGCTACGCCGGCCGGCACACGGCGTCCGGCCGGGCCTACTCGTACAACAGGGTCTTCGACGTGAACGTGGAGGTCGGCGGCGACACCCGGCTGTCGTACCGGATCTTCCCGTCGATGGCCGACGGCGACCGCGACTACGACGCCACGAACGTCTCCGTCGACCTGGCGTTCACCGACGGCACCTACCTGAGCGACCTCGGCGCCCTGGACCAGCACGGCTTCCCGCTCTCCCCGCGCGGGCAGGGCGCGTCGAAGGCCCTGTACGTCAACCAGTGGAACAACGTGAGCGCGCGGATCGGCTCGGTCGCGGCCGGCCGGACCGTCGACCGGATCCTGGTGGCGTACGACTCCCCCGACGGCCCGGCGAAGTTCCGCGGCTGGCTGGACGACGTGGCCCTGGGGCCGGTGGCGCCCGAGAAGCCGAAGGCGCACCTGTCGGACTACGCGCTGACCACCCGTGGCACCAACTCCAGCGGCAGCTTCTCGCGCGGCAACAACTTCCCGGCGACCGCCCTGCCGCACGGCTTCAACTTCTGGACGCCGGTGACCAACGCGTCCTCGCTGAGCTGGCTGTACGAGTACGCACGTGCGAACAACGCCGACAACCTGCCGACGATCCAGGCCTTCAGCGCGAGCCATGAGCCGAGCCCCTGGATGGGCGACCGGCAGACCTTCCAGCTGATGCCGTCGGCCGCGTCCGGCACCCCGGACACCGGCCGCGAGGCGCGGGAACTGCCGTTCCGGCACGAGAACGAGACCGCGCGGCCGTACTACTACGGGGTGCGGTTCGAGAACGGTGTCAAGGCGGAGATGACCCCGACCGACCACGCGGCCGTCCTCCGCTTCACCTATCCCGGGGACGACGCGAGCGTGCTGTTCGACAACGTCACCGAACAGGCCGGGCTGACGCTCGACAAGGAGCACGGGGTCGTCACCGGCTACTCGGACGTGAAGTCGGGCCTGTCGACGGGCGCGACCCGGCTGTTCGTGTACGGCGAGTTCGACAGGCCGGTCACCGACGGCGGCTCCAGCGGGGTGAAGGGCTTCCTCCGCTTCGACGCGGGCGCCGACCGCACCGTGACCCTGCGCCTGGCGACCTCGCTGATCGGCCTCGACCAGGCGAAGGAGAACCTGCGCCAGGAGGTCCCGGACGGCACCTCCTTCGACACGGTCAGGGAGCACGCCCAGCGCGCCTGGGACGGCCTGCTCGGCAAGGTCGAGGTGGAGGGCGCGACCCCGGACCAGCTGACCACGCTGTACTCCGGGATGTACCGGCTGTACCTGTACCCCAACTCCGGCTTCGAGCGGGTCGACGGCAAGGACCGCTACGCCTCGCCGTTCTCCCCCATGCCGGGCCCGGACACCCCGACCCGCACCGGCGCGAAGATCGTGGACGGCAGGGTGTACGTCAACAACGGGTTCTGGGACACCTACCGCACCACCTGGCCGGCGTACTCCTTCCTGACGCCGTCCCAGGCGGGCGACATGGTCGACGGGTTCGTGCAGCAGTACAAGGACGGTGGCTGGACCTCCCGCTGGTCCTCCCCCGGCTACGCCGACCTGATGACCGGCACCTCCTCGGACGTGGCGTTCGCCGACGCCTACGTCAAGGGCGTCAGGTTCGACGCGAAGGCGGCGTACGACGCGGCCGTGAAGAACGCGACCGTCGTGCCGCCGGCGTCCGGCGTGGGCCGCAAGGGCATGGCCACCTCCCCCTTCCTCGGCTACACCTCGACCGACACGCACGAGGGCCTGTCGTGGGCGATGGAGGGCTATGTCAACGACTACGGCATCGCGCGGATGGGCGAGGCGCTGTACAAGAAGACGGGCGACAAGCGCTACCAGGAGGAGTCGCAGTACTTCCTCAACCGGGCACGGGACTACGTGAAGCTGTTCGACACCGGGGCCGGCTTCTTCCAGGGCCGGGACGCCAAGGGCGACTGGCGCGTGCCGTCCGCGGCGTACGACCCGCGCGAGTGGGGCTACGACTACACGGAGACCAACGGCTGGGGCTACGCCTTCACCGCCCCGCAGGACAGCCGGGGCCTGGCCAACCTGTACGGCGGCCGGCGGGGCCTCGGAGACAAGCTGGACGAGTACTTCGCCACCCCGGAGACGGCCTCCCCCGACCACGTGGGCTCCTACGGCGGTGTCATCCACGAGATGACCGAGGCGCGGGACGTCCGGATGGGCATGTACGGCCACTCCAACCAGGTCGCGCACCACGTCATCTACATGTACGACGCGGCCGGCGAGCCCTGGAAGGCGCAGGCGTACGTCCGTGAGGCGCTCTCCCGGCTGTACACCGGCAGCGAGATCGGGCAGGGCTACCACGGCGACGAGGACAACGGCGAGCAGTCGGCCTGGTACCTCTTCTCCGCGCTCGGCTTCTACCCGCTGGTCATGGGCAGCGGCGAGTACGCCATCGGCTCCCCGCTGTTCAGGAAGGTCACCGTGCACCTGGAGAACGGCCGGGACCTGGTGATCCGGGCACCGAAGAACAGCGCGAGGAACGTCTACGTCCAGGGCGTGAGGTTCAACGGCCTCCCGTGGACGTCGACCTCCCTGCCCCACTCCCTGCTGTCCAAGGGCGGGGTGCTGGACTTCTCGATGGGCTCCAAGCCGTCGGCGTGGGGCACGGGCGGGAACGCGGCGCCGGTCTCGATCACCCGGGACGACAAGGTGCCGACGCCCCGTGCGGACGTCCTGAAGGGCGCCGGCGCCCTCTTCGACGACACCTCGGCGACGAGCGCCACGGTCACCTCGGCGGACCTCCCGGCCGCGGGTGCCGTCAAGCCGGTCCAGTACACGCTGACCTCGGGCGCCGACCGCACGAAGGCACCGACCGGCTGGACCCTCCAGGGCTCCGCCGACGGCGCGAAGTGGCACACCCTGGACCGACGCTCCGGCGAGACCTTCACCTGGGACCGCCAGACCCGCGCCTTCACCATCGCCGCCCCGGGCACGTACCCGCGGTACCGCCTGCTCCTGGACGGCGAGTCGGTCCTGGCGGAGGTGGAGCTGCTGGCCTGACCCGGGGAGACCGGCAGGAAGGAAGGGGGCGGGCCCCAGCGGGCCCGCCCCCGTGCCGTGCCCGGGCTCAGCCCGTCGCGAGGGTGAAGACGTGCAGGTCCGTGGCGTGCGGGAGGGTGACGCTGCGGATCCGCCGGCCGGGCGGCGCCTGGTACGGCCGGGTGGCGAAGACGTACGTCGCCACCGGGTCCTGGTCCGCGCCGGCGACGTTGCGGTACGCGGTCCTGGCGACGATCTCGTTGCCGTACTGGACGGTGCCCCCTCCGCCGCCCATGGTCCAGTCGGTGAGGGAGAGGTCGACGGTGTCGGTGGTGCCGTCGGTGTAGGTGACGGTTGCCCTGCTCTGCTGGTTGCCGTTGACCGCGCTGCCGACGAAGGACAACCGCTGTGCGGGAGCCGTGAGTCGGATGGTCTGGCCGGACGCGGAGGCGTTGTCGGGGCGGCCGGTGGGCGAGGCGGGCCAGGTGAGGGCCAGGCCGTCGACGGTGGACTGTCCGCCGGGGGTGAGGCCGGCCGCGGCGAGGGCCTGCCGGGAGTAGCTCCAGCCGCCGCCGTCGTAGTCGGCCTCGTCGTGGTCGCCGTCGTCGTCGGAGATGCCCGTGGTGTCGTAGGCGGCGAGCAGGGTGCCCGGGGCGGCGACGGTGAGCGTCACCGGCTGCGCGTACGAGGAGTCGCCCGAGGTGACCTCCACCCGGACGTCGGCGAACCCCTGCTCGGCGTCCCGTGCCGCCGTGAGGGTGATGTCCTGGGCGCCGTCGGTGACCGTGCCCTCGGCGGGCGCGGCCGTCACCCCGGCCGGGGTCCGGACCCGGAAGCGCACCTCGGGGCCGGTGCCGCCGGTGAGTGACAGCGCGCGGACGCCGATCGTCGTGCTGTCGCCGGGGGCGAGGGTGGCCGTGGTGGGCCCGACGCCGATCTGGTACGGCTGCTCGCCCTCCCGGAAGGACGGCGGCGGGCTGCTCGCGCCCCAGTCGCGGTCCGGGACGGCGGACAGGGTGTAGTCGAGCCGGCCGCCGTCCCGGACGAAGGAGGCGGGCAGCCAAGGACGGTCGCTGGAGCGGCCGTCGACCTTCAGGGCGTGGACGTACGGTGCGTCGGCCGCCGCTCCCGTGGCGCGGACGGAGATGTCGTTGCCGTGCGGCCGGTCGATCTCGATCCGCTCGAACAGCGGCGAGGCGAGGACGAGTTCGGCGCGGGAGGGCACCTGCGGGTACATGCCGAGGGCGGAGAAGACGTACCACGCGGACATCGCGCCGAGGTCGTCGTTGCCCGGGATGCCGCCGGGCTCGGCGGACCACAGCCGCCGCATCGCCGCGCGGACGGTCTCCTGTGTCCTGGAGGGGGCGCCCGCGTAGGCGTACAGGTAGGGGACGTTGATCGACGGCTCGTTGTCCAGCTCGGACTTGGTGCCGCCGTGGCCGGTGAAGGCCCAGCCTCCGTCGGCGTCGTGGAAGAAGTCGTCCAGCCGGGCGAGCGCCTTCTCCCGGCCGCCCAGCGCGGCGAAGAGACCCGCCGGGTCGTGCGGGACCATCCAGGTGTACTGGGCGGCCGTGCCCTCCACGAACCCGTTGCCGGTGTCCGGGGCGAAGCCGGTGACCCAGCTGCCGTCGGCCTTGCGGTTCGCGACGTAGCCGCCGGAGGGGTGGGCCGCGATGTCGAAGGTGTTCTGCCACCACTGGGCGCGCCGCGCGAAGGTGTCCGCGGTGCCCTTCTCCCCCGCCGCGCGGGCGAGCTGGGCGATCGAGAAGTCCGCGGTGGACATCTCCAGCGTCTCGGCGGCGCCGCCCCAGGCGTTGGAGACGGACGGCATGTAGTGCAGCGTGAGGTACTTGTCGAGGGACGGCCGCTGGCCCACCGACAGGACGGGTTTCCCGGCGGCGGACAGGTCCTGCGCGGTGGGGACGGTCGCCGCCCGCACCAGGGACCTCAGGGCGCCCCTGAGGTCGAAGTCGGTGCCGCCGAAGGCGTGGATGCCGGCCAGCGCGGTCGGCGCGGGGTCGCCGTTCATGACGTGGGTGCCGCTCGCGCCGTGCAGCCAGCGGTCCCAGACGCCGTCGTTCTGCCGGGCCAGTTCGTACAGGGACTGCGCGATGTCCGAGCCGGTGCGCGGGTCGAGGAGCGTCAGCAGCTGGACCTGGTCGCGGTAGACGTCCCAGCCCGAGAAGGTGCCGTACTGGGCGTGCCGGCGGCGGACCGTGTGGACACGGCCGTCGGCGCCCCGGTACCTGCCGTCGGCGTCGCTGATGACGTTGGGGTGCAGCAGCGCGTGGTAGAGGGCGGTGTAGAAGGTGATGCGCTCGGCCTCCGTGCCGCCGCCGACCCGGACCGCCCCCAGCCGCTCCCGCCAGGCCCGCCGGGCGGCCTCCCGGACCGCGTCGAAGGAGCGTCCCGGCGGGTTCTCGGCGTCCAGGTTGGCCTCGGCGGCCTCCCTGCCGACGTAGGAGATCCCGACCTTGACGTGGACCGGGCCGTCGCCGGGGGCGAACTCGACGTATCCGCCGGCGCCCTTCCCCGCGACCGGCCGCCCGTCGTGCGCGAAGCCGCCGGTGCCACCGGAGGCCTTCCGGGAGCCGGGGTCCAGCCGGTCGTCGTGCCAGGTGCCGGTGGCCTGGAAGGCGCGGTCGAAGCGGGCGGTGAAGTACAGGGTGTAGTAGGAGCGTCGGCCCTCGGGGTCGAGGTAGCCGCAGAAGTTGCCGGAGGTGACCGAGCCGGAGACGGTCCGGGTGTCCGGGTCGATGGTGACCGTCGAATCCTCCGAGCCCACCTCGGAGTTGGCGGTGCGCACGAGCAGCGAGGCGGGCTTTCCGGCCGGGTAGGTGAAGCGGGCCGAGCCGGTGCGCGCGGTGGCGGTGAGGTCGGCGGTGACACCGGAGGCCAGGACGGCCTGGTAGTGGCCGGGCTCGGCGGTCTCGTCGGCGTGGCGGAAGTCGGAGGCGTAGACGGCGTCCTCGGTGTCGCTCGCCGGGGAGGAGGTGACCTCGCCGGCGTACGGGAAGAACGGGATGTCCCCGCTGCCGCCCGCGCAGCCGGTGCCGGACATGTGGGTGAGGCTGAAACCCCGGATGCGGGTGGCGTCGTACTGGTATCCACCGGGCGCGGCGGTTCTCGTGGCGTCGCCGCGGGTGTTCTCCGGGCTCCAGGAGAGCATGCCGAACGGCACGACGGCGCCCGGGAAGACGTCACCGCCGTTCCTGGTGCCGATCAGCGGGTCGACGTACGGGGTGGGGTCCTTGACGAGGCCGGGGGGAGCGGCGGTCGCCGCGAGGGCGGGGACCGCCCAGGTGCCGCCGGTCGCGAGGAGCGCGGCGAGCAGCAGGGACGTGGGTCTCAAACGCATGACGCGGCCCTTCCTCCTAACGGACGGGTCGCGCACCACAGGTCGCACAAGCCGCAGGGACAGTAACGTGTGCCACCGGTACCACGGAAGACCGCGTACGCTCCGGGAGGCGCACGCCGGCATCACCCGGTCGAGGGAGCCAAGTGGCTTGACATCGTTGTCGGTTGAGGCGGTAGAGTCATGTACAGACCATTGACAACGATGTCGCGCGGCCGGAGTGCCGCACAAGCCACGCAATCGCAGGCCATCCCCTCCGGGCAGGGATTCCACCACCCCCCTCCCCTGCCCGGCTCGCGGACCCGGTGCGCACGGCCACCGGGTCCGCCCAGAGCGGGTCGACCGACCCGGCAGGCCAGGGCGGTGGCGCTGCCGCCACCGCCGCCCGGACGACGCAGCCTGCCGGGCCGACGATGTGCCGTCCCGACCCGCCCGCCGGGAGCGTGCCGGCCCAAGAGCGGCTCTCCTCGACCGCACCCGGCGAGGCGCCGGCGACGGTTGCCGCCGCTGCCGTAAACGGCCGGGCACCGGAAACCCGGGGCCGCTCGGAGGCCGGGTCGACCGGAGGCGCCGAAAATCCCGTGCCCCCGTAGCGGGCGGGGGCGCCATGCTGGGAACCCGGAGGGCGGGACATGCGGTGACGGGAGGGGTGGAGACATGGAGGGCGCAGGACGATGGCGCGTCCGGTGGGTGGCGACCCGGCGGTGACGGCCTCGCCGCCGGCGGCAGCGGCCGAGGCCGGAGGAGACCGCGGCGATCCGGCAGGCGGCGGACCGTGCCGCGCGGGCCGTACGGAGGACCGGTACGGCGATGCGGGAACGGTCACGGACCGGGCGGCCCCGGCAGACCCGCCGAACCGGGCAGGACGGCGACGAGGCGGCGGGATCCGGCAGGGACTCCGGCGTGGTGGACGCCGAGATCGTCGACGGCGGCAAGCCGGAGACGGACCGACAATGGACGAGGCGCGGACGCGGAACACCCGGCGCCCGGCGGCAGCCCCCGTGTCCATCTCGTGGACGGACCATAGCCACATGGAAAACACCGGTGCTACAAATACCGCATGTCGGACGCATCTGTTCGATTCAGGCGTCTCGCGTGGCGCACTGTGATCGGAAAGAGCCCCCGCAGCGTCGCCGGGCAGGTGTTCCTGCTCCAGGTCGCGCTGGTCGTGCTGCTCGTGCTCGGCGCCGTCCTCGCACTCTTCCTGCAGTCGAAGCGGGACACCACCACCGAGGCCAAGCGCCGGTCCATAGCCGTCGCGGAGACCTTCGCCCACGCTCCGGGGGTGGTGCAGGCTCTGCGGAGCCCTGATCCGTCCAAGATCCTCCAGCCGCTGACCGAGAGTGCCCGCACATCCTCGGGCGTCGACTTCATCGTCGTCATGGACACCCACGGCATCCGCTACACCCACCCGATTCCCAGCCGGATCGGCAAGCGGTTCGTGGGCACCATCGAGCCCTCGCTGCACGGCAAGGTCTACACCGAGAGCGTGCACGGTCCGCTGGGCCACGAGGTGCAGGCCATCGTGCCGGTCGACGACAGCAGCGGCCGGGTGGTCGGGCTGGTCTCCGCCGGGCTGAAGGTCAAGCACGTCACCAGCGAGCTGAACCGGCAGCTGCCGATCATCCTGGGCGCCGGGTGCGGCGCGCTCCTGCTGTCGACCGGTGGTACGGCCCTGGTGGGGCGCAGGCTGCGGCGGCAGACCCACAGCCTGGCGCCGGACGAGATGACCCGCATGTACGAGCACCACGACACGGTGTTGCACTCGGTGCGGGAGGGCGTCCTCATCGTCGGTGCCGACGGCCGGCTGCTCCTCGTCAACGACGAGGCCCGGCGCCTGCTGGAGCTGCCCGCCGACGCCGAGGGACGCAACGTACGCACGCTGCCGGACCTGGACCCCGCGACGGCGGAACTGCTCGTCTCCGGGCGCCCGGCCAGCGACGAGGTGCACTTCGCCAAGGGCCGGCTGCTGGCGGTCAACCAGCGGCCCACGGACCGCGCGGGCGGCCCCGGCGGAACCGTCGTGACGCTGCGCGACTCCACCGAGCTGCAGGCGGTGTCCGGCCGGGCCGAGGCCGCCCGGGAGCGGCTGGAACTGCTGTACGACGCCGGCCTGGCCGTCGGGACCACCCTGGACGTGGTCCGCACGGCCGACGAGCTGGCCCGGGTCGCCGTACCGCGGTTCGCCGACTTCATCACCGTCGACCTGGCCGACGCCGTGCTGCACGGCGAGGAGCCGGCTCCGACGGCCACGGACATGCGGCGGGTCGCCGTGAGCGGCATCGGGGACGACCACCCGCTCTACGAGCAGGGCCGGCTGATCGACTTCCTGCCGTCCACCCCGCAGGCCCGCGGTTACGGCGCCGGCCGCTCCGAACTGGTGACCGACCTGGCGGGCGCCGAGGGCTGGCGGGCCCAGGACCCCGAGCGGACCCGGCAGATCCTGGAGTACGGCATCCACTCGCTCATCGCGGCGCCCATCCGGGCCCGGGGTGTGGTCCTGGGCATGGCCAACTTCTGGCGCTCCAAACGGGAGCCCTTCGACGACGAGGAGCTGTCCCTGGCGGAGGAGCTGGTGGCCCGGGCCGCGGTCAGCATCGACAACGCCCGCCGCTACACCCGCGAGCACGCCCTCGCGGTCACCCTGCAGCGCAGTCTGCTGCCGCGGGCACTGCCCGAGCAGAGCGCCCTGGACGTCGGCTACCGCTACCTGCCGGCGCAGTCGGGGGTGAGCGGGGACTGGTTCGACGTGATCCCGCTGCCGGGCGGCCGGGTGGCCCTGGCCGTCGGTGACGTGGTGGGGCACGGGCTGCACGCCGCCGCGACGATGGGGCGGCTGCGGACCGCGGTGCACAACTTCTCCACCCTGGACCTGCCGCCCGACGAACTGCTCCAGCACCTGGACGACCTGGTCGGCCGCATCGACCAGGACGAGGCCTGCCCGGAGACGGCCGGGGAGATCGTCGGCGCGACCTGTCTGTACGCGATCTACGATCCGGTGACGCGCCGCTGTGTCATGGCGCGGGCCGGTCATCTGGCGCCCGCGCTGGTCCATCCCGACGGCAGCGCCGCCTTCCCCGACCTGCCGGCCGGCCCTCCGCTGGGGCTGGGCGGCCTGCCGTTCCGGACGGCCGAGCTGGAGCTGGCCGAGGGCAGCCAGCTGGTCCTGTACACCGACGGTCTGATCGAGGACCGCAGACGGGACCTCGACGAGGGCATGGAGCTGCTGCGCCGGGCCCTGGCGGGCCATCCCGGCCGGTCCCCGGAGGAGACCTGCGGGGCGGTGCTGGAGCAGCTGCTGCCCGAGCGTCCCGGGGACGATGTCGCGCTGCTCGTGGCGCGCACCCGGGTGCTGCCCGCCGACCGGGTCGCCGACTGGGACGTGCCGCGCGACCCGGCCGCGGTGTCGGGGATGCGCGGCGCCGTTTCCGCCAAGCTGGACGAGTGGGGGCTGTCCGAGCTGGGCTTCGGCATGGAACTCGTGCTGAGCGAGCTGATCACCAACGCGATCCGCTACGGCTCCGACCCGGTCCATGTGCGGCTCATCCACGACCGCACGCTGATCTGCGAGGTCGCCGACGGCAGCAGCACCTCCCCGCACCTGCGGTACGCCGGGACGACCGACGAGGGCGGGCGCGGCCTGTTCCTCGTCTCCCAGCTGTCCGAACGCTGGGGCACCCGGTACACCCCGCACGGCAAGGTGATCTGGGCCGAGCTGGCGGTGCCGGACCTCGGCGCGCTGCTGGGCGAGTGAGCGGGGCCGCCGCGACGGCCACGCGCCGCCGCCGGGAGCGGCTGGGCGAGAGCCTCGACAGAGGGCGCTCGGAAGACCACTCACCGCTACCGGCGCCATGGCCAGGAGGCACCGGCCCGCTTCTTCCATACCGCGGTGCCACGGCGAGGGCCGCGCCCCCCCGGGTGCCGGGGGACGCGGCCCTGAAGCGCTGTGCGCCGCCGCTTACTTGCGGATCAGGTTGCGCAGCACGTACTGCATGATGCCGCCGTTGCGGTAGTAGTCGGCCTCACCGGGGGTGTCGATGCGGACGACCGCGTCGAACTCGACACCGGTGTCGGTGGTGACCTTGACCGTGCGCGGCGTGGTGCCGTCGTTCAGCTCGGTGACGCCGGAGATGGAGAAGGTCTCCTCGCCGGTCAGGCCGAGGGACTCGGCGGACTGGCCCTCCGGGAACTGCAGCGGCAGGACGCCCATGCCGATGAGGTTCGAGCGGTGGATGCGCTCGTACGACTCGGCGATGACGGCCTTGACGCCGAGGAGCGCGGTGCCCTTGGCCGCCCAGTCGCGGGACGAGCCGGAGCCGTACTCCTTGCCGGCCAGGACGACCAGCGGGATGCCGGCGGCCTGGTAGTTCTGCGAGGCGTCGTAGATGAAGGAGACGGGGGCTTCCCCGTCACCTTCCGCGGCCCGCGTGAAGTCACGCGTGTAGCCACCCTCCGTGCCCGGCGCGATCTGGTTGCGCAGGCGGATGTTGGCGAACGTACCGCGGATCATGACCTCGTGGTTGCCGCGGCGCGAGCCGTAGCTGTTGAAGTCGCGGCGCTCGACGCCGTGCTCCGTGAGGTACTTGCCGGCCGGGGTGTCGGCCTTGATGGCGCCGGCCGGGGAGATGTGGTCGGTGGTGACCGAGTCGCCCAGCTTGGCGAGGACGCGGGCGCCGGCGATGTCCTCGACCGGGGCCGGCTCCATGCCCATGCCCTCGAAGTACGGGGGCTTGCGGACGTAGGTGGACTCGGCGTCCCACTCGAAGGTGTTGCCGGTCGGCACCGGCAGCGACTGCCACTGGGCGTCGCCGGCGAAGACGTCCTGGTAGG
Source organism: Streptomyces sp. NPDC107654 (assembly GCF_055639035.1). Taxonomy (NCBI): domain Bacteria; kingdom Bacillati; phylum Actinomycetota; class Actinomycetes; order Kitasatosporales; family Streptomycetaceae; genus Streptomyces; species Streptomyces sp. NPDC107654. The sequence continues at coordinate 45,165 of NZ_JBVKBI010000008.1, forward strand.
ACTTGGAGAACATGTCCTCGCCGATGGCGCTGGCGACGACCTCGTTGACCTCGGCCTCGGACGGCCAGATGTCCTTCAGGAAGACCTCGTTGCCGTCCTGGTCGGTGCCCAGGGCGTCCCGGGTGATGTCCACCTTCATGGAACCCGCGAGGGCGTACGCGACGACCAGCGGCGGGGACGCCAGGTAGTTCATCTTGACGTCGGGGTTGATACGGCCCTCGAAGTTCCGGTTGCCGGACAGGACCGAGGTGACGGCGAGGTCGTGGTCGTTGACGGCCTTGGAGACCTCCTCCGGCAGCGGGCCGGAGTTGCCGATGCAGGTGGTGCAGCCGTAGCCGACGAGGTTGAAGCCGACCTTGTCGAGGTACGGGGTGAGGCCCGCCTTCTCGAAGTAGTCGGTGACGACCTTCGAACCCGGGGCGAGGGTGGTCTTGACCCACGGCTTGCGGGTCAGGCCCTTCTCGACCGCCTTCTTGGCCACCAGCGCGGCGGCGACCATGACGTACGGGTTGGAGGTGTTGGTGCAGGAGGTGATGGCGGCGACCGTCACCGCACCGTGGTCCAGCTCGTAGGTGGTGCCGTCGGGGGCCGTCACCTGGACCGGGTTGGACGGTACGGAACCGGTGCCCTGGCCGTGCTGCGGGGCGCCGGCGCCGTTCTCCTGGTGGCCGTAGGCCGGGGCGTCGGAGGCCGGGAAGGACTCGTCGCTCGCCTCGTCCACCGGGGAGGCGGCGGCGTCCGGGGTCTGGGCGGCGGGCGCCTCGACGTAGTTGAGGACGTCCTTGGCGAACTGCTGGGCGGCCTCGGCGAGGACGATGCGGTCCTGCGGGCGCTTCGGGCCGGCGATGGACGGGACGACCGTGGAGAGGTCCAGCTCCAGCTTCTCGGAGAAGTCGGGCTCGGCGGCCGGGTCCAGCCAGAGGCCCTGCTCCTTGGCGTAGGCCTCGACCAGGGCGACCTGCTGCTCGGAGCGGCCGGTCAGGCGCAGGTAGTTCAGGGTCTCGTCGTCGATCGGGAAGATCGCGGCGGTGGAGCCGAACTCCGGGGACATGTTGCCGATGGTGGCGCGGTTGGCCAGGGAGGTGGCGGCGACGCCCTCGCCGTAGAACTCCACGAACTTGCCGACCACACCGTGCTTGCGCAGCATCTCGGTGATGGTGAGCACCAGGTCGGTGGCGGTGGTGCCGGGCTGCAGCTCACCGGTGAGCTTGAAGCCGACGACGCGCGGGATGAGCATGGAGACCGGCTGGCCGAGCATGGCGGCCTCGGCCTCGATGCCGCCGACGCCCCAGCCGAGGACGCCGAGGCCGTTGACCATCGTGGTGTGCGAGTCGGTGCCGACCAGGGTGTCCGGGTAGGCCTTGCCGTCGCGGACCATCACGACACGGGCCAGGTGCTCGATGTTCACCTGGTGGACGATGCCGGTGCCCGGGGGGACGACCTTGAACTCGTCGAAGGCGGTCTGGCCCCAGCGCAGGAACTGGTAGCGCTCCTTGTTGCGGCCGTACTCCAGCTCGACGTTCTGCTTGAAGGCGTCGTTCGTGCCGAACTTGTCGGCGATGACGGAGTGGTCGATGACCAGCTCGGCCGGCGCCAGCGGGTTGATCTTGGCCGGGTCGCCGCCCAGCTCCTTCACGGCCTCACGCATCGTGGCGAGGTCCACGACACAGGGCACGCCGGTGAAGTCCTGCATGATCACGCGGGCCGGCGTGAACTGGATCTCCTGGGAGGGCTGGGCCTGCGAGTCCCAGGTGCCGAGGGCGCGGATGTGGTCGGCGGTGATGTTCGCGCCGTCCTCCGTGCGGAGCAGGTTCTCCAGCAGGACCTTGAGGCTGTACGGCAGGCGAGCGGAGCCCTCCACCTTGTCCAGCCGGAAGATCTCGTACGACTCGTCGCCCACCTGCAGCGTGCTGCGGGCGTCGAAGCTGTTCGCCGACACGACAGTCTCCTTCATTGATGTGCGCGTACCACCGTCAATCGTGCCGCCACGCCGGCTTGGCCGAACCACTAAGGCCAGGCTAAGTTAGGCATGCCTTACCGGGTGTGGCGACCACGGTGCGCCTCGGCAGATATCTCGATGTCGAGATAACACTAGTACATGGGCGCCGACTGGTCATGCCCACCCGGCCCGCCGCGCACTTTGGGCCGGTCGGACGGCGGCCACCAGCCTCGCCCGGACGGCGGCTACCAGCTGCGCTCGGCGGTCATCTTGGCGGGAGCCATGACCGTCACGCTGCCGTGGTCGCCGTAGACGGACCTCCGCCAGCGGGCGAAGACCCGGGCGGTGCGCTCCAGCTCGCCGTCGTCCCACACGCCGTAGTCGACCCACACGTCGGAGACCGTACGGCCGTCGCCGTCGGCGGCGCGGACGCAGACCCCCTCGACATGGGCGGCGACGGCGACGTCCGCCTTCGAGGCGCTCGCCTTCAGATAGGCGCGGAACTCCCGGGCCATCGCGTACCACGGATGCCCGTCCGACGGAACCCGCCCGCCGTCCACGGTCGCACCCTCGGTGTCCTCGGTGCCCTCCGTACCCTCCGTGCCGGCCGCGGGCGGGGCTCCGGCCTCGCTGGTGAGGTCGGGCCCCACCCGGCCGCCCCGGCCGTCGTCGGACGTCGGACCGGACAGCTCCCGACCGTCGCCCGCGGTGTCCTCCGTGGCGCCCGAGGGGCCCTGGCCGACCGACGGGGCGTCCGAGATGTCGTCCCCCGTGTAGTCCGAGGGCGGCTCGACGTCGCACAGCTCCCCGGCCGCGGACGACCGCGACGACGGTCCGCCGCCCGCCGCGCCCGTACGCTCCGCACCGCAGGAGACGAGCGTGCAGCAGCCGGCGAGCAACGCGGCGACGACATACCGACTTGTCCCATTCCTCATGTGCATCCCCCTTTGGCATACATCCCCCTTCGGGGTCTCAGAGGGACACAGGCGGCACGGGGTTGCCTGAGGGGACGAACACTCTGGACATGGGACGATTTGCCCGGATCTTTCCGGGTACCCATGAGCCGTTGCGCACAGCGTCACTGACGAACCGTCACCGACATCACCCGAATGGACCCCCTGAGAGGCACCATCTCATATCTGAGATAACCTCAACCTCATGTCAGACGACTACCTCGTACGCATCGGCAAGCTCATCCGTGACGCCCGGCAGCACCGGGGCTGGACTCAGACACAACTGGCGGAGGCGCTCGGAACCAGTCAGAGCGCGGTCAACCGCATCGAGCGCGGCAACCAGAACATCAGCCTTGAGATGATCGCCCGAATCGGTGAAGCCCTGGACAGCGAGATCGTGTCACTGGGCTACGCGGGTCCGATGCATCTGCGCGTGGTCGGCGGCCGCCGCCTGTCCGGCGCCATCGACGTCAAGACCAGCAAGAACGCGTGCGTGGCCCTGCTGTGCGCCTCCCTGCTGAACAAGGGGCGCACGGTGCTGCGCCGGGTGGCGCGGATCGAGGAGGTGTACCGCCTGCTGGAGGTGCTCAACTCCATCGGCGTGCGCACCCGCTGGATCAACGACGGGGTCGACCTGGAATTGGTCCCGCCCGCCCGGCTGGAGATGGGCGCGATCGACGCGGAGGCCGCCGTCCGCACGCGCTCCATCATCATGTTCCTCGGCCCGCTGCTGCACCGCATGGACCACTTCAAGCTGCCGTACGCCGGCGGCTGCGACCTGGGTACGCGGACCATCGAACCGCACATGATCGCGCTGCGCCGGTTCGGTCTGGACGTCGCGGCCACCGAGGGCCAGTACCACGCCCGGGTGGACCGCTCGGTCCGCCCCGACCGGCCGATCGTGCTGACCGAGCGCGGCGACACCGTGACCGAGAACGCGCTGCTGGCCGCCGCCCGCCACGACGGCGTCACGGTCATCCGCAACGCCTCCTCCAACTACATGGTCCAGGACCTGTGCTTCTTCCTGGAGGCGCTGGGCGTCAAGGTGGAGGGCATCGGCACCACCACGCTCACCGTGCACGGCGTGCCGAACATCGACGCCGACGTGGACTACTCCCCCTCCGAGGACCCGGTCGAGGCGATGAGCCTGCTGGCCGCCGCCGTGGTGACCGAGTCGGAGCTGACGGTCCGCCGGGTGCCCATCGAGTTCCTGGAGATCGAGCTGGCGGTCCTGGAGGAGATGGGCCTCAACCACGACCGCAGCCCCGAGTACTGCGCGGACAACGGCCGTACCCGGCTGGTCGACCTCACGGTCCGCCCCTCCAAGCTCGAAGCACCGATCGACAAGATCCACCCCATGCCCTTCCCGGGCCTGAACATCGACAACGTCCCGTTCTTCGCGGCCATCGCGGCCACCGCGCAGGGCAAGACGCTCATCCACGACTGGGTGTACGACAACCGGGCCATCTACCTGACCGACCTCAACCGCCTCGGCGGCCGGCTCCAACTGCTGGACCCGCACCGGGTGCTGGTCGAGGGCCCGACCCGCTGGCGCGCCGCCGAGATGATGTGCCCGCCGGCCCTGCGTCCCGCGGTGGTCGTCCTGCTGGCGATGATGGCGGCCGAAGGCACCTCGGTGCTGCGCAACGTGTACGTCATCAACCGCGGGTACGAGGACCTCGCCGAGCGCCTGAACTCGATCGGGGCGCAGATCGAGATCTTCCGGGACATCTGACCTCCCCGCCCGGGACGCCGCCGCACCCCGTCCGACCTGTGGTGAAGCGGGCCGGGGAGGGGTGCGGCGGTGGCCGTAGGTGGCCCCGACCACCCGGACGGCCTCGGCGCACCGGTGGTCAGTCGGTGACCGCGGCTCTCTCCGCCGCCCGGCCCGTCACGCCGCCGGGGAAGGCGCGTGCCGCCAGCCCGAACAGCAGGCCGCCGAGTACGAACCAGGGGTTCCACAGGGCGAGCGTCCAGAACCTCTGCGCGGCACTGACGTCACCGACGGCGGGCGCCCCGGCGATGAGCAGCGCCTCCACGAGAAGTCCCCGGACCAGGAGCAGTACGCAGATCGCGACGCCGAGCCACCGCAGCGCACGCCACCGGTGCCCGTGCACACCGCGCCGCCGCAGCCCGAGGGCCACCGCGGCGCCGATCAGGCACAGCAGGCCTACTCCCCAGAGGCCTCCGGCTACGAACCAGGCCGGCCGCTCGGACGCGAGACGCTCACCCGACGAGACGTCCAGTCCCGCGTTTCCGCCCAGGGCCCAGAAGACATGCAAACCGGCGAAGGCCACCGCCCAGCCGGCGGCAAGGTACCCGTAGCAGCGCGACGAACCGAGCCGCAATGCACACCCCCCGTTCTGCCGCAGCACTACAGCGTCGTGCGACATCGCCGATTCTTTTCCAGCGCATCGGTCAGGGCAAGTGCTCCGCGACGGTACAGCAGTCAACCACCTGTGGGCCGCATCAAGCCGCATCGAGCTGGAAGTGGGCCGATGTCGCGCAGGAACGCCCGCACCCGGCCGTGGTCGGGCTCCTCCCCCGCCACCCGCCACAGCTCCGGACAGAGGTCCGCGAGGCCCGCGCACCGGCCGCACGGGACACCGCGCTCCGGGACCGCCCCTGGCCGGCAGCTAGCCTCAACCCTTCGACGGAAGGCTCATCCGATGACAGGCATGTGGAGCCAGGCGATAGTCCCCGGGCTCGCGTTGTTGCTGTTCGTCTCCTGCGGGACGGAGTTGGTCCTGCGGCGCTTCTTCAAGCGCAGCGCCCTCTTCCGGCGCGGCCGCGGTTCACGGCGGCCTTTGACCGGCTCGGCGTTCGACGAGTTCAACCTGATCTTCAACGGCAACAAGCTGGTCGAGATCAAGCAGCAGCAGCGGCAGGAACTGCAGCGCGACGAGGAGGGCGACGGCGCCCCGCCGCGGACGCGCATCGATCTGACCAACGGCACCGCGCGCATCGTTCTGCCCGGCGAGGACGGGGTCTTTGGGACTCCCCGTCGGACCGCCGGCCGCCCGCCGGGGACCGAGGAGGACGCCTCCCGGTGACGCCGCCGGATCGGTGAGCGGCTGGGGTCCACGGCCCCGGGTGCCGTTCGCGCGAGGACCGGCCGGCGCGGTCGCCGGGTGCCGCGACCGCCCGGACCGGTGGAGACCGCTCCGGGACCGGGACGGAGACGGGGGCGAGGGCGGCGGGCCGCCGTTCGGGTGAGGGGTGGGTGGGGCCGGTTCCGGCGGAAATCCGGGGATCGGGGGTCTTCGGACACGCTGAGTGAGCGTGCGGATCGGTGCGAAGTGGCAGCCTGCTGCCCCGCTGGCCACACTGAAACAGGTGGTTCCTGGTCAAAAGGGACCCATCCGGCCGTTGGCGAACCACACGTCCTCAGGAGATCGAATGGTGGAGCAGTCCTCGGAGGTCCCCATATCGGGGCCGGTCGAACCTGCCGTCACCCTGAGCGACACCGGGCCGGCCGTGAAGGACACCGAGAGGAAACTCGCGGCGACGCTGGCCGAGGTGACCGGCGCCGACGACGTTCCGGCCGAGAGCCACTTCTTCACCGACCTGGGTGCCAACTCCCTGGTCATGGCGCAGTTCTGCGCACGGCTCAGGAAGAACCCGGAGCTGCCCTCCCCCTCGATGCGCGACATCTACCGGCATCCCACGATCCGCAGTCTGACGGCGGCGCTGCTGGTGGCCGCCCCGGCGTCCGCCCCCGCCGCGCCCGCCGGTCCGGCCGAGGCACCGGCGGAGTCCGCGCCGGCCACGGCACCGGCCCCGGTGCGCCGCGCCGGCCGGCAGGCGCACCTGCTGTGCGGGGCGTTCCAGATGGCGGTCTTCCTGGTGTACTCCCTGTCCTACGGCTACCTCACCGCCGCGGGGTACGAGTGGATCGCCGCCGGTCCCGACCCGCTCGACATCTACCTGCGGTCCCTGGTGTTCGGCAGTGGCGGCTTCCTGCTCCTGTGCGTCTTCCCGGTCGTGGCGAAGTGGCTGCTCGTGGGCCGCTGGAAACCGGGCGAGTTCCCCGTGTGGGGCCCGGCCTATCTGCGTTTCTGGCTGGTCAAGGTGCTGCTGCACGCGAACCCGATGGTGTTCCTCGTCGGAACCCCGCTGTACGTGCTGTACCTGCGGGCCCTGGGCGCGCGGATCGGCAAGGGCGTCACGATCCTCTCCCGCTCGGTCCCGGTCTGCACCGACCTGCTGACCATCGGCGCCGGGACGGTGATCCGCAAGGACGCGTTCCTCCTGTGCTACCGCGCCCACGCGGGCCGCATCCAGACCGGGCGGGTCACGCTCGGCCGGGACGTGTACGTCGGCGAGAAGACCGTCCTGGACATCGACACCTCGATGGGCGACGGCGCTCAGCTGGGCCACTCGTCGTCGCTGCACCGCGGCCAGGCCGTCCCGGACGGCGAGCGCTGGCACGGCTCGCCGGCGGAGCCGACGCGGGTCGACTACCTCCGGGTGGCGCCGGCCCGGTGCGGTACCGCGCGCCGGACCTGGTTCGGCCTGGTCACGCTGGTGCAGCTGGTCGGCGTGTACGTTCCGATCGCCGTCGGCGGCGTGTACATGGTGTTCACCGGGATACCGGCGATCGGCAAGCGGCTCGACCCGCAGACGGCCGTGCTGAGCCGGCCGGAACTCGTCCCGGACGCGCTGGTCGTGTCGCTCGTCGTGTTCTGCGGCTTCCTCGTCCTGGGGCTCTTCGCCCTGTACGCCGTCCCGCGGCTGCTGAACCTGGTCGTCAAGCCGGACCGGGTGTATCCGCTCTACGGCTTCCACTACACGGTGCACCGGTCCGCCACCCGCCTGACGAACCTCAAGTTCTTCGCGTGGCTGTGCGGGGACAGCTCGTACATCGTGCACTATCTCCGCGGTCTCGGTTACGACCTGTCACGGGTCGAGCAGACCGGTTCGAACTTCGGCACCGAGATGCAGCACGAGACGCCGTTCCTGGTCTCCGTCGGCACCGGGACGATGGTGGCCGACGGGCTCTCCGTCATCAACGCCGACTACTCCAGCACCTCCTTCCGGCTGTCCCGGGTGTCGATCGGACCGCGGAACTTCCTGGGCAACAACATCGCCTATCCGGCGGGCGGCAGGACGGGCGAGAACTGCCTGCTCGCGACGAAGGTGATGGTCCCCCTCGACGGCGAGGTCCGCACCGGGGTGGGTCTGCTGGGCTCACCGTGCTTCGAGATCCCCCGCTCGGTGGAGCGGGACGCCCGGTTCGACCATCTCCGGACGGGTGACGAGCTGCACCGCCATCTCACCGCGAAGAACCGTTACAACCTCCGCTCGATGGCCCTGATGCTCTTCCTGCGCTGGGTGCACGTCTTCGCGCTGACGCTGTTCGCGCTCGCCTCCGTGGATCTGTACGGGGTGCTCGGGCACGTGGTGATCGGCGGGTACCTGGCGCTGCTGCTCGTCTTCTCCACCGCGTACTACGTGTTCCTGGAACGCTGCCTGATGTCGTTCCGCAGGATGCGCCCGATGCTGTGCTCCATCTACGACCGCGACTTCTGGCTGCACGAGCGGATGTGGAAGATTCCCTCGCACTTCCTCAACATCTACAACGGCACCCCCTTCAAGAGCCTCGTCTGGCGCCTGATGGGCGTGCGCATCGGGCGCAGGGTGTTCGACGACGGCTGCTACGTGACCGAGCGGACGCTCGCCACCATCGGCGACGAGTGCACCCTCAACGCCGGGAGCAAGATCCAGTGCCACTCGCAGGAGGACGGCACCTTCAAGTCCGACGGCACCACGCTCGGCGCCGGCTGCACGCTGGGCGTCGGCGCCCATGTGCACTACGGCGTGACCATGGGCGACGGCGCGGTGCTGGCACCCGATTCCTTCCTCATGAAAGGCGAGGAAGTCCCCCCGAACGCGCAGTGGGGCGGCAATCCGGCCGTGGACATGCCCGAGGCCGGCGGCCCGGGCCGGGCCGTGCAGCCGACCGGCGCCCCTGCGGCTGCCACGAGTTGAGGAAGGCCTTCCGATGGACACGCGCGTGGAGACGGACCGGGAGTTCTGGAGCCGGGAGCTGACCGCCGGCGGCGGCACCGCCGTGCCCCGGTGGACGGGCGAGCCGGTTCCCGGAGCGGCCGAGCAGGAGACCGCGGTCCCGGACGAGGTGGCGGCCCGGCTGCGCAGACTGGTGCGCCGCTCGGGGCTGCCGCTCAGCGCGGTGCTGCTCGCGGCGCACGCCAAGGTGCTGTCCGCGCTGTCCGGCGAGCCGGAGGTGGTGACGGGGTATGCCGCGGGGGTGCGCGGTGAGCCGCTGCCGTGCCGCCTGACCGTGCCCCCGGGCTCCTGGCGTGCGCTGGTGTCGGCCGCCGAGCGCGCCGAGGCGGCGGTGCTGGCCCACCGGGAGTTCCCGGTGGCGGAGCTGGCCCGTGAGCTCGGGGTGGCCGAGCCGTCGTACCAGGCCGTGTTCGGGTCCATGGGTGCCGAGGAGGCGCACGCCGGGGACGGTGTGCTGCACGTGCGCTGGTGCGAGCGGGGCGGACGGCTGCTGCTGCGCCTGCGGTACCGCACGGACGTGCTGGACGCCGGGAGCGCGGAGCGGATCGGCGGCTACCACCTGAGGGCGCTGCGGCTGCTGGCGGCCGATCCGGACGCCGGGCACGCGCAGCAGGGTCTGCTGTCGGCCGAGGAGGTGCGCGAGCAGCTGGAGGGGCTGGCGGGTCCCCGCCGGCCGCTGCCGGACGCCCGGGCGCACGAGCTGTTCGAACAACGGGTACGGGAGCGGCCGCAGGCGGTGGCCGCGGTGCACGGCGAGCGGGAGTGGACGTACGCGGAGCTGAACGCGCGCGCCAACCGGCTGGCCCGGGCGCTGCTGGCCCGGGGGCTGGGCCGGGAGGACGTGGTCGCGGTCGTCACCGAGCGGAACCTCGACTGGCTGGCGGCGACGCTGGCGGTGTTCAAGGCGGGCGGGGTGTACCTGCCGGTCGAGCCGCACTTCCCGGCCGGCCGCATCCGGGCCACCTTGTCCCGGTCGGGGTGCCGGCTGGTCCTCACCGAGTCCGGCAGCACCCGGACCCTGGACGAGGCGCTGGCCGCCGTACCGGGCGTCGAGAAGCTGCTGGTCGAGACGGCGTACGCGGAACCGCACGACGACGGCGACCCCGGGGTGCGGGTCGATGCCGGACAGCTGGCCTACATCTACTTCACCTCCGGCTCGACCGGTGAGCCGAAGGGGGCGATGTGCGAGCACGCGGGCCTGCTCAACCACCTCCACGCCAAGATCGACGACCTGGGTGTCGGCGAGGGCTCCGTGGTGGCGCAGACGGCCCCGCAGTGCTTCGACATCTCGCTCTGGCAGCTGGTGTCCGCGCTGCTGGTCGGCGGGCGGACCCTGCTGGTCGGCCAGGACGTGGTCGTGGACGTGGAGCGGTTCCTGGACACGCTGGTGCGCGGGCGGGTCACGGTGACCCAGCTCGTGCCCTCCTACCTGGAGGTGGTGGTGTCGTACCTGGAACGGCACCCGCGTGCCCTGCCGGACCTGCGGTGGGTGTCGGTGACCGGTGAGGCGCTGAAGCGGGAGCTGGTCCAGCGCTGGTTCGCGCTCCAGCCGGACATCCGGCTGCTGAACGCCTACGGACTGACCGAGACCTCCGACGACACCAACCACGAGGTCCTGGACGGCGTGCCCGACCGGGTCCTGCTGGGACGTGCGGTGAACAACGTGCGCGTCTACGTCGTGGACGAGCAGCTGTCCCTGGTGCCGCTGGGCGCCCCGGGGCTGATCGCGTTCTCCGGGGTGTGTGTGGGCCGGGGGTACGTCAACGATCCCGAGCGGACGCGGGAGGCCTACCGGACGGACCCGTACCGGCCCGGGGAGCGGCTCTACCTGGGCGGTGACTGGGGGCGCTGGCACCCCGGCGGGAAGCTGGAGTTCCTCGGCCGCCGGGACAGCCAGGTGAAGATCCGCGGATTCCGGATCGAGATCGGCGAGATCGAGAACACCCTGCTGCGGGTGGACGGGGTGCGCGACGGTGCCGTGGTCGTGGCCGAACGGGGCGGGAACACGCAGCTGATCGCCTTCCACACCGGACGGCGGCACGAGCCGGAGGTGCTGCGCGAGGCGCTCGCGGCGGCGCTGCCCGCCTACATGGTCCCGGCCGCCTTCCACTGGCGGGAGAGCCTCCCGCTGACCGCCAACGGCAAGACCGACCGGAAGGCGCTGACCGCCCAGGCCCTTCAGACGGCGCCGGACACCGGGGCCGAGGGCGGTCGGCGAGAGGAGCTCAGCGCGGCCGAGCGGCGGCTGGCGGCGGCCTGGGCGGAGCTGCTGGGCGTGCCCGAGCACCGGATCGGCCGCACGGACCACTTCTTCGACTCGGGCGGCACCTCGCTGACGGCGGTCAAGCTCAGCATCGCGCTGGACCGGGCGGTCTCGCTCAAGGACATCACCCGGCACCCGGTCCTCGCCGACCTGGCCGCCCTCCTCGACGGCGCGGACCGGCGGCGCCCGGAGCTGCTCCAGCCCCTGTCGGAGGCGGGCGGTGCGGCGGAGTGCGCGCTGGTGTGCTTCCCCTACGCGGGCGGCAACGCGGTGAACTACCGGCCGATGGCGGCGGCGCTGGCGGACAGCGGCCTGGCGGTCCTCGCGGTGGACCTGCCCGGTCACGACCTGGCGGCCCACCGGGAGCCGTTCGCGTCGATCGAGGAGGTGGCCGCACAGGTCGCCGCCGAGGTCGGCGCGCGCGGCCTGACCCGGGTCATGCTGTGGGGCCACTCCTCCGGTACCGCGCCGGCCCTGGAGACGGCCCGCAGGCTCCAGGAGCGGGGGGTCCGGGTGACGCGGGTGTTCCTCGGCGCGCAGCTCCTCGGCACCGCCGCCGAGCGCGATGCCGCCGTCAGCGAGCTGACCGGCCGGAGCGACGCGGAGATCGCGGCGCGGCTCACCGAGGACAGCGGCTACACGGAACTCGCCGAGCTCAACGAGCGGCACGCCGAGCACATCGGTGCCGCCTACCGGCACGACTGCGTGTCCGCGCACCGCTACTTCGCGGCGGCCCTGCACTCGCCGCCACCGGTACGGCTGTCCGTGCCGGTCACGGTGGTCGTCGCCGCCGACGACCCGCACACGGCGGGCCACGCCGACCGCCACCGCGACTGGCTGCTGCTGGCCGACCACGTCGATCTGCACGAACTCGCCGACGGGGGCCACTACTTCCTGCGCACCCGTCCGGCCGAGGCGGCGCAGGCCGTGCTGAGCGCGGCCGTCCCGCTGGCCTCCACCTGAGGTCCGTACGAACCACCGACACGGCGACCGAAAGGAACCCGAGATGCCGTCCTCATCCCTGGCAGCACCGCTCGACGTGGAGCTGCGGCCGGACCGGCCAGCGATGCTGCGCGTCGATCCACCGCAGGACGCCGCGGCGTGGGCGGCCGAGTACCGCGAGGCCCTGCGGGCGCAGGTCGGTGAGCACGGGGCGCTGCTCGTGCGCGGCCTCGGTCTGCAGGACCCGGGCCAGGTCGGTGCCGTGTTCGCGCGGCTGGCCGGTGAACTCCTGCCGGAGCGGGAGGCGTTCGCCCCCCGTGAGGCGCACGGCGCGGGGCTGTACTCCTCCACGCCCTGGCCGGCCAACCAGCCGATGTGCATGCACCACGAGCTGAGCTACCCGCTCCAGGTGCCCGGTCTGCTGCTGCTGGCGTGCCTGACCGCACCCGAGGACGGCGGGGCGACGGCGGTGGCCGACGCCGCCGAGGTCCTCGACGCCCTGCCCGCCGAGCTGACGGAACGCTTCGAGCGGGAGGGCTGGCTGCTGACCCGCACCTACAACGACGAGATAGGGGCCTCCCTGGCGGAGTCCTTCGGCACCGACGACCGGGACGCGATCGAGCGCTACTGCCGCGCGAACGCCATCGACGTCCGCTGGCAGGACGACGGCTCCCTGCACACCGAGCAGCGCCGCTGCGCCGTCGTACGGCACCCCCTCACCGGCCGGCGGTGCTGGTTCAACCAGATCGCCTTCCTCAACGAGTGGACGCTCGCCCCGGAGGTGCGCGAGTACCTGGTGGACGAGTACGGCGCCGACGCGCTGCCGTTCAACACCCGGTACGGCGACGGCAGTCCGATCCCGGAGGACGTCGTCCAGCGGATCAACACCGTCTACGAGGAGCACACCCGGCGCGAACCCTGGCAGGCCGGTGACCTGATGCTGGTGGACAACATCGGCACCGCGCACAGCAGGGAGCCCTTCACCGGGGAGCGGCGGATCCTGGTCGGCCTGGCCGAGCCGCGGCGCCTGGCCGACTCCTGCCCGGCGGGGGAGGCGAGCGGGCGATGACCGATCTGCTGTCGACCAGCCCCGAGCCGGCCACGCCCCACCCCGCCTCGCCGCCCACCTTCGCGGTGATCTCCGGCAAGCAGGTGCGGCAGGCGCTCGGCGGGCGGGAGAAGGAACTGGTGGAGCTGGTCGAGGCCACCTACCGGCTGCACGGCGCCGGGGACTCGGTCAACCCGCCCTCGTACTTCCTGCGCTTCCCCGACCGGCCGTCCTCGCGGATCATCGCGCTGCCCGCCTCCCTCGGCGGCACCACGCGGGTGGACGGCCTGAAGTGGATCTCGAGTTTCCCGGACAACGTGCGCGCCGGCCTCCCCCGGGCCTCCGCCGTGCTGATCCTCAACGACCACGAGACCGGCTACCCCTTCGCCTGCCTGGAGAGTTCCGTCATCAGCGCGACCAGGACGGCGGCCTCCGCCGCGCTGGCCGCCGACTGGCTCAGCCGCACCCGGACCCGCCCCCGCCGGGTCGGGTTCTTCGGCACGGGCCTGATCGCCCGGTACATCCACACCTTCCTCGCCGGCACGGGCTGGACCTTCGACACGATCGGCCTGCACGACCTGTCCGCCGAGAGCACCGACGGCTTCCGCGGCTATCTGCGCCAGGCCGGTGCCCCCGGGCAGGTCACCGTGCACGACAGCGCCGAGGACCTGATCCGCTCCAGCGACCTGGTGGTCTTCGCCACCATCGCCGGCCGGCCGCACGTCACGGCCCCGGGCTGGTTCGAGCACAACCCCCTCGTGCTGCACGTGTCGCTGCGCGACCTCGCCCCCGAGATCCTGCTGGGCGCGGCCAACTTCGTGGACGACGTCGACCACTGCCTCCAGGCGGACACCTCCCCGCACCTGGTCGAGCAGCGCACCGGGAACCGTGACTTCCTCAACGGCACCCTCTGCGACGTGATGCTCGGCCGGGCCGCCCCGCCCCCCGACCAACCAGTGGTCTTCTCCCCCTTCGGCCTCGGCGTCCTCGACCTGGCCGTCGGCAAGTACATCTACGACCAAGTGGCCCGGGCGGGAGAACTCCGCCTCATCGACGACTTCTTCCACGACCTGCGCCGGTACGGCTGAGGCCGTTGCCCCCGGCCCTGGCACCAGGAGGCTGCCGTGCCCGTCATCTCCGCCCCCCACGCCTTCAACGAGGGAAGTCTCTTCGTCGATCTGGAACCGGTCTTCGGACAGCGCCTCTACCTCAAGTGCGAGGGCTTCAACTTCGCCGGCTCCATCAAGTTGAAGGCCGCGAACGAGATGGTCGAGAGCGCCGAACGGGACGGCAGCCTGACGCCGGACTCCATCCTCGTGGAGTCCTCGTCCGGCAATCTCGGCGTCGCGCTCAGCATGATCGCGGCCAGCAAGGGCTACCGGTTCCTGTGCGTGACGGACTCCCGGTGCAACCTGTCGACCAAGCTGCTGATGGAAGCCCTGGGCAGCCATGTGCACGTGGTGACGGACCTGGACGCCAACGGGGGTTTCCTCGGCACGCGGCTGGAGTACGTCCGCGCGCTGTGCGCGTCCGACGACCGGTACGTGTGGCTGAGCCAGTACACCAACGCGGGGAACTGGCGGGCCCACTTCCGTACGACCGCTCCGGAGATCGCCGGCCAGTTCCCGCGCCTGGACGTGCTGTTCGTCGGGACCGGAACCGCCGGCACGCTGATGGGCTGCGCCCGCTACTTCCGCGAGTGGCGGCGGCCGGTGCGGATCGTCGCCGTGGACAGCGTGGGCTCGGTCGCCTTCGGCGGCACGCCCGGCCGCCGGATGATTCCCGGCCTGGGCATGAGCATGCGTCCGCCGCTGCTCGACGAGTCGTACGTGGACGAGGTGGTCCGGGTGGAGGAGGCGGACACCATCCGCACCTGTCACCGCATGGCCCGACACGGCTTCCTGTTCGGCGGCTCCACGGGCACGGTGGTCAGTGCCGCGACGGACTGGCTGTCCCGGCACGGCACCAGCGGCCTCACCGCGGTGGCCATCGCCCCCGACCTCGGCGAGCGCTACCTCGACACCATCTACCAGACCAACTGGCTGCAGGACCTCTACGGCGAGAACCTGCTGGACGCGGCCGAGGCGGACAGCCCGTGGCAGGAGGACTCCGCGTCCCGCGGCCAGGGACACCGCGGCAGTCCGTGACGGCACCGGCCAGGCTCACCCCACCGGTTCCGGGGTGCGGGCCGGCCACGGGATGCGGAACGCGGTCGCCGTGACGACCAGGGCCGAGGCCGCCACCGTGGCCATGCCCGCGGTCAGATCGGCCGCACCGGCCACGAAGCCGATCAGGGCGGGGCCGGCCAGCAGGCCCGTGGTGCCCGTGGCCGCGACCAGCGCCAGCGCGTCCGGGCCACGGCCGGCCGCCGCCACGTACACGCACGGGGTGACGGCCGCCGCGCCGAGGCCGACGCAGGCGAAGCCGAGCAGCGTGGGGACCACTCCCCCGGTGAGGAGGGCGAGGGCCAGGCCGACGGCGGCCACCGCGCTGCCGGCGCGCACCACCCGCCCGTCGCCCCAGCGGGTGCGCCAGCGGTCCGCGCACAGCCGGGCCAGCAGCATCATCACGGAGACGACCGCGATGCCGAGCGGGGCGACGGTCGCGGACGCCCTGACCACGTCCTTCAGATAGAGCGTCGACCAGTCGTTCATGGCGCCCTCGGTGATCGTGCCGAAGACCATCGCACAGCCCAGCAGGAGGGTCGCTGCGGACGGCGGGCCGCGCCGGGCGCGCCGTCTCGGACCGCCCTCGCGGGCGGGGTCCGCCTCCTCGTGCGGGAGCAGGCCGGGGCGGGCGCCGGTGAGCAGGAGCAGCAACAGGGCGCCGGCGGCGGCGAAGTGGGCGGGCACGGACCCGGTCAGGGTGGTGACGCCCGAGGCCAGCAGGGCGGCGGCGAGCAGCCCGCCGCTGAAGGTGGCGTGCAGTTGCGCCATGGCCGTACGCCCGTGGAGGCTCTCCAGCGCGGCCCCCTGCGCGTTCATGGCGACGTTGAGGCAGCCGACGGCGATGCCGTCGGCGCACACCGCGAGCAGCGCCAGAGGGTAGTCGGGTACGACGGACAGCGCGGCCAGGACGGCGATCAGGGCGGCGGCGGAGGCGAGGGACAGCAGCCGGGAGCCGAGGCGCCGCATCAGGGCGGCGACCAGCGGGAAGGAGGCCGCCGCTCCGGCCCCGCAGGCCATCAGCAGCAGGCCCACCTCGCCGGCGCCCAGGTCCAGCCGGGCCTTCAGGGCGGGCAGCCGGGAGACCCAGGTGCCGTACTGGAAGCCGAGGAAGCAGAACAGCGCGGCGATCGACCACTTGGCGCGCCGGAAGGAGGGTGCGGTCATCAGCTCGCCCTCCGCGGGGCGGCGACCGGCGCCGACATGTACACCGCGCCGCTGCCGTAGCCGGCCGGCACCCGCGCGTCGGGGTGGGGGCGGTAGCCGTTGGCCCGCCAGAACGGCTCCCGGCCGGCGAGGGCGACCAGCGACAGGGTCGCGAAACCGCGGGCGCGGGCCGCGTCCCTGAGGTGCCGGGCCAGGCGGGTGCCCAGGCCCCGGCGCCGCAGGGGCGCGCTGACGACCAGGTCGTGCAGGTGGAGGTTGGCGGCGTGGTCGGTGGCCGGGTGGGCGGCCTGGTCCGGGCGGCCCGGGTCGGGGCAGTGGAACCGCCGGTAGGGCAGGGCGAGGACGTAGCCCGCGATGCGGCCGTCGAGGTCCAGGACGAAGCTGGTGCCCGCCGAGGCACGGGAGCGCAGGCCCGCCTCCCCCTCGGTCAGCGGGGTGTCCGCGTACGCCCCGGCCTCCAGGGCCGCGACCTGGGGCCAGTCGGCCTCGGTGATGCCCCGTATGAGGCCTGTCATGTCAGTGCAGTCCTTCCGGGCGTCCTTCCCCGCCACGCGTGCACACGCACGGCAGCGGGTGGATGCCGTTGAATCCCTGGGTCGTGTAACTGGCGGCGTAGGCACCGGCGGAGAGGATCCGCACCGGGTCGCCGGAGCGGACGGACCGGGGCACCCGCACCGGGTACCGGCCGCCGCCGTAGGCGTCGTCGCTGTCGCAGGTGGGGCCGGCGACGACCGCGGGGACGTGCTCCTCCGTCTCCCTGCCGGGGAAGGCCAGCGGGTGGGTCACCTGGTCCATCTCGTACAGGCCGTTGAACTTGCCCACGCTCAGGTACAGCCAGCGGGCCCGCCCGCCGCCCGGCTGCGCGCGTTCGGTCAGCCGGACCACGCGGGCGCGGATCACCCCGTGGTCGGCGACCAGGTGGCGCCCCGGTTCCAGCACGAAGTCCAGCGGCGCCGCGGCCTGTGCGCTCAGGCGTTCCATGCCCTCGCGGAGCACGGTGAAGATCTTGTCGAGGGGGGGTTCCAGGGGGGTGCCGTGCCGGTCCTGGTAACCGAGCGCGGGCAGCCCGCCGCCGAGGTTCACGTGGTCGATGACGATCCCCCGCCCGGCCAGCGCCGTCAGCGTCCCGGCGAGCGTGTCGAGGGCCTGATGCCAGGCCTCGCCGGTCATCTGCTGCGAGCCGACGTGCACGGACAGGCCCGCCGGGACGAGGCCGGCCGCGCGGGCCGTGTCCAGCACCCGGACGGCGTCGTCCGGCGCGCAGCCGAACTTGCGGTTCAGGCCCCACAGGGCGCCCTCCCCGCTGGTGGCGAGGCGGCAGAACACCCGGGCGCGTGGCGCGTGCGCGGCGATGGCGGTGACGTCCTCGACGCTGTCGGTGGCGAAGGTGCGGACACCCAGGCGGTGGGCCTCGGCGATGTCGTGGTCCGACTTGACGGTGTTGCCGTAGTGGATGTGGTCGGGGTGCGCACCGGCCCGCAGGGCCTGCGCGATCTCGGCGGGGCTCGCCGCGTCGAAGCCGGCGCCGCGCTCGGCCAGGCAGCGCAGGACCCCGTCCACGGGGCAGGCCTTGAGGGCGAAGCGGATGCGGGTTCCGGGCAGCTCGCCGAGGAGGGTGTCGTACTGGTGCCCTATGCCGGTGAGGTCGTAGACGATGCGGTCGGTGCTCCGCCCCTCCGGGGCGCTCATGGCCGGACCGCCTCGACGAGTGCCGGCCAGGACTCGGTCAGGTGGGCGAAGTCCTCGATGTCCTTCTCCGCCTGGTCCAGCAACCCGGCTCTTTCGGAGGCGAGTCGCTCCGCGAACCGCGCGTACCGGCCGCCGAGTTTGCGGTACGCCGTGTCGACCCGGTCCAGACGCCAGACGTTCTCCGCGCGGTCCAGGCCCGTGCTCTCCCGGAGGAACTCCACGATCCGTTCGGGCCGGACCCGTTGCCGGGGGTCCAGCAGCCCGTCGCCCTCGGCGGCCATCCGGTCGTAGACGTGGTGGAAGTACGTCATCGACAGCAGGAACTTCACGAACCGCCGCTGGTAGGCCGGGAAGCCGGTGTCGGTGCGGCGTTCGGGGGTGTGGAAGTTCTCGATGTGGCGGTTGTGGAGGATGCCGGGCAGGCCCGCGTCGTGGACGAGGTGGAGGAGGAAGTAGTCGCTGCCGATGGTGTCGGTGGCGGGCGGGAGCGGGATCCGTTCGTACACGGCGCGGTCGAAGGCGATGTTGCACATGTCGACGCGCATGGGGTCGACCACGGTGAGGGTCGAGTGGTCCCCGGTGAAGGGGGCGGTGCCCGCGCCGGTGAAGGACTCCTCGGCCAGGGCCCGCTTGCGGTCCTCGGGCCAGTCGACGGGGGCCCAGAGGCCGACCACGTCGTGGTAGACGGTCTCGTCCAGACGCCGTATCTCCCCGATGTCCACGGAGAGTTCGCCGATGAAGGAGGCTCCGGCGAGCGAGACCGGGCGGTGGGCCAGTGCGGGGGCGAGGTCGGTGTGGGTGACGGCGGCCGAGGCCTCGGCGGCGGGGCGGCCCAGCCAGGGCAGCTCGTGGTGGACGGGGAACACCGGGCGCCCGGCGTGGACTTGGTAGGTGCTGTCGGAGTCGCGGCGGTGCACCGAGTCGCAGCCGAGGGCGGCGGCCAGCAGGAAGGCGCGGTTGGTGCAGGCGCCGTAGGAGACGGCGGGCGGGAGCAGGAGGTGCAGCAGGCGCTCGGGGTCGGGCGGCCCTGCCTTCCGCAGGGCCCCGCGCAGGACGTCCCGCTGGGCGTGCTCGTCGAGATGGTGGACGGTCACGCCGGGGTGTAACGGCAGGGCGGCGACCGTGCGGGTGTGTCCGGCGCGGGTGGCGGCGTCGGCGGAGTCCAGGATCAGCAACTGGACGTCGACGCCGAAGTGCCGGGCGGCGTAGGCGGCTTCGGCGTGCAGGGCGGTGATGGTGGCGGAGCAGGCCCGGTTGGTGGGCAGGGTGAGGCAGACGCGGTTCACCGGGCACCGTCCGCGGCGGCCCAGGAGTCGAGGCCGAGCAGCCTGCGCCCCAGGTCGTCCAGTTCGGCGGGGCCGTAGCGGAGGGCTTCGGGCGTGCGGGCGTCGCCGAGGAGGGTGGCGTTCCAGTCGGGGGTGGCGAGGGTGCGCCAGGAGTGCACACGGGAGTCGCGCAGGGCCGTGTGCTCCTCCAGCGCGGGCATCATCGACAGGTACTGGACGGCTCGGACAGCGTTGTCGGAGAGGTTGGGTGCCACGCCGTGGGCGAGGAGTCCGTTGAAGATCAGCAGGTCGCCGGCCTGGAGGTCGGGGCGGATCACCGGGAACTCGGCGCGGTCGGCGGCGGGCCGGACCGGGTCGCGGCCGGGCGGCTGGGCGAGGCGCCACTGCTCGAAGCGGCGGAAGAGCTCGGGCGCGCACTGGAAGCCGCCGAGTGCGGGGCGGGTGTCGGTGAGCGCGATGATGCCCTGGACGCGCTGCGGCAGCACGGCGAGGGTGGTGTCGACGTCCCAGTGCAGCTCGATGTCGAAGCCCTCGTCGGTGGGTTCGATCAGGGAGCGGGAGCGGGTGCGGACGTTCGGCGGGTTGAGGTTGAGGCGGTCCAGGGTGACCCACAGTTCGGGGCTGTCCCAGACGTCCACGAAGGCGTCATAGACGCGCTGTGTCTGCCGGCTGTCCCACAGCAGCTGGTGGTGGTAGGCCTCGACGAAGCCGTAGATGTACAGGTGGCGGTCGAGTTCGGAGCGGAACTCCGGCTCCTCGTACCAGGTGTCGGGACGGTCGGGGTCGAGCCCCTGGAACTCCCAGGCGAAGTCCAGCAGGGCCTTGGCCTCGCCGGGGGTGACGGCCTCGCGTACGACGACGTAGCCGTACGTCTGCCAGAAGGCGAAGTCCGCTTCGGAGAGGACCCGGAGCGGCTGGGTCTTCACGAGGTCGCGCAGGGGGGTCGGGGCGAGGTAGGTCTCGCCGTCGGCGCTGAAGTAGGGGCGGCCGGTCGCCGCGCGGTGCAGGTGGGGGTGGGGCGTGTGCATGCGATTCCTCGGGAACTGGAACACGGGGTGCGGTTGAGATCCGGGAGAAGAGCACGGTCGAGCGGGCCGCCCGCGAGCGCGGGCGGCCGGTGAACCCCGTGGGGTCAGCCCGCGGCGACGGCCTCGGCCGCCGCCACCCCGCACACGCGGGCGGCGCCGTAGGTGGCGATGTGCAGGGCGCCGCGCGGCGGGGCCTGCGGCAGGCCCATCTCGACCACGACGGTGTCGGGCCGGGCGGCGAGCAGGGCGGTGAGCGCGGAGCGCATCCAGTCGTGCCGGTGCTCGTCGCGGACCACGGCGACGATCCGGCGTTGGCCGGCCGCGGCGAGCACGGCGTCGCCGGCGCCCTCGCCGGTGAAGGAGCCCGAGGCGCTGCCGGGCAGCAGCCGCTCCAGCTCGGCGGCGACGCCCCAGGGGGTCTGGTCGCCGACGGCGATGTTCGGGGCGGGGTTGAACTGGGCGACGTAGACGGGCCCGGTGACCGGTGCGGCGGCGTCCGCGCGGGTCACGGTCAGCGCGCGGCGGGCCGCGACCAGGCCGATCTCCGGGTCGGCCGGGGTCCGCTCCGCGTCTCCGCGGGCCGCGACGGTCCACGCGGCCAGGTCACGCACCCGGGCCGCCGCGTCGGCGAGCCGTTCCTCGGGAAGTTCCCCGGAGCGTACGGCGGCCACGAGCGCGTCGCGCAGCTTCAGCACGGTGCCCTCGTCGCACAGCCCGCCGCCCACGCAGATGGCGTCGGCGCCGGCCGCGATCGCGAGGACCACGCCGTGCTCCAGACCGTAGGTGCCGGAGATCGCGCGCATCTCCATGCCGTCGGTGACGATCAGGCCCTGGTAGCCGAGTTCGCCGCGCAGCAGCTCGGTGAGGACGCGCCGGGACAGGGTGCCGGGGCGGTCGGGGTCGAGGGCCGGGACGAGGATGTGCGCGCTCATGATCGCCCGGGTGCCGGCGGCGATCGCCGCGCGGAACGGGGGCAGTTCGCGCTGGTACAGGGTGTCGGCGTCGACGTCGATACGGGGTACGGCGTGGTGGGAGTCGACGTTGGTGTCGCCGTGGCCGGGGAAGTGCTTGGTGCAGGCGGCGACGCCGGTGGACTGCAGTCCCTCGACCCAGGCGGCGGTGTGCCGGGCCACCAGGTCGGGGCTCGCGCCGAAGGAGCGGACGCCGATGACGGGGTTGTCCGGGTTGGCGTTGACGTCGGCGGAGGGCGCCCAGTCGAAGGTGACGCCGCAGTTGGCCAGGCGCCGGCCCAGTTCGCGGGAGACGGCCCGGGTGAGACCGGGGTCGTCGACGGCGCCGAGGGCGTGGTTGCCGGGGAAGGAGGAGCCGGTGCGCACGTCGAGGCGGGTGACGTCGCCGCTCTCCTCGTCGATGGCGACCAGCAGGTCCTCGCGCTCGGCGCGCAGTTGCGCGGTGAGCGCGGTGACCTGGTCCTCGCTGACGACGTTGCGGCCGAACAGGGCGACGGAGGCGAGGCCCTCGCCGAGGCGGCGGCGCACCCAGTCGGGCGCGGTGGTGCCGTCGAACCCCGGTTGCAGCACCGCGAGGGCGTCCCGGGCCAGGGTGTCGCCCGCGGCCGGGCCGCTGCCGGAGGCGGTGGTGGCGATGGTGGTCATCGGGGCGTCATCCCTTCACGGCGCCGTCGGTCAGACCGCTGACAGCCTTGCGTTGCAGGAAGATGAAGAGGATCAGGATGGGCAGCGCGAACAGGGACGAGGCGGCCATGGTGGCGCCCCAGTCGTCGCCGAAGGCGGTCTGGAACTGGGACAGCCACAGCGGCAGGGTCTGCTTCTCGACGTCCTTGTTGAGGATCAGGACGAGCGGGAACTCGTTCCACGCGGTGATGAAGCCGAACAGCGAGGTCGCCATCAGGCCGGGCGCGAGCAGCGGGAAGATCACCTTGACGAAGGCCTGGACGCGGGTGCACCCGTCGACCATCGCCGACTCCTCCAGCTCCTTGGGCACGGCGGCGACGTAGCCGCGCAGGGTCAGGATGGTCAGCGGGAGCACCATCATCGTGTAGAAGACGGTGAGCGGGACCAGGCTGTCCAGCATGTCGTTGTCGCGGACGATCATGTAGATGGCGATGATCATGACCTCCCAGGGGGCCATCTGCGCCAGCATGAACGTCACGATGAGTCCGCGCCGCCCCTTGAACCGCATCCGCGCGAGGGCGAAGGCCGCGAGCAGGGCGATGACGAGGGAGAAGAGGACCGACAGGGTCGTGACGGTGACGGAGTTGAGGACCAGGGTCCAGAAGTGGTCCGCGTCGACGGCCTTCTTGAAGTGCGCGAGGGTGGCGTCGGTGGGGAACCACACCGGGTCGTCGGCGATGATGTCGCCGGTCGGCTTGAAGGCCGTGGCGAACATCCAGTAGACGGGGAACACGAAGCCGACGAAGAGGACGACGGCGGTCGCGTTGGGCCAGATACGGCCGAAGAGCGAGCGCTTCACAGCTCGTCCTCCTCTTGCTTGAGCACCATGCGCAGGTAGTACGAGGTGATGGCGAGCAGGACCAGGATGGTCAGGAAGGAGATCGCCGCGCCGACCCCGAAGTGCTGGTTGCCGACGCCCTCGACGTAGGCGTAGATGGGCAGGGTCTCGGTGAGGTGGTCGGGGCCGCCCTCGTTCATCGCGAAGATCTGCGCGAACGCCTTGAACACCCAGATGACTTCGAGGAACGTCGTGGCGTACAGGAACGGCCGCAGGAACGGCAGGGTCACCGAGGTGAAGCCCTTCCAGGCGCCGGCGCCGTCCAGGGAGGCGGCCTCGTACAGCTCCCGGGGGATCGTGGTGGTGGCCGCGTAGAGGTTGATCGCCACGAAGGGTATGGACTGCCAGACGATCAGCAGGGTGACCACGGCGAAGGTGGAGAACTGGGTCTCCAGCCAGTTGTGGTCGGCCATCGAGTGCCAGCCGAGCTTGTCCAGCACCCAGTTGACGACGCCGAAGCGCTGGGCGAACAGCCACTGGTAGACGGTGGTGGCCGCGATGACCGGCATGGCCCAGGCGAGGACCAGCCCCACCAGGAGCAGCAGCCGCATCTTCTTGCCGAGGCGGGCCAGCAGCAGCCCGGTCAGCGTGCCGATCGTCATGATCAGTACGACGTTGGCGGCGGTGAAGAGGACGGAGCGCTCGACGACGTGCCAGAAGTCCCCGCCGCTGAGCACCTCCTGGTAGTTGTCGAAGCCGTTCCACTCGGTGAGGTGCTGGATGAGCTGGCGCGGGTTGAGGTTCTGGAACGACAGCATGCCGTTCTTGACCAGGGGCCAGCCGAGCAGCACCACGGTGGCCAGCAGCGCGGGCAGCAGGAGCAGGTAGGGGGTGGCGGCGCGGCGCCGGGACGGGGTGCCGGGGTCACGGCTGTCACCGCGCGGCGGGGCCGGCACCCGGGCCTTGCGGACAGCGGGCTCCCCGGCCGTGTCCGTGCCTTCGGTCTGCACTGACATGAGTTGCCATCTCTTCCGTGGCCGTACGGACGACACAGGTGAGCCGGGGGCGCGAGCGTGGCGCCCCCGGCGCGGTCATCAGTTCTGCTGGGCCAGGCGCTTGTTGATCTCGTCCTCGACCTGCTGGGCGGCGTCCGCCGGGGACTTGCCGTTCAGCACGGCCGTCATGTACGACTTGATCGGGTTGGGGGTGTTCTCCACCGCGCCCCACTCGGGGATCAGCGGGGTGGTGCCGCCGACCGCCGCACCCGGGGCGATGGCCTCGGCGACGACGTTGCCCTTGAGGTTGGTCTCCAGGGACTTCTTGTTCGGGATGACACCGTTGAGCTTGGCGAGTTCGCCCTCGTACTGGTCGGACAGGGCGATCTTGAGGAACTCCTTGGCCAGGGCCTGCTTCTTGCTGCCCTGGGCGACGGCGAGGTTGGAGCCGCCGAGGAAGACGCTCTCGGGCTTGGCCGCGGTCTCGCCGGGGATGGGGAAGTAACCGAGGTCCTTCTCGATGGCCTTGTTGGCGGTGACGGCGGTGCCGGCCTCCCAGCCCATGCCGATGAACGCGCCGGTCTTGCCCTTGGCGAAGACCTCGGCCTGCTGCGGGGTGGCCTCGTCCTTGTCCTTGGGGGCCTTGGAGTAGGAGGCGTACTTCTTGTAGATCTCCATGGCCTTGGCGACCTTGGCGTCACCGAGGTTGGAGACGTACTTGTCGCCCTGCTTCTTCACCAGGTCGGCGCCCTGCCCGATGGTCAGGCCGTCGAAGAAGTACCAGTTCTGGCCGGGCAGGTAGAGCGGCTCGGCGTCGGTCTTCCTGCCGATGGTCTCCAGGTCCTTGAAGAACTCGTCCCGGGTCTTCGGGGTGTCCTTGATACCGGCCTTGGCCCAGATCTTCTTGTTGTAGATGACCACGCGGCTGGTGAAGTACCAGGGCGCGGCGTACTGCTTGCCGTCGTAGACGGACGACTGCGAGACCGACGGCGTCCAGTCGGCGCCGATCTCCTCCTTCAGGTCGCCCAGGTCGGCGAGGCCGCCGGTGGCCGCGTAGGCCGGGGTCTGGGTGTTGCCGACCTCCAGCACGTCCGGCGGGGTCGACTCGGAGAGAGCGGTGGTGATCTTCTGCTGGATCCCGTCCCACTTCTGCGTCTCGAACTTCAGCTTCGCGCCGGTCTTCTTCTCGAAGGCGGCCGTGACGTCCTTGACCCACTGGTCCGGCGTGGAGCCGTCCATCGCCCAGACCGTCAGGGTCTGGCCCTTGAAGCTGTCCGGCCCCGCGTTCTTGCCGCTGTCGTCGTCGTCCCCGCCGCACGCCGACACGGAGACCATCATGCCCGCGATCACGATCGCGGCCGCAAGCTTGCGCTTCACGCCACCCTCCTCAGGGATGCCACTAACCCCCCACGCCCTCGGCGGTGACCTGCGTACGACGCTGTTGCACGTAGGGCTCGGGACCTGGCCACTAATGGTGTAGACCAGTACGGTGGAGCTTGGCCTAGACCTTTTGGAGTGTCAAGGGTGGTTCGGGAAGCCGGTCGCGGCCGTTACGAGAAAGTCACCGGAGTGCGTCCGTCCGCATTCCGTCCCTTTCGCCCGGACCGTTCAGTTGGACTAGACCATACGGGAGTTGGTCGCTATAACGGGAGCCCATCGACACAGCCGGGAAGGCAGGCATGACCACCGACGTCAGCAGCGCCCAGCCGCACAGGGGGACGCCCGGCCGCACCGCGCGCGTGCCGAAGTACTACCGGATCAAACAGCAGCTGCTCAGCATGGCCGAGGCGCTGCAGCCCGGTTCGGCCATGCCCGCGGAACGTCTGCTCGCCGTCCGGTTCGACACCTCGCGGACCACCGTCCGGCAGGCACTCCAGGAACTCGTCGGCGAGGGCCGGCTCGACCGGATCCAGGGCAAGGGCACCTTCGTCGCCCAGCCCAAGCTGTACCGCACCCTCCAGCTCACCTCGCACACCGAGGACATGCGCGCCCAGGGGCTCACCCCGGCCTCGCAGGTGCTGGACATCGGGGAGGTGCCCGCGGACGAGAAGCTGGCGGGCCTGCTCGGCATCGGGATCGGCGAGAAGGTGCTGCGCATCGAGCGGCTGCGGCTGGCCAGCGGCGACCCCATGGCGATCGAGACGACCCACCTGTCCGTGCGGCGCTTCCCCGGCCTGCGCCGCTCCCTCGCCGTCCACCCCTCGCTCTACACCGCGCTCGCCGAGGTGTACGGCGTCCATCTCGCCGAGGCCGACGAGACCATCGAGACCTCGCTGTCGACCCCGCGCGAGGCCCAGTTGCTCGCCACCGACGTGGGCCTGCCGATGCTGCTGCTGTCCCGGCACTCACGGGACGCGCAGGGCTCCCCGGTGGAGTGGGTCCGCTCGGTGTACCGGGGTTCCCGCTACAAGTTCGTGGCCGCCCTGCGCCGTCCGGGCGGCACGGTGGTCCGGCGGAGAGCGGCCCCGCCGGACCGGGACGGGCTCGGCGTCACCCCTGCGTGAGCGTGATGTCCTGGTTGCTCACCGCGTGGAAGGCGGGCAGCAGGATGATGCCCGAGGGGCGCAGCTCGGTGAGGGTGGCCTCCACGTGCGCCGCCCCCGCCCTCACCGTCTCCCCCGAGACCTTGCCGGAGTTCTCCCAGCGGTGCTCGGCGCCGTCGCAGCGGGCGGTGCCGCCGCCGATGCCGTGCTTGAGACGGGCGTCGCCCTGGCTGAGCGAGGAGCTGACGAACACCGGTCCGCTGCCGGCGGTGCAGCGGTAGGTGCCGGAGAGCGTCACCGTGCCGTCCGGCGCGATCCGGCCGACCGGGTCGACGGTGACCAGCTCGGTGGGGTCGGCGCAGGCCGGGGCGACGGCGGCGCACAGCAGGGCCGCGGCGCCGAGGGCCGAGGCGACGACGGGGTGCAGGGACATGGGGGTACCTCCCGGTTCCAGGGGTGCGAGGGTTTCCACTGGTACCGGGCGGCCGGGGCGGCGGGCGTGACCGTCACCCCATCGGTGGCGCGTCATGAAACCGAACGGGCCAGGTCACGCGGGCTGCGGCGGCGGGAGACGGCGGAGGGTCACGGCAGTACGGCGAACCCGTCCAGCTCCACCAGCGCCCGCTCGTCCCACAGCCGTACGACCTCCACGACGGCCATCGCCGGGTAGTCGCGGCCCGCCGACTCCCGCCAGATCCGGCCCAGTCGCGGTGCGTGGGCGCGGTACGCGGCGACGTCGGTGGCGTAGACGGTGACCCGGGCGAGGTCCGCGGGGGTGCCGCCGGCCGCGCGCAGGGCGGCGAGGAGGTTGCCGAGGGCCTTCTCGAACTGCTCGGGCAGGGTCTCGCCGGTGATCTTGCCGTCGGTGTCGAGGGCGGTCTGGCCCGCGAGGAACACCACACGGGAGCCGGCCGCGACGACGGCGTGCGAGAAGCCCGTGGGCGGGGACAGCTCGGGCGGGTTGACGCGCTCGGTCGTCACCGGTCCTCCTTCCGGGCGGCGGCGTACAGCTCCTTGGCGATGATGCTCCGCTGGACCTCGCTGGCGCCCTCGTAGATGCGCGGTGCGCGCACCTCGCGGTAGAGGTGTTCGAGGAGGTGGCCGCGGCGCAGGGCGCGGGCCCCGTGCAGCTGGACGGCGGTGTCGACGACGTACTGCGCGGTCTCGGTGGCCAGCAGCTTGGCCATCGCGGCGCGCCGGGGGACGTCGGCGGCTCCCGCGTCGTGGGCCGCGGCCGCCGCGTACACCATGAGCCGGGCCGCCTCGGTGCGCAGGGCCATCTCGGCGACCTGGTGGGACACCGCCTGAAGGTCCATCAGGTGGCCGTGGAAGGCCTCGCGGCCGCGGGTGTGGCCGACGGTGGCGTCCAGCGCGGCCTGCGCCATGCCGACCGCGAAGGCGCCGACGCTGGGGCGGAAGAGGTTGAGGGTGCCCATGGCGACGGCGAAGCCGCGGCCGGGCTCGCCGAGGAGGTCGGCGGGGCCGACGGGCACGGCGTCGAAGTCGAGGGTGCCGATGGGGTGCGGGGAGATCATCTCCAGCGGGCTGCCGGTGAGTCCGGGCCGGTCGGCGGGGACCAGGAAGGCGGTCACGCCGCGGGCGCCGGCGCCGGGGGTGGTGCGGGCGAAGACGGTGTAGAAGTCGGCCTCGGGGGCGTTGGAGATCCAGCACTTGGCGCCGGTGAGCCGCCAGCCGTCGCCGTCGGGCTCGGCGGCGAGGGACAGCGCCGCCGCGTCCGACCCGGCGCCGGGCTCGCTCAGCGCGAAGGCGGCGACCGCGCTGCCGTCGGCGACCCGGGGCAGCCAGCGCCCGCGCTGTGCCGGGGTGCCGTGGGCGTGCACCGGATGGGCGCCCAGACCCTGCAGGGCGAGGGCGGTCTCGGCCTCGGTGCAGGCCTGGGCGAGGGACTCCCGCATCAGGCACAGGTCCAGCGCGCCGGAGCCGAACAGCCGGGCGAGCAGGCCCAGTCGGCCGAGTTCGGCGAGGAGAGGCCGGTTGACGCGGCCGGGTTCGCCGCGGTCGGCGAGCGGGCGCAGGCGTGCGGCGGCCAGCTCGCGCAGCTCGGCACACCAGGCGGTCTGCTCCGGTCCGAGTGAGAATGCGGACACAGCCGGTCCTCCCTCCGGGGCACCTCCGGGACGGGTCCCCCTGCCTTCCCTGTCCACCCCGACGTTATCGCGCACAGTTGACTGCCGTCACCAACACGATACGCTGGGGGTGCCCCCTCTGGGGGAGCGCGAGCCCACCAGGAAGCCCGTTCGGACGTCCGTCCCGGACGTCCCGGACCTCTGTCACGGCAAGGGGGCGGACCGCCATGCACCTCTCGGCCCACGTGGACACGTTCGCGCGCGACCATCTCCCCCCGCCCCACGAGTGGCCCGAGCTGCGGTTCGACCTGCCGGAGCTGCGGTACCCCGATCGGCTGAACTGCGCCGCCGAGCTCCTCGACCACGCCGACCCGGCCCGCCCGGCGTTCCGCACCCCGGACGGCCCCGCCTGGACGTACGGGGAACTGCGCGCCCGGGTCGACCGGATCGCGCACGTGCTCACCGGCTCCCTGGGCGTGGTCCCGGGCAACCGGGTGCTGCTGCGCGGCACCACCACCCCCTGGCTCGCCGCGTGCTGGCTGGCGGTGCTGAAGGCGGGAGCGGTCGCGGTCACCGTGCTCGCCCAGCAGCGCCCGCACGAGCTGGCGACGCTGTGCGAGATCGCCCGGGTGGGGCACGCGCTGTGCGACATCCGGGCGGTGGACGACCTGGCGAAGGCCGCGATACCCGGGCTGCGCATCACCACGTACGGCGGTGACACACCCGACGACCTGCTGCGCCGCCCGGCCCCCGCCGGCCCCTACCCGGCGGTGGACACCGCGTCCGACGACGTCGCCCTGATCGCGTTCACCTCCGGCACCACGGGCCGCCCGAAAGGGTGCATGCACTTCCACCGGGATGTGCTCGCAACGGCCGACACCTTCTCACGGCATGTGTTGCGCCCCCATGAGGACGATGTGTTCACCGGCAGTCCCCCGCTCGGCTTCACCTTCGGCCTGGGCGGGCTGGTGATCTTCCCGCTGCGGGCCGGGGCCAGCACGCTCCTCCTCGAACACGCGGGCCCCCGGCAGCTGCTCCCCGCCATCGCCGAGCACCGCGTCTCGGTCCTCTTCACCGCGCCCACCGCCTACCGCGCCATGCTGGACGACCTGGACGGACACGACGTCTCGTCCCTCAGACGCTGCGTGTCGGCCGGCGAGAACCTGCCCGCGGCCACCTGGCGGGCCTGGCACGACCGCACCGGCCTCGGCATCATCAACGGCATCGGCGCGACCGAACTGCTGCACATCTTCATCTCCGCGTCCGCCGCGCACATACGCCCAGGCAGCACGGGCCTGCCGGTGCCGGGCTGGCAGGCCCGGATCCAGGACGCCGACGGCAAGCCGGTGCCCGACGGCGAACCCGGCCTGCTCGCCGTGCGCGGCCCGGTCGGCTGCCGCTACCTCGCCGACCCGCGGCAGCGGGAGTACGTCCGGGGCGGCTGGAACATCACCGGCGACACCTACGTCCGCGACGCCGACGGGTACTTCCGCTATGTGGCCCGCGCCGACGACATGATCATCTCCGCCGGGTACAACATCGCAGGCCCGGAGGTGGAGGAGGCGCTGCTGCGCCACCCGGACGTGGCCGAGACGGCGGTCGTCGGCCGCCCCGACGAGGTCCGCGGCCAGATCGCGGTGGCCTACACGGTGCTGCGCGCCGGGGCCCGGCCCGACCCGGAGGCGCTGCGCGCGTACCTCACCCGTGAGCTGGCCCCGTACAAGTGCCCGCGCTCGTTCGTCTTCCTCGACGCGCTGCCCCGCACCGCCACCGGCAAGCTTCAGCGGTTCCGGCTGCGCACCGAAGGTGACCAGCAGTGATGCCGACGACCTAAAATGATCAACGTGTCCGAGCAGCACGCCCCCAGGTCCCTCATCGTCACGCTCTACGGGGCGTACGGCCGCTTCATGCCCGGCCCGGTGCCCGTCGCCGAACTGATCCGGCTGCTGGCCGCGGTCGGGGTGGACGCGCCCTCCGTGCGTTCCTCGGTGTCCCGGCTCAAACGGCGCGGGCTGCTGCTGCCGGCCCGCACGGAGTCGGGCGCCGCCGGGTACGAACTCTCGGCCGAGGCCCGCCAGTTGTTGGACGACGGCGACCGGCGCATCTACGCGGGCACGCCGGTGGCCGACGAGGGCTGGGTGCTCGCGGTGTTCTCGGTCCCCGAGTCGGAGCGGCAGAAGCGGCACGTGCTGCGCTCCCGGCTGGCCGGTCTGGGCTTCGGCACGGCGGCCCCGGGGGTGTGGATCGCCCCGGCCCGGCTGCACGAGGAGACGGAGCACACCCTGCGCCGGCTACGCCTCGACCCGTACGTCGACTTCTTCCGCGGCGAGCACCTGGGCTTCGCGGCCACGGCCGAGGCGGTGGCCCGCTGGTGGGACCTGGCCGCGATCGCCAAGGAGCACGAGCGCTTCCTGGACGTGCACGCGCCGGTCCTGCGCGCCTGGGAGCGGCGCGCCGACACCCCGCCCGAGGAGGCCTACCACGACTACCTCCTCGCCCTCGACTCCTGGCGCCACCTCCCCTACACCGACCCCGGCCTGCCCACCCGCCTCCTGCCCGCCGGCTGGCCCGGTGTCCGCTCGGCGGAGGTCTTCCGGGGGCTGCACGAACGGCTGCGGGACGCGGGCGCCCGGTTCGCCGGGCCGTGACACCCCCGGCCACCGGTCCCACGGGTCTCAGCCGCCGAGGGCGAGCCGGGGCTTGGGGGCGTCGGTGCGGCCGGTCCGCGGGGGCCGGCTGCCGGCCCGGTAGGGGGCGGGCCAGGTGACGCCCGGGCCCTCGTAGCCCTGCTCGGCCGCCGCGTGCAGGGTCCAGTGCGGGTCGTACAGGTGCGGCCGGGCCAGCGCGCACAGGTCCGTACGGCCCGCGAGGATCAGGGAGTTGACGTCGTCCCAGGAGGAGATCGCGCCGACCGCGATCACCGGGACGCGGACCTCGTGCCGGATCCGGTCGGCGAACGGCGTCTGGTACGACCGCCCGAACTCCGGTCGCTCCTCGGCGACCACCTGGCCGGTGGAGACGTCGATGGCGTCGGCGCCGTGCGCGGCGAAGGCGCGGGCGATCCCGACGGCGTCCTCGGCGCTCGTCCCGCCCTCCGCCCAGTCGGTGGCCGAGATCCGCACGGTCATCGGCCGCTCGGCCGGCCAGACCACGCGTACGGCGTCGAAGACCTCCAGCGGGAAACGCAGGCGCCGCTCCAGCGAGCCGCCGTAGGCGTCGGTGCGCCGGTTGGTGAGCGGGGAGAGGAATCCGGAGAGCAGGTAGCCGTGGGCGCAGTGCAGTTCGAGCAGGTCGAAGCCGGCCCGGGCGGCCCGCCAGGCGGCGGCCGCGAACTGCTCGCGGATGTCGGTGAGCTGGGCACGGGAGAGTTCGCGCGGGGTCTGGCCGCCCGGCCTGTACGGCAGCGGGGAGGCGGCGACGAGGGGCCAGTTTCCGGCGGGCAGGGGTTCGTCCATGCCCTCCCACATCAGCCTGGTGGAACCCTTGCGGCCGGAGTGCCCGAGCTGGACGCCGATGGCGGTGCCCGGGGCCTGGCGGTGCACGAAGTCGGTGACGCGCCGCCACGCCTCGGCCTGGCGGCCGGTGTAGAGGCCGGCGCAGCCGGGGGTGATCCGGCCCTGCTCGCTGACGCAGACCATCTCGGTCATCACCAGGCCCGCACCGCCGAGGGCGCGGGCGCCCAGGTGGACGAGGTGGAAGTCGCCGGGGACACCGTCGGTGGCGGAGTACATGTCCATCGGCGACACCACGACCCGGTTGCGCAGGGTCAGTCCGCGCAGCCGGAACGGCGTGAACATGGGAGGCGTGCCGGGCGGGCAGCCGAACTCGCGCTCCACGGCCTCGGTGAAGCGGGGGTCGCGCAGCCGCAGGTTGTCGTGGGTGACGCGGCGGCTGCGGGTGAGCAGGTTGAAGGCGAACTGCCGGGGCGGCTGGCGCAGGTACAGCCGGAGGTTCTCGAACCACTCCAGGCTGGCCCGGGCGGCCCGCTGGGTGGAGGCGACGACGGGTCTGCGTTCCTCCTCGTAGGCCGCGAGCGCGCCGGGTACGTCCGGCTGTTCGCGCAGGCAGGCGGCGAGGGCGAGGGCGTCCTCCACGGCGAGCTTGGTGCCGGAGCCGATGGAGAAGTGGGCGGTGTGGGCGGCGTCGCCGAGGAGGACGGTGTTGCCGTGCGCCCAGCGGTCGTTCACCACCGTGCGGAAGGTGGTCCAGGCGGAGTTGTTGGAGCGCAGGGGGCGTCCGCGGAGGGTCTCCGCGAAGACCTTGGCGCAGCGTTCGACGGACTCCTGCGGAGGGAGTTCGTCGTGCCCGGCCGCCTGCCAGACCTCCTCGCGCATCTCGATGATGACCGTGGAGGCGCCGACCGCATACGGGTAGCCGTGCAGCTGCACCACGCCGTGTTCGGTCTCGGCGATCTCGAAGCGGAAGGCGTCGAAGGCGAAGTCGGCGGCGAGCCAGATGTAGCGGCAGTGGTGTTCGGTCACATGGGGGCGGAACACATGGGAGTACGTCTCACGGGTGGTGCTGTGCACACCGTCGGCGGCGATGACGAGGTCGTACTCGGCGGCGAGGACGTCCGGGTGGGGGGCCTCGGTACGGAAGAGGAGCCGCACGCCGAGTGCGCGGCAGCGTTCGTGCAGGATGGCCAGGAGCCGGTGCCGGCCCAGTGCGGCGAAACCGTGGCCGCCGGAGCGGTGGCGTATGCCCCGGTGTGCGATGTCGATGTCGTCCCAGCGGACGAAGTCCTGCCGGAGCGCCTCGTAGACGACGGGGTCGGCGTGTTCGATACCGCCGAGGGTCTCGTCGGAGAGGACCACGCCGAAGCCGAAGGTCTCGTCGGGGGCGTTGCGTTCCCAGACGGTGACGTCACGGGCGGGGTCGAGCCTTTTGAGCAGGGCCGCGGCGTAGAGCCCGCCGGGGCCGCCGCCGACGATCGCCACGCGCATGGCCCCTCACCTTCCCTGCCACTTCGGCGGGCGCTTCTCCGTGAAGGCCGCGTGGAACTCCGCGTAGTCCTCGCCGTTCATCAGCAACGCCTGCGTCGAGGCGTCGAGCTCGACCGCGGCCGCCAGCGGCATGTCCAGTTCGGCCGTGAGCAGCGCCTTCGTCTGGGCGTGGGCCAGGGCGGGGCCGTCGGCCAGGCGGCGGGCCAGGCCGGCGGCCGCCTCGTCCGCGCGGCCCTCGTCCACCAGCTCGCTGATCAGGCCGATGCGCTCGGCCTCGGGGGCCCGGACCGGGTCGCCGAGCATGAGCAGGCGGGTGGCGTGTCCGAGGCCGACGACCCGGGGCAGCAGGTAGGCCGCGCCCATGTCACCGCCGGACAGGCCGACCCGGGTGAAGAGGAAGGCGAAGCGGGCCGAGGGGTCCGCGATCCGGAAGTCGGCCGCGAGGGCGAGGACGGCCCCGGCGCCCGCGGCCACCCCGTGCACCGCGGCGACCACCGGGAACGGGCACTCCCGGATCGCCCGGACGACCTGGCCCGTCATCCGGTTGAAGTCGAGCAGCCGGGCGGTGTCCATGGCCAGCGTGGCACCGATGATCTCGTCCACGTCGCCGCCGGAGCAGAAGCCGCGGCCCTCGCCGGCCAGCACCAGGGCGCGTACCGCGCGTTCCCGGGACAGTTCGGCGAGCAGGTCCCGCAGGTCGGCGTAGGCACCGAAGGTGAGGGCGTTGAGTTTGTCGGGCCGGGCGAGGGTGACCGTGGCCACCCCGTCGGCGATCCGGACCCGCAGGTGCTCCCAGTCGGCGGTGCGGGCGGCGGAACCGGTGAAGGGACTCATGACGTGCGGCCTCCTTGCGCGGCGGTGCCGTACGTTGCGCTGTCCCATGAAGTTATCACTTGTTTGTGACTGTCGTCACGGGGGCGCGACAGATGGGCCGGGACCGGCAGGGTTCCCGTCACCTCGGTCACCGGTTGTCGACAGCGCGGTAACAGTGAGGGCGCGCAGGCGAGGCGGGGCGCCCGGCCGGGTAGGCCGCCGGTACCGGGACGGGGGTCCCGGGCGAAGCCCGCCGCCGGTCCGCGGTGGCCGGGCCCGTACCATTTCCTACAGTCGAAAGCAGGACAGCCTGCTCCATGAACGGACTCGCCTTGCACGAACGCCCAGCCGCATCGGCCTCCTGGCGCATCGCGCTGCCGCACACCACCGCGGCGGTGCCCGTGGCGCGTGCCCTGGTGCGCACGGCCCTCACCGAGGTGGAGCACCCGGCCGACTGCGACACGGCGGAGCTGCTGACCGCCGAGCTGGTGGCCAACGCGGTGGAGCACACCGCCGGGCGCGGCCCGATCGAGCTGGTGGTGGAGCTGGCGCCGCACGGCTGCCAGGTCGAGGTGCACGACCCGGACCCGGCGCCGCCCGGCCATCTGACCCGGCCGGTGATCGAGGAGCCCGACGTCTGGCAGGAGGGCGGGCGCGGGCTGCTGCTGATCCGCGCCCTCAGCTCCTCCTGCGGTCACCGCCCCACCCCGTCGGGCAAGGCGGTGTGGTTCACACTGCCTGCGGTTCCCGCTCAGCGCCGGCCGGTGTGACCTCGTCCGGCGCGGCCGTGGCGAGCGTGGAGTGCCGGCGGCCGTAGGCGACGTAGACCAGCAGGCCCACCGCGAGGAACACGGCGAACTGCAGCCAGGTACGCCAGCCGGTCTCGTACATCAGGTACAGGCAGAAGGCGACGCCGAGCAGCGGGGCCACGGGGTAGAGCGGCACCCGGAAGCTGCGGTCGAGGCCCGGTTCGCGGCGGCGCAGGGCGATCACCGCGATGTTGACGACGGCCATGATGGCGAGCGTGCCGATGGTGCACAGGTTCATCACGGCGTCGAGGGAGGCGAAGGCCGCCGGGACCGCGAAGACGACCGCCACGATCAGCGTGCCGGCGACCGGCGTGGACGTCCGCGGGGAGACCTTCTCGAAGACGCGCGGGATCAGGCCGTCCCGGGACATCGACATCAGGATGCGGGTCTGGCCGTACATGACCGCGAGGACGACCGAGGCGATGGCGACGACCGCGCCGAAGGCGATGACACCGCCGCCGACGGCCGAGCCGGTGACCTCGTTGACGACGTAGGACAGGGCGGCGGGGCGGCCGGCGACCTGGTCGCCGCCGATGGCGCCGATCGCGGCGAGCGCGACCGCGCAGTACAGCAGGGTGACCAGGCCCATGCAGACGAGGATGGCGACCGGGATGTCCCGGCGCGGGTTCTTCGCCTCCTCGCCGGCGGTGGTGATCGCGTCGAAGCCGATGTAGGAGAAGAACGCGGCGGTGGTGCCCGCGCCGATGCCGCCGAGGCCGGCCGGGGAGAACGGGGTGAGGTTGCCGTCCTTGAAGGCGCTGTAGCCGATGGCGCAGAAGGCGAGCAGGATCGCCAGCTTCACGGCGGCCATGGCGGCCGTGGCCCGGGCACTCTCCCGCACCCCGCGCACCAGCAGCACCGAGGCCAGGGCGATGACGATCACGGCCGGAAGGTTGACGATGCCGCCGTCGCCGGGACCGGCGGAGAGCGCGGCCGGGAGCTGGAGGCCGGTGAGGCTGTGCAGCAGCTCGTTGACGTACTGGCTCCAGCCGACCGCGACGGCCGAGATGGAGACGCCGTACTCCAGCAGCAGGCACCAGCCGACGAGGAAGGCGGTGGACTCGCCGAGGCCGGCGTAGGCGAAGGAGTACGAGGAACCGGAGACCGGGATCGCGCCGCCCAGCTCGGCGAAGGAGAGGGCGGTGAAGACGCAGGTGATCGCGGCGAGGACAAAGGAGACGACGACGGCCGGGCCGGCCTGGGCGACGGAGTCGGAGAGGCCGACGAAGATGCCGGTGCCGACGATGGCGCCGACGCCGAAGCAGATGAGCTGGAAGAGGCCCATGGTGCGCTTCAGGCCGTGTCCCTCGCGGTCGGCTCCGGATTCGGCGACGAGCAGGTGCGGGGACTTGATACGGGGAGCGGGCATGCGGGTGGTGCTCGTTTCTGGTGGTGCGGGCGCCGGTCGTAGCGGCGCGGCGACGGTCGCGGAAGGGGTGGTTCCGGGCCGCCGGTCAGGATAAGGCCTGGTGAGGCGGGTCAGGCAAGGCTTTCCCGGGCGAGTGTGGCCACCAGCACCGCCTTGATGGTGTGCAGGCGGTTCTCGGCCTCGTCGAAGACGACGGAGTGCGCGGACTCGAAGACCTCGTCCGTCACCTCCAGCGACGTGAGGCCGTGGGTGGCGTGGATCTGTCGGCCCACCGTGGTGCCGAGGTCGTGGAAGGCCGGCAGGCAGTGCAGGAATCTCACGTCGGGGTTGCCGGTGGCGCGGAGTACGTCCATGGTCACGGCGTAGGGGGCCAGGGCCGTGATCCGCTCGTCCCACACCTCCGTCGGCTCGCCCATGGAGACCCAGACGTCGGTGGCGACGAAGTCGGCTCCGGCGACGCCCTCGGCGACGTCGTCGGTGAGCGTGACGCGGGCGCCGCTGGAGGCCGCGAGCGCCTGGGCGCGGTCGACGATCTCCGGGGCCGGCCAGTAGGTCTTCGGGGCGACTATCCGGACGTCCATGCCGAGCAGGGCGCCGGTGACCAGGTAGGAGTTGCCCATGTTGAAGCGGGCGTCGCCCAGGTAGGCGAAGGAGATCTTCCGCAGCGGCTTGGTGCTGTGCTCGGTCATGGTGAGCACGTCGGCGAGCATCTGGGTGGGGTGCCAGTCGTCGGTGAGGCCGTTGTAGACGGGCACGCCGGCGTGCGCGGCCAGCTCCTCGACCTTGGCCTGGCTGTCGCCGCGGTATTCGATCGCGTCGAACATCCGGCCGAGCACCCGGGCGGTGTCCCTGATCGACTCCTTGTGCCCGATCTGTGAGCCGACGGGGTCGAGGTAGGTGGTGTGGGCGCCCTGGTCGGCCGCGGCGACCTCGAACGCGCAGCGGGTGCGCGTCGAGGTCTTCTCGAAGATCAGGGCGATGTTCCTGCCCCGCAGGTACCGTGTCTCGGCCCCGGCCTTCTTGGCGGCCTTCAGCTCGGCGGCCAGCTCGACCAGGCCGCGGAACTCCTCCTCGGTGAAGTCCAGCTCCTTGAGGAAGTGGCGGCCGGCGAGGGCGGTCGGGACTGTCGCCATGGCGGGACGCTCCAGGGGTACGGCTACGGGGGACGATGGAAGTCTATACGATCCTTCACATTTCTATACGGCGTCTCGCTGGACGGGACAGCTCATGCACCGGGGTCCGCCCCGGCCCCGGCCCAGCTCGCTGCCGGGGATCTCTATCACCTCGATGCCCTCCTTGCGCAGATGCGTGTTGGTGGTGGAGTTGCGCTCGTAGGCCACGACGACTCCGGGTTCGACCGCGAGCACGTTGCAGCCGTCGTCCCACTGCTCGCGCTCGGCCGCGTGCACGTCCTGCGTGGCGGTCAGCACCCGGATCTCCCCGAGGCCGAGCGCGGCGGCGATCGCACGGTGCATGTGCTCCGGCGGGTGGTCGGTGACCTTCAGCTCGCGTTCGCCGACCCCCGGCTCGATGGTGTACGAGCGGAGCATGCCGAGGCCCGCGTACTGGGTGAAGGTGTCGCCGTCGACCATCGTCATCACCGTGTCGAGATGCATGAAGGCACGCCGCTTGGGCATGTCGAGCGCGACGATGGTGCGCGCCGACCCGGCCGCGAACAGCTTGTGCGCCAGCATCTCCACCGCCTGCGGGGTGGTGCGCTCGCTCATGCCGATCAGCACGGCGCCGTTGCCGATCACCAGGACGTCACCGCCCTCGATGGTGGAGGGGAAGTCGGCCTGCCCCCGGGACCACACGTGGAACGTTTCGTCACGGAACAGCGGGTGGTGCCGGTAGATCGCCTCGAAGTGGACGGTCTCGCGCTGCCGGGCGGGCCGGCGCATGGCGTTGATGGAGACGCCGTCGTAGATCCACGCCGAGGTGTCCCGGGTGAACAGGTGGTTGGGCAACGGGGGGAGCAGGAAGTCGTCCAGCTCCATGACGTGGAAGCGGACCGAGGTCGGTTCCGCGTGCTCCGCCAGGAACTCCCGCTTGGTCATGCCGCCGACCAGGGCCTCGGCCAGCTCCCCCGGGGTCATCCGGTCGAAGGTGGCGCGCAGGTGGTCGGTGGCGAGGGGACCGTACTCCTTCTCGTCGAAGACACGGTCCAGGACGAGGGTGCGGGCCTGCGGGAGCGCCAGGGTCTCGGCGAGCAGGTCCCCGAAGAGGTGGACCTCGACCCCGCGGTCGCGCAGTACGTCGGCGAACCCGTCGTGCTCGGCGCGCGCCCGGCGCACCCAGAGCACGTCGTCGAAGAGCAAGGCGTCCTTGTTGCTGGGGGTGAGCCTTTTGAGCTCAAGATCCGGCCGGTGCAGGATGACGCGGCGCAGCCGCCCGGCCTCGGAGTCGACATGGAATCCCATGTCTCCATCCTGACCACCGGGGCCGCGCTTCACCCGCCGCTCGGTGGTTTCCGCGCCACGGTTTCTCGTGCTCCTACGGCGGCCACCCGGGACGCGGGCGGGCCGGAAGCGCTCCGGAAGCGGGCGGAGGCTGTCGGCGGAAGCGCCCGCCGGGCTTTGCTGGGGGCGTGAACAGATCAGCCGATGCCGGTCGGCGGGAGCACCGGTCCCCGCTCGTCCACCCGCCGCAGGAAGTCCTCGACCGCCGACAGGTCGGTCCGCTCCAGCTCGTCGGCGCGGATGACGACGCGCAGCTCGGGACAGACGGCGGGATCATCGCCGAGGCTGCGGGTGAAGGTCTCCACGATCAGCAGCAGCAGCTGGGTGCGGTCGAGTTCGACCAGGCGGGACAGGCCGGCGCCGATCAGCGGTGTCGCCACCGGTTTGAACAGGCCGTACCGGGCGACCGCCGGCCACAGTCGCTCCAGGCTCAGCCGCAGCTCGGCCGGGGCGGAGCGGGCCCGCAGGTCGTTGCCCAGCCGGGAGTAGGCGAGGGCGAAGACCCGGCGCTTGCCGACCGGGACCGCCACCGCCGTACCGATGGGATAGCGCGTACGACGGCCGCGCCGCTTGGCCCGGACGCTCTCCGTGGCCAGCGGGGTGACGTCCTTCAGCCCCCGGCGCAGGGCGGCGTCCAGCAGCCGGTGCCGGCCCTCGAAGAGACGGTCGACGAGCTGTCCCTGCACGCTCTCGCGGCTGATCACGACATCGTCGGTGAAGGTGTCGAAGGTGTCGGAGAAGCCCACGACCAGGTTGGCGTCCTCCTGGTCGAACAGGTCGCCGCGCAGCACGACGACGTCCACCCGCAGCCCGCGCAGGGTGTGGCGCAGCAGCTCGTCGCCGTGCCGCTCGCGCAGCCGGACGTTCAGCCGGGCCAGGGTGGCGGCGGCCTCGGGGTCGTCGGGCCGTTCCCGGACCGTCTCCTCGGCCACCGGCAGGGCGAGGTCGTAGCGGCCCAGCGCGGTGTGGCCGGCGACCAGTTCGCGCAGCGCGGTCTCCCTGAGCCGGTTCAGCCGCCGCACGGTGGCGTCCGCGAACTCCTCGTCCTGCGCCTCGGCCAGCGGCCGGCCGCGCCAGAGCCCCAGGGCGTCCGTGAGCAGCCGGACGGCCGAGGCCGGTGCCGCGTGCAGCGCGTCGCCCACCAGACGGGTGAACTCGGCGCTGTCCAGTTCCTCGTCGGACAGGTCCAGCCGGTAGGTGCTCTCCGCGCCGCGCGCGGTCGGCAGCTGTCCGGTGCGGACGATCCGGGTGCCGTGGCCCGGCCCGGCCCGGTCGAAGGCGCGCCGCAGCTCCAGGATCCGCTTCTGCACCTCGTTGCGGTTGCGCAGGTCCTGGTGGGGCAGTTCCACGGTCTGCTGCCAGACGTCCCGGTACAGCCGGCGCGCGGTCACGGTCTCGCCCCCGGCGGCGACCAGCCGGACCAGCAGACGTGCCGTGAGCGGGGTGAGGTGTACCGGAGTGCCGTTCACGGCCAGCCGGACCGGACCCAGGACGCTCACGCGGACGCGCGGTGGCCGGGTATGCACGCGCCTCGCCCCCTCCGCCGCGTGACGTCCCGTCATCTGTGCGGTCAGCGTACCAAGGCACCCTGGAGGGAAGCATGCGGTTGACCGGCCCCCGTCCGCCGTCCCGTTCCGCCCGGCGCCGGCTCCCGCGGTCGTGGCGCGGGCGGCGGGTGTTCACGGGCAGTGTGCTGGCCGCCTTCGGCGGGGTCTCGGCCGTCGTGCAGTTCGCCGGCCAGCTGTTCCCGGACGTCGTCTCCCGGCCCGGGCCGGTGCTGGCCGCCTCGGTGGCCCTGTGCCTGGCGTGGGGGGTGGTCCGGGCACGTCCGCAGGCCGCCGTGCGGCAGGAGTTCGGGCGTCCCGGGATGACGGTGGTGGTCGAGGAGGGCGACCTGTTCGACCAGCCCGGGCATCTGGTGGTGGGGTTCACCGACACCTTCGACACCCTCGTGGACGGTGGTGTCGTCATCAACGACGGCAGTGTGCAGGGGCAGTTGCTGGCCCGCCGGTACGCGGGGGACGCCGGCCGGCTGGACGCGGAGCTGGCCGCCGCGCTGGCGGGGGTGGCCCCGGTGGCGTGGGAGAGCCCGCGGGACAAGCCGCGGGGCAAGCGGGCGCGGTATCCGATCGGCACGGTCGCCGTCCTCGGCACCCGGCCCGACCTGGTCTTCGGCGTCGCCTACAGCAGGATGGGCAACGACTGCGTCGCCTCGTCCGGCGTCGAGGACCTGTGGCTGGGCCTCGGCCGGCTGTGGGACGCGGTCCGCCGGCACGGCCAGCTGGAGAGCCTGACCATGCCGCTGACCGGCGCGGGGCTCGCCCGGCTGCACGACCTGGACGAGGACAGCCTGCTGCGGCTGATCCTGCTGTCGTTCGTCGTGCACTCCTGGGAGCGGCGGGTCTGCCGCGAGCTGCGGGTGGTGATCCGCCCCGGTGAGCTGGGGCGGATCGACCTGCCGGAGACCGGCGCGTTCCTGGCCGGCCTGGCGGCGGGCGCCCGGCGCCACACCTGACGGCGCCGGCGGTGCACCGCTGGGCGGTACGGGCCCCTCCCCCGGCCGTGGACGACCACCGGGCCCGTACCGCGGTCCAGCGGGGCGGTTCAGCGGGCCGGGGGGATGCCCCGTCCGCTGCGGCCGTACGCCGACAGATGGCGGTACGGCCAGGTCTGGAGCCAGTCGGAGCGGGTGTCGTCCACGGTGCAGCCCGCCAGCCTCAGCCGCTGGGCGATCTTGCGCAGGGCGGCCTCCGAGCCGTCGAACCTGATGACGTTGCGGCCCGCGATGTCGGCGATCGGGCGCAGCGAGCCGACCTCGACCATCAGCGTGCGCTCCGGATAGGCCATCAGCACCATGCCCAGCTCGATCAGCACGTTCGGCCGGGGCTGCCCGGTGGGCTCGGTCTCGTACGGCGGCTCGGTCGCGCCCCGCAGTTCCGGGTGCAGCTCGGCGAGGTCGTCCGGGGTGAGCAGCACGAGGGCCGCCTGGGCCTGCTCGGGGGCCTCGGCGACGACCTCGCCGAGGAAGGGCGCCGTCTTGCCGGTGGCCCGGACCAGGTCCTCCCACTCCAGCGGACGCAGGTCGAGCAGGCGCAGCAGGTCGAACATCTTCACCCGCACCTCCTCGTCCCGCCCGTGGACGACGAAGACGTTGCGGCGGCGGTCCGGGGAGGGCCGGGAGGGGTCCTGGTCCTGGTGGGTGCGGCCGGCGGGGGCGGGCGCGGGAGGGGTGCCGTGGAAGTACTGCGTGCCCGAGTTGGTGGTGTTGCCGTTGCCGGTGACGAAGCTGTTGCGGCTGCCGAAGTCGTTCCGGCTGCCGTAGTCGCTGCTGTTGCCGCCCGTGGGTGTGTGCGTCATGCGGATCCCGTCCCCTTGGCGCCCTCGGAGCCGCCGAAGTGGTTCTGCGTACCCGAGTTGGTGGTGTTGTTGCTGCCGTTCACGAAGCTGTTGTTGTGCCCGTAGTTGTTGAGGATGTTCATCTGGCGGGCCTCGTGCTCCGTGAGGTCCACGTTGTGCTCGTACAGGAAGTCCCGCACGATCTGCAGCAGTTGGCGCTCCACGATCTGGGTGTACTTGATCGTGTCCGTCTCCTGGAAGAAGTGGTGGAAGGTGGCGCTGGTCGCCATCTCCCGCACGCTGGTGACGGCACCGCGGTTCAGCATGGCGTCCGCGTAGCGGCCGAGGCCGAACTCGCTGCTGTCGGCGGGCTGCGGCACCCGGATCCGGTTCCTGCGCCAGGGCAGCAGCTCGGACAGCTGGGTGCCGGCCTTGCCGCGCAGGGGCCGCATCGCGGACCCGGACGCGCCCCTCAGGGTGTGCCAGGCGAGCTTGAGCAGCAGCCCGCCGTCCAGGGCGGCCGGCAGCCGGTCCACGAGCCGGAAGCTCTTCTTGATCGGCCCCAGCACGTACGAGTAGAACTCGGTGTGCAGCGTGTTGCCCTTGAGGTCGAAGCCCACGAACGCCGTGGTGACCAGCTCCTGGTCCCAGGACCCGACCCGGATGCACAGGTACGCCCGTCCCGCGTCGTAGGCGTCGTCCCTGGGGCCGTCGAGCTGGTCCAGGGTGGGCTCCGTCACCCCGCGGAGCGTCGTGACGGCCGTGGTGAAGGTGCTCTCCTCGACGGCGAGCCCGTCGATGCCCTCCCCCGGCCGGGTCCGGTCGCGCAACCGGGCGGCCATGTGGCCGGCGACGTAGTCGGTCATCTCCTCGACGGTGAAGGGGATGACCTCCTTCCGCGTCGGCTCCAGGCCGTTCGCGCCGGGGGCCGTGTGCGCGCCCGGCGCACGCTGTCCGTCGAACACGGTGAGCGGCGCACCGAGCAGCAGTTCGGCGTTGGCCCAGCGGCGCACCTGCCCGCCCGCGCCCACGAAGGGCTTGTAGCCGCCGTAGCGGACCAGGGTGCCGTCGGAGGCCTGCTCGCGCTTGATCTTGCTCACGAGGTCGGGCGTCAGCTGGGGGTGCTCGGGGTACGCGCCGTCGAACCCGCTCCTCCCGCCCGGGCCGCCGGTGCCCGGCCGGAGCCGGCCGACCAGCAGCTGGAGGGTGACGAGGCGCCGGAAGTACGCGGTGGCCCACAGCAGCCACAGCAGCACGAGCACCGCCGTGAACCCGTTCAGGAAGCCGACGGCCATGAGCACCCAGGTGAGGACGGCGCCCGCCGCGAGGACGGCCAGCCGTACGCGCTGCAGCCGGCGCGCCGCCAGGGCGTGCGCGAGCACGGGGACCGCGTCG
This sequence comes from Streptomyces sp. NPDC107654, assembly GCF_055639035.1. Taxonomy (NCBI): domain Bacteria; kingdom Bacillati; phylum Actinomycetota; class Actinomycetes; order Kitasatosporales; family Streptomycetaceae; genus Streptomyces; species Streptomyces sp. NPDC107654. Next base: position 88,797 of record NZ_JBVKBI010000008.1, read on the forward strand.
TACCCGTACGACGGCGCGACCACCCGGTACCGGCGGGTCAGCAGCTCACGGATGACGGCGGCGCGGTACACCGGGTCGAAGTAGGTGCCGGCGCACAGCAGCCGGGTGGCGTCGCTCGTGGCGTTCGGCGGAGCGGTGACGGTGACGGTGTCGGTCGACATGGTGGGTGCTCCGCTCTGCTCAGTCGGCCGAGGCCATCGAGGCCCGGGTGATGGTTCCGTCGACCACGGTGTACTGACCGCTGTACGACTTCTGCGTGCCGTCGGTCTGCCGGGCGAGGAGGTTCACCGAGACCGTGTCGCCGTCGACCGAGGTGATGGTGACGTCGTCCCGCTCGGTGGTGGTGAAGCCCGCCACGAACGAGCCGTAGGACGCGTCGATGTTCTTGCCGCCCAGTTCCCAGGCCTTGTCGTAGTCGCGCCGGTTGATCGCGTCGAAGAACGCGGTCACCGTGTCGGCGGGACCGGCCGTGCCGTACGTCGTCTCCGCGGTGGTCTCGGTGCCGTACGACGGGTACGCGTCCGTGGTCTCCGTGCCGTACGACGGGTACGTGTCCGACGTCTCCGTGCCGTAGGACGGGTAGGTGTCCGACGTCTCCGTGCCGTACGACGGGTACTCCTGCGGCGTCTGGGTCGAGTACGTGCCGTACCCCGGCGAGCCGCCGTCGCCGTCGTCCGAGGACAGGTGGGACACGACGGCTATGAGAAGGATCAGCAGAAGGGGGACGCCGGCGATGAGCAGGGCGTGCGTGCGCTCCTGTCCGCCGGCGGGTAACAGACTCGGCGGCTCGTAGGTGCCGTTCATGGTTCCTCGCAACTCCCGGCGGAGCGCCGGGGTCTCGCTTGTACCGTCGGTATGACGACAGTCACTCTGCCCGACATCCGTCGGCCGGGCGCTGGTTTCGCGCTTCCGATGCGCTTCCGATCCCGCCGGGGCCCCGGCCGTGCCCGCCGGGCGGTTCAGATCGCGGTGCAGGGCACGGGCCAGCGCCGGATGCGCGGGGGCAGCGCCACCGCCCAGCCGCCGCAGTCCAGCACCAGCCGCTCGGCCGTGAGCAGCGCGAACGCCTCCCGTCCGACCGGGTCCAGCGCGGCCACACGGGTCGGCTCCAGGAGGCGGAGGAACGTGCCGTGCAGACCGGGGTGGTCCAGGGTGAGCCGGACCGCCGTGCCCCGCTGCCTGCGGTCCAGCACGGTGACGAAGTCCGGGCCGCGCCGGTGGTAGAGGACACCGTGGGCGTGGTCGGCCCGCCAGGCCCCCAACGTGTCGGGGTCTGCGGGGAGTTCGTCGGGTGGCGGCAGGTGACGCAGCACGGCGAGGTCGTACGACGGGGTGCCGGTCGCCCGCCAGCGCACGCTCAGGCCGTGGCCCTGGCACTCGCGCAGGAACCGCACCGCCTCCGCCGTCGCGCGCCCCGCCCCGCTCAGGTCCAGGGGTGCGTCCGCCTCGACCCGGCGCCCGGTGCGCCGGTGCGGCACACCGCCGGGCAGCCCGCTCATCCCGCTCCCTCCGGCAGCCGGACCGGTTCGCCCCAGGTCGGCAGGGACAGGCAGGTGGCACCGTCGCGGAACACCAGGCCCAGGCCGACGGCGTGCCGGACCCAGGCCTCCAGGGTCCCGTCCGGCACCTCGTGGCCGTCGGCGGTCAGCAGCCGGTGCAGCGCGGGTACCGTCCGGCCGTCCTCCAAATGGCGCAGGGCCGCGGCCTGCCAGCCGGTGAAGCGGTGGGTGGCGGGGGGCCGGCCGTGCCGGCGGTCGTGCACCAGCAGCCCGGCGCCGTCCTCCTCGAACAGCAGCCGGGAGTCCGCGTGTCCGGCCCGCCAGTCGGCCACCGCCTCCCGCAGCCGTCGCTCCACCGCGCCGCCGATCCCCGCCGGCTCGGTGTCGAACAGGTAGACCAGGTCGGCGAGTTCCTCCTCGGGCAGGTCGTAGACGTGCTGGTACATCGCGGCCGGGCGGCGCTTGCCGAAGCCGAGGCCCGGGTCGGTGAAGTGAGGGCTGAACCGCTCCAGCTGGATGCGGTGGGCGCCGCTCGGCGGCTGGAGGTGGACCAGCGCCGGGAGCTGGTCGATGACCGGCGTGTAGTCGTCGTCGCGCTCGCCGGGGAAGCCGTAGAGCAGGTTCCACGAGCAGGTCAGGGCGTGGTTCTCGCACTCGCGCAGGGTGCGCACGTTGCGGGCGCCGGTGACGCCCTTGTCCATGAGGTCCAGGACGCGGCTGCCGAGGCTCTCGATGCCGGGCTGGATGTGCACGGTGCCGGAGTCGCCGAGGAGCCGGAGCTGGGCGGGGGTGAGGTTGGACTTGACCTCGTAGTGCAGTCGCAGGTCCCAGCCGCTGGCCGCGACGCGGGGCAGGAAGTCGCGGAAGTAGGCCATGTCGATGATGTTGTCGACGGTGACCACGTCGAGGATGCGGTGGCGGCGCACCAGCCGGTCGATCTCCGCCCACAGCCGCTCCCCCGGCTTGGCACGGAAGGCCATGGCGGAACCGTTGAGCCCGCAGAAGGTGCAGTGGTGCTTCTCGCCCCACCAGCAGCCCCGGGCGCCCTCCACGACGAGTTTCGGGTGGAGGTACTCCTGGACCGGGGAGGCGTCCAGGGCGGCCTGCCACTGGTCGTAGTCGGGCGAGGGTATGTCGGCCGGGGCCACTGTCCGCCGGTTTTCCGCGGTGGCCCGTGACACCGGGCCGTCCCACCAGCACAGGCCGGGCACGTCCACGGGGTCGGTGCCGGCGTCGAGGTGGCGCAGCAGGGCCGGGAAGGCGTACTCGGCCTCGCCGCGGACCACGTGGTCCACGAAGGGGTGGTTGCGGTGCAGGGCGTGCCCCATGGGGCCGTCGCAGTTGCTGCCGCCGAGGACGACCGTCAGCTCCGGGCGCCGCCGTTTGAGCGCGCGGGCCAGGGCGAGGGAGGGGACGTTCTGCATGAAGGTGCTGGTGAACCCGACCACGTCCGGTTCGGCCGCCAGGATCTCGGTGGCGCAGGCGTCGACGAAGGGGGCCGCGTACGGGCGCATCGCCAGCGCGGTGTCGATGAAGACGCCCCGGTCGGCCGCGTACTCCCGCAGCCGGGCCGTGCCCCAGCGGGGGTCGTCGTAGAGGGCGCCGGAGAAGACCCAGTCGCCGAGGCCGTGGAAGATCGCGTCGCTGCCGACCTCCACGCAGTCGCCGGGCGTCAGCCGGCCGCCGGAGCGCTCCAGCAGGAACTCCGCCCAGCGCAGGGAGCCGTGGAACTCGGTGACCTCGTCGCCGGGGCGGGCCCGCCGCACGATCCGGTTGAGCAAACCCAGTTGCAACGAGGGCAGGTCGAGGGGGTGCCACGGCATCGTGACCAGGTGGACGCGCATGCTCAGCGGGTCGGCCGCTTCTCCAGGATCGCCGGCCGACGGGTGGTGCTCCGCCGGTCCTCGCGGACCACGACCTTCTTGATCTCCACGCCCACCACTCTCCTCACGGCGTGCCAACACCCTTGTGCCGCACGGCTGTCCACACTATGGACAGTGTGTGTGCGGCACAAGGGCGTGTCGTGACGGCCCGGTGGGGGCGCGGTCACAGACGCGGGTCGACCGGCTCCGACTCCAGCGCCAGCACCCCGAACACCGCCTCGTGCACCCGCCACAGCGGCTCCCCGTCGGCGAGCCGGTCCAGGGCCTCCAGGCCGAGGGCGTACTCGCGCAGCGCCAGGGACCGCTTGTGGTTCAGGAACCGCCGGCGCAGCCGGTCGAGGTTGTCCGGCCGGGTGTACTCGGGGCCGTAGACGATCCGCAGGTACTCGCGGCCCCGGCACTTGACGCCGGGCTGCACCAGCCGGCCGTCCGGGCCCCGGACCAGCGCGCCGAGCGGCTTGACGACCATGCCCTCGCCGCCCCGGCCGGTCATCTCCAGCCACCAGTCGACGCCCGCGCGGACCGACTCGGGGTCGCCGGTGTCGACGTACAGCCGCCGGGTGGTCTGCAGCAGACCGGTGCCGTCGTGCTCCACCATCCGGTCGATCAGGGCCAGTTGCTCGTCGTGCGGGAGCGCGGCGAGGCTGCGGCCCTGGACCGCCAGCAGCTGGAAGGGGGCCAGCCGGACCCCGTCCAGGCCCTCGGTGGTCCAGCAGTAGCGGCGGTAGGCGTCCGTGAACGCGGCGGCGTCGGCGGCGCGTTCCCGCTGCCGGTCGAGCAGGCCGCGGACGTCCGCGCCCCGGGCGGCGGCGGCCTCCAGGGCGGCCAGCGCGCCCGGGAACACCGCGCCGGCGGCGGCGCCGACGGCCGCGTACTGGCCGCGCAGCAACCCCGAGGCCTTCAGCGACCACGGCATCAGTTCGGCGTCCAGCAGCAGCCAGTCCGTGCCGAGTTCCTCCCACAGCCCGGCGTCGGCGACCGCCGAGCGAAGCCGGCCGAGGATCTCCTCGGTCACCTGCGGGTCGTCGAAGAACGGCCGCCCGGTACGGGTGTAGAGGGACCCGGTGGGCCCTCCCCCGGCCCCGAAGCGCCTCCGGGCCGTCTCCGCGTCCCGGCACACCAGGGCCACCGCCCGCGAGCCCATGTGCTTCTCCTCGCACACGACCCGCGCGACCGCGTCCCGCGCGTACTGCGCGAAGACCTCCTCCGGGTGCTCCAGGTAGCCACCGGTCGCGGAGGTCGCCGTGGGGGCCATGGTCGGCGGCAGGTACGGCAGCAGGCGCGGGTCGGTCGCGAAGCGGCTCATGACCTCCAGGGCCGCCGCCGCGTTCTCCTCGCGGACCGCCACCATGCCCGCGTGCCGGGTCTCCACGGCCCGCCGGCCGTGCACGTCCGCCAGGTCCAGCGGCCGGCCGTCCTGCCCGCCGGGCGCCTCGGTGCGCAGCGGCCGCGCCGGCTCGTACCAGACCCGCTCGGCCGGTACGTCGACCAGCTCGCGCTCGGGCCAGCGCAGCGCGGTCAGCTTGCCGCCGAAGACGGCACCGGTGTCCAGGCAGATGGTGTTGTTGAGCCAGGTGGCCTCGGGCACCGGGGTGTGGCCGTACACCACGGCCGCGCGGCCCCGGTAGTCCTCCGCCCACGGGTAGCGCACCGGCAGCCCGAACTCGTCGGTCTCGCCGGTGGTGTCGCCGTACAGGGCGTGCGAGCGGACCCGGCCGGAGGTGCGGCCGTGGTACTTCTCGGGCAGGCCGGCGTGGCAGACCACGAGCCGGCCGCCGTCCAGGACGTAGTGGCTGACCAGTCCGTCCAGGAACTGGCGGACCTCCGCCTTGAACTCCTCGCTCTCGCCGTCCATCTGCGCGATGGTCTCGGCGAGCCCGTGGGTGTGCTGGACCTTGCGGCCCTTGAGGTACCGGCCGTACTTGTTCTCGTGGTTGCCGGGCACGCACAGGGCGTTGCCGGACTTCACCATCGACATCACGCGGCGCAGCACGCCGGGGCTGTCCGGGCCGCGGTCGACCAGGTCGCCGACGAACACGGCGGTACGGCCCTCCGGGTGCACCCCGTCGGTGTAGCCCAGCTCGGCCAGCAGCGCCTCCAGTTCGGCGGAGCAGCCGTGGATGTCGCCGACGATGTCGAAGGGGCCGGTGAGGTGGGTCAGGTCGTTGTACCGCTTCTCGGTGACGACGGTGGCGCGTTCGGCCTCCTCGACCCCGCGCAGCACGTGCACCTTCCGGAAGCCCTCGCGCTCCAGCTGGCGCAGCGAGCGGCGCAGTTCGCGGATGTGCCGCTGGATGACCCGGCGGGGCATGTCCGCCCGGTCGGTGCGGGCCGCGTTCCGCTCGGCGCAGACCTCCTCCGGGACGTCCAGCACGATGGCGATGGGCAGCACGTCGTACTTCCTGGCCAGCTCGACCAGTTGGCGTCGGCTGTCCTGCTGCACGCTGGTGGCGTCCACGACGGTACGGCGGCCGGCGGCCAGCCGCTTGCCGGCGATGTAGTGCAGGACGTCGAAGGCGTCCCGGGTCGCGCTCTGGTCGTTCTCGTCGTCGCTGACCAGGCCGCGGCAGAAGTCGGAGGAGATCACCTCGGTGGGCTTGAAGTGGCGCCGGGCGAAGGTGGACTTGCCGGAGCCGGAGGCGCCGACGAGGACGACGAGGGAGAGGTCGGTGACGGGGAGCACCCGTCCCTCGGGCTGGGTCTCGGTCATGCCGCCTTCGCCTCCTTCTCGGTGCTGATCGTGAAGGTCGCCATCTGGGTGGGCGGGCCCACCTCGGGGTCGTCCGGGCCGACGGGGGTGAAGCCGACCTCGTACCCGTGCCGTTCGGCGACGGTCGTGGCCCAGGTGCGGAACTCCTCGCGGGTCCACTCGAAGCGGTGGTCGCCGTGCCGGACATGGCCGGCGGGCAGGCTCTCCCAGCGGACGTTGTACTCGACGTTCGGCGTGGTCACGACGACCGTGCGCGGGCGTGCGTGCCCGAAGACGGCGTACTCCAGGGCGGGCAGCCGGGGCAGGTCGAGGTGCTCGACGACCTCGCTGAGCACGGCGGCGTCGTAGCCCTTGAGCCGGTTGTCGGTGTAGGCGAGGGAGCCCTGCACGAGCCGGACGCGGGCGGCCTGCCGTTCGCCCATGCGGTCCAGCTTCAGCCGCCGGGCGGCGATGGTCAGGGCCCGCATGGACACGTCGACACCGACGATCTCGGTGAACCGCACGTCCTTGAGCAGCTCCTGCACCAGCCGGCCCTGTCCGCAGCCGAGGTCGAGGACCCGTGCGGCGCCCGCGGCCCGCAGCGCCTCGGTGACGGCCTCCCGGCGCTGCACGGCCAGCGGGGCGGGCTTCTCCTCCGTCCCGGCCTCGTCCTCGGCCGCGTTGTCGATGTCCTCGGCCGCGCTGTCGATGTCCTCGACCGCGTTGTCGATGTCCTCGACCTCGCTGTCGTCGGCCTCGGCGAGCCGCACCAGCTCCAGCCGCTCCCTCGCCTGCCGGGTCAGCGACCAGCGGCGCGAGAGGTAACGGCGGGTGATCAGCTCCTGCTCCGGGTGCTCGGGCAGCCAGCCTTCGCCGGCCCGCAGCAGCTTGTCGACCTCGTCGGCGGCGACCCAGTAGTGCTTGGCGTCGTCCAGCACCGGCAGCAGCACGTACAGGTGGCGCAGCGCTTCGGCGAGGGTCAGCCGGTCCGAGTCCAGCAGGAGCCGGACGTACCGGGAGTCGCCCCACTCCGGGAAGGCGGTGTCGAGCGGGACGGGGTCGGCGGTGACCGTCCAGCCGAGCGGTGCGAAGAGCCGGCGTACGAGGTCCGGGCCGCCGCGTGCGGGCAGGGCGGGGACCTCGACGCGCAGCGGCAGCGGGGCGGCGGCCCGTTCCGGGCGGGCGGTGCACACCCCGCGCAGGGCGCTGGAGAACACACCGCTGAGCGCGACCGCGAGGAGCGAGGAGGCCGCGTAGGGGCGGTCGTTGACGTACTGCGCGAGGGCCGCGTCCGGGGCGCCGCCGCGGCCCTTGCCCTTCCCGCGGCGGACCAGCGCGACCGGATCGATCTCCAGCAGCAGGGCGGCCGTGCACCGCTCGGCGTCCGCCTCCGGGTAGAAGACGTGCGCCGTGCCGTACGAGGTGGAGAACGCCTGTGCTTTCCCGGGGTGCTTGTGCAGCAGGTACCCCAGGTCGGTGGCCGGGTTGGCGGCCGTACCGGTGGTGGAGATCGTCAGGAACATGCTGTCGAGTCTGCTGGGTCCCGAACCCCCTGACCACCGGTTTTCCGCGGGCCCCCGGATGCTCCGCGGGCCACCGGCTTCTTGCGGGACTCGCCGCTCGGGACCGGTCGCTCGGGACCGCCCGCTCAGGACCGCCCGCTCAGGACTGGTCGTCGGCGATCTTCCGGGCGTTCGCCATGGCCCGCTCGTCGGCGGCCCGCCGTGCGTCCAGCGCCTTCTTGTTCTTGGTGACGGCCCTCTTCTGCGCGCGGCTCTCCACGGCGTGCACGGTCTGGATGTAGCGGGTGTCGAGTTTGCACCGCGCGTCCGCGGCGGCGGTCTTCTTCTCCTTCGCCGACGGCCGCTCACCGCGGTACCAGTCGCTGTCGCTCGACGCCTCGTCCGGGTCGGAGTAGCGGAGGCCCTTCTCCTTCATGCAGTCCGACCACGCGCGGTCGGCCTTCTTCCATGCGTGGTCCTTCCGCGCCTCCTTGTGCGCCTGGTACCAGTACTGGGCGGCGAGCGAGTAGTAGCCGCTGAGCCGTATGCCGCCCACCTTCGTGGGCTCGGGCTCCGGGCCGTGGATCTTGCGGAGCGCCTCGCCCATGCAGCCCTGTTTCGGGACGGGGTTGCCGTGCGCCCGGTGGCTCTCACCGGGCCGGAAGGAGCCGGTGAGGGCCGCGTACTGGTCGGCCGGCCACTCCATCGGCTGGATGTCGGACTCCTCCCGCCGCGTGTTGTGGTAGCCGTGCTCGGCCGCCAGGTCCGGATCGTCCACCCCGTACGGGCTGTCGTCGCCGACCTTGCTGCTGCCCACGAGGCTGCCCTGCCGGACCGGGTAGGTCGACTCCACGCTCCTGATGCTGAGCGTCTTGAACCCGGTGAATCCCAGCCGGACCATGCACCGCCTGGCGAGGATCCACTGCGCGGTGTCGGCGGCCTTCGCGTCAGGGGACTTCGCGTCCGGCAGGTAGGCGCTCAGTGGGAACGACTTCATGGTGTTGAGGCGGCGGGCCTCGTCGTCGGGGTCGTCGCCGCCGGCGAACTGGCACGCGGACACGGCGAGCAGGCCGGTCAGAACGAGGGGGAGGATTTTACGCACGCGGTCATAGGACCAGCCGGAGATCATGTGCGCTGTGATGGAAGCCACAGTTCCGCCACAAGGTGTGCACAGGAGGCCCCTGTGATCTCCGTTACGGCCCCGCACGCCCGGACCTGATGGAGTGAGCCCCCGTCAACTGACCACTGACTGAAGGGGGAACCATGACCAACCGTCAGGGCTTCCGGGTCCGCAGAACCGCCGCCGCCGCGACGGCGGCCGGAGCCGTGCTCGGCGCGGGCGTCCTCGCGACCGCTCCCGCCCAGGCGGCCGCGGCACCGTCCGCGGTCTCCGCCCCGCGCTCCGCCGCGGCGGCGCCGCAGGTGCCGGCCCAGGGCGCGTTCGCCCTGAACGCGGCCACCGGCAAGCAGCTGTTCGGCAAGGCGCCGGACGTACGGCTGCGGACCGGCTCCACCACGAAGATCATGACGGCGCTGGTGGTGCTGTCGCAGCGCAACGTGGACCTGAAGAAGAAGGTCAAGATCAAGAAGGCGTACACCGACTACGTCATCGACCCGGTGACGCACGTCCAGCGGTACTCCAGCGCCAACCTGATCCTCGGCGACTCGATGCCGGTGGGCGACCTGCTGTACGGGCTGATGCTCCCGTCCGGCTGCGACGCGGCCTACGCGCTGGCGGACACCTACGGCACGGGCTCGACGACAGCCCAGCGGACCAAGTCGTTCATCGGCAAGATGAACAGCAAGGCACGGGAACTCGGCCTGAACAACACCCACTTCGATTCCTTCGACGGGGTGTCCAACGGGAAGAACCACTCCTCGCCCCGGGACCTGGCCAAGCTGGCCCGGACCGCCCTGAAGGACAAGACGTTCAAGAAGATCGTCGGCACCAAGGTCTACGACGACATGAAGTCGTACCAGCCCGGTGGCGGCACGCACGCCATGAAGCCGTGGAACAACTCCAACAAGCTCCTCACCTCCTACCGGGGTGCGATCGGCGTGAAGACCGGCTCCGGGCCGGAGGCGAAGTTCTGCCTGGTGTTCGCCGCGACGCGTGGCTCCAAGACGGTCGTCGGGACCCTCCTCGCGGACACCTCGCCGGACCAGCGCTTCAAGGACGCGGCGAAGATCCTCGACTACGGCTTCAGCCGGCGCGGCTGACCGGGCCGGCACCGGCCGCCGTGCCGCGGAGGCGCTCCGGCCGTCACGCCTGACAGCACGGCGGCCAGGGCCAGGCGTCCCTCCATCGGGCGGTCCGGCGAGGCCGCCCGGCCGGGGCCGTGGTGCAAGCCGCGGTTCCGGTCACAGCCCCGGCACGGCCGGGCGGGGGCCGGTTGACTGTCGGTCGGTCAGGACAGCTGCGACTGGACCTGGGCCGAGATCAGCTCCAGGTGGTCCAGGTCGCCGAGGTCCAGGATCTGGAGGTAGATCCGCCGGGAGCCGATCTCGGCGTACCGGCCGATCTTGTCGACGACCTCGGCCGGGGAGCCGGCCAGCCCGTTGGCCTTCAGCTCGTCCACCTCACGGCCGATCGCGGCGGCACGGCGGGCCACCTCCCGGTCGTCCTTGCCGACGCAGACGACGAGCGCGTTCGAGTACGTCAGCTCGTCCGCGTCCCGGCCCGCCCGCACCGCGGCGTCCCGGACCCGGCCGAACTGCCGCGCGCTGTCCTCGACCGAGGCGAACGGGATGTTGAACTCGTCGGCGTACCGGGCGGCCAGCCGAGGGGTGCGGGTCGCGCCGTGGCCGCCGATGAGCACCGGGACCTTCTTCTGGGCGGGCTTGGGCAGCGCCGGCGAGTCGGTGAGGTCGTAGTAGGCGCCGTGGAAGTCGAAGGTCTTGCCGACCTCGGTCGCCCACAGGCCGGTGACGATCGCGAGCTGCTCCTCCAGCCGCGCGAACTTCTCCTTCGGGAACGGGATGCCGTACGCCTTGTGCTCCTCCTCGAACCAGCCCGCGCCGAGGCCGAGTTCGACCCGGCCGCCGGACATCTGGTCGACCTGGGCCACCTGGATGGCGAGCACGCCGGGCAGGCGGAAGGTGCCGGCGGTCATCAGGGTGCCGAGACGGATGCGCCGGGTCTCGCGGGCCAGGCCCGCCAGGGTGATCCAGGCGTCCGTGGGGCCGGGCAGCCCGTCCACGCTGCCCATGCGGAGGTAGTGGTCCGAGCGGAAGAAGGCGTCGAAGCCGAGGTCCTCGGTGGCCTTCGCCACGGTGAGCAGGGTGTCGTAGGAAGCCCCCTGCTGGGGCTCGGTGAAGATTCGAAGGTCCATACACCTATCCTGCACGGCGCCGGCCGCGGGCGGCACGACGGTACGGCCCGGCGCGGCCCGCCCGGTCGGGTTGGTCGGGTTGGTCGGGTGAGATGCGTCCATCCCGCGCACGGGCCTCGCCGGGCCGGTGACCGGCCCCGGTGATGATCGTCGGGCCGTCGGAGCCGGGCCGTCCGGCGCCCACGCCGGACGGTGTCCCCGTCGCGCGTCACCGCGCCGGCCCGGCCGGGCCGGGGGCCGAGGAGGCCGCCGTGTCCGAAGAGTCCGTTCCCCGGCAGGGAGCCGCCGCAGGCCGGCCCAAGGGGTTCCGTCCCCACACTCGGACATCAGCCCACCCACCCCCACACTCGGCCGTCGACCCGGCTGGCCCTGCCACTCGGGGCCCTCCCCGGCCGTCCCCACACCCGGACCTCAGCCCGGCCACCCGCACGCTCGTACACCCGGCTGTCCACCACACTCAGGCATCAGCCCCGCCCACCCCACACCCGGCCGGCAACCCGGCTGGCCTGCCGCTCGGATGTCCCCCCGTGCCCCCGCGCACTCGGCCCCTGCCGAGGACGCCCTCGGCAGGCGTCGCGGCTCGGCCGGCCGCTCCGCCTTTCGTTCCGGTCGCCGGTCCCCCTCCCCGACGGCCGGTCCGGGAACCCCCCTCCCCCTCCCCCGCGCTCACACGCCGGAGGGGCTGTCCTGGGCGTCCTCCGGTAACACCTCCTCGCGGGCCGCCAGTTTGCGCAGCATCTCCAGGACGCGGTCGCGGGACTCGTCGGCCGCGTCGATGGCCTCCATGCACTGCCAGTACGTCGTCTCGTCGGCCGCGGCGCTGGCCATGCCGACCAGTGCTATGCCGACCTCGCCGAGCAGGCCGCCGAGGCAGAGCAGGGTCTCCCGGGCGTCGTCCAGCCGGGTGAGCTGGGCGGCGCGCAGGTCGCCGGGGTCGAGTTCGGGCGGGTCCAGGACGCCGCAGCCGCGGCCCGCCAGCTCGGTCAGCCCCAGCGCCTCGCCCCGCAGCTCCGGCGGGCCGGAGACCGCGAGCCGGCTCCCGATCGCCTGCGCCAGGGCCGAGGCCTGCCATACCTCCCCCATCATCTCCGCCGTGTCGGCGCCGCCCGCGAGGGCTCTCCTGCTCGTGAGGATCAGCCGTACCGCATCCATGTGGTGCCCCCGTCCCTCCGCCGCGCCGTCCGCACGACCGCCGGCTGCCTGCACTCGATTGTTCACTACCCAGAGTGAGGGGTGGTGGGACGAAAAGCCAGAGGTAGCCCGAAATCTGTGGACAACAATTCGGATTCGACGGCGAATTCAGACACGGAGAGTAATAACGGAATTCAGGAGTCCGGCTGTTGAACCCCGCCCGCCCCCTCGGCGCCCGGCAGCGGGAACCGCCGTTCGTTGCGGTCGATCTTGGCGGCCAGGGCGGCCAGCGGGTCGATGCCGAGGACCTCGCAGAACTGGAGCAGGTAGGCGAGGACGTCGGCGACCTCGTCCGTGACCCGGTGCGCGGTGCCGGGGTCGTCCATCACCCGGGCGGACTCCTCCGGCGTCAGCCACTGGAAGATCTCGACCAGTTCGGAGGCCTCCACCGAGAGGGCGGCGACGAGGTTCTTGGGGGTGTGGTAGGGCTGCCAGTTCCGCGCGGCGGCGAAGTCGGCCAGCCGGCGCTGGAGTCGGGCCAGGTCGGGGTGTTCCGTCACGGGTCCAGGTGTACCACCGTGACGCCCGGTGTCCCGGCGGCCCACGAGGCGTCCTGCACCGCGGCCACACAGCGGATGTGTCCCCGCTCGCCCATACGCCCGGCCGTCAGCAGCAGCTCCCGGCGCTGACGGGGGTCGAGGCCGCGGTCGAAGCCGTCGGCGAGGACGGTGAGGGTGCGCAGGGCGTCGGGCACCTCCCCCGGGGCGTCCAGGTGCAGCACGCCCGGACCCGTCAGCAACACCAGGGTCAGCGCGAGATAGCGCAGTTCGCCGTCGCCGAGCCGGGCGAGTTCGGTGCGCAAGCCGTCGCCGCGGTCGAGCAGCGCCCGTACCGTGCCGTCGGCCAGCGGCTCGGCGACCAGGTCGGTCACCGGGCCGGCGCAACCCTCGTGCAGCGCCTCGACGAGCTTGCCGTGCCGCCGGGCGCACTCGGCGCGCGTGCGCCACAGGACGTCGGCGAGGTTGTCGCAGCCGGGCAGCAGCCGACCGGAGCCGGTGGGCACGGGGACACGCATGTGCTCGGGGCGGGGGTCGCAGGTGAAGACGGAGCGCAGGGCGACGACCATCTGCTCGGCCGCGGCGAGCACATGGCGCTGGCCGTCCGTCTTGCCGGCCACCCGCAGCGGGAGCAGGGCCGTACCGAGGCGGTCGTCCGGGAGCGGGGCGCGGGTCACCGGGGCGGAGCCCGCGGTGTGCCAGGCGGCCTGGACGGTACGGCGGCCGGGGTCGCGCAGTGCGCTCTCCAGCAGCACGACCCCGCGCGCGGTCAGTCGCTCGCCCACGATCCGCAGCTCCGGTTCGGCCTGTACGGCGAGGTCGAGGCGGACCGGCCCCTCGGCGCCGTCGGCCGTACAACCGATCCGGAAGCCCCGCCGCCGCTCGGCGTCGGGACGGGCGCGCTCCGGCACGCGGGCGGCGGGGTCCGGGAACGCCTCGGCGAGACAGGCTCCGCCGCCGAGCCGGGCCAGCGCCTCGTACGCGGCGAACGCGGTCGTCTTGCCGGATCCGCTGGGCCCCGCGAACACCGTGACGGGCCCGAGCGGGAACGCGGCCCGCCGGTGCCCGGCGAAGGCCGACAGCCGCAACTCGGTGATCCGGGAGCGGATGTCGAGCGGCGGACGGGGCCGCGCGGGGACGGGGGCGACGGACGCGTCGGCCGCCGGCGGCTCAGCGGAGACGGAGGGCACGGCCATACCCGGACCGTAGGCCCGCGCCCGCACGCCGAACCGTTTCACTGCGGGCGCGTTCGCACGATCGGGGGACTCTCGGCACCCCGTGGACCGACGACCGCGCAGGTCCGGCACGGCGAGGCGCCCGGAGGGCCGAAGGAAGCGGAGGTGAGCCCCGGGAGCCGGTGACAGGGGGCGCCGGCCGTGTGTCGGGCTCGCCACTCCAGCCGGGCCCGCTCGGCTCGCGACCGCACCCGACGGCCGCGAGCCGACAGCGACGCCGACCACGCCGGAGCGCGGCCGGCAGCAACGCCCTGGCCCCGCGACGCAGCCGACGGCAAGGCCACCCTCTGCCGGAGCCCGGAAGCGGGGCCGCGTCCGTCGCGCCCCGGGGTCGCCCCGGAGGCGGCCGTAGCCCTTCTCCTGTCGCCCCCCGTCAGCCCCCCGAGATCCCCGCCCCCTCCATCAGGCCGCTGACCTCCGTGCCGGGCGGGGTCAGGAGGAAGACGTTGCGGTCCACGCGGTGCATCCCGCTGCCCAGGCCGAAGACGACGCCGGTGCTGAAGTCGAGGACGCGCTTGGCCACGTCGCCCTCCGCGCTCGACAGGTCGAGGAGGACCGGCACCCCGGCCATCAGGGTCTCGGCGACCTCGCGGGCGTCCGCGAAGACGTTGACGCGCAGCACCACGAACCGGCGCCGTGTCTCGGTCTCGGCGTCGGGCAGCGAGCGGTGGTCCACCGCGGACGGCCAGGCGTCCCGGCCCCGCAGCGGCACGACCTGGGCGAGCCCTTCCCACTGTTCATCGGTGACGTCGTAGCGGCTCACCGGCTCCCCCCGACCTGACTCGCACTCGTTGCCTGCACCAGCCAATTCTTACGCCAAGTCACCCGTTCGGCCCAACAACGACACGGTGTGCGACCGGGGGGGATGGTCCTGCTCGGGATGCTTCCTGTGAAGTATGTCCGCTATTCGGGTGGTTCTTACCAGGCTCATACCTTGCTCTTCACCGGCCTCCGTGCCCCGCTCACCCGTCACCGCTAGCGTCCCGTGCCGTGCACTTGGCAGAAACACAGCAGGTGACACCCGGTCGGCGGACATCGTCGGCGGTGTCCGCCGTCCCGGGGGCCCGCGCGGGGGTCCCGGAGGGGCCCGCGCAGTGGCACCGCGTACTGACGCTCCTCGCCGACGTGAGCCTGTTCATCGGCACGCGATCGGTGTGGACCCAGGCGGTCAGACACCAACTGGTCCTCGCGGGGGTCGTCTCGGTCTGCTACGCCTCGGTCCTGGTGACCGGCGTACTGGCCCTGACCGTCCGCCGGACCCGCTCGCTGGCCCGTCTGGACCTGGTGGTGCTGGCGACCGCGGTCACCCTGACCCTGTGCGCCTGGGCGCTTAACCACACCGGCGGCGACGAGGCGGTCCTCACCAGCCAGGCCGCGCGGGAACTCGTCGCCGGCCACCCGGTGTACGGGCAGCCGTGGCCCTGGCTGTTCCACACCAAGGGCGTCGCGCTGACGGCGACCATGGACGGCGGGTACGACCTCACGTACGGCTATCCCCCGCTGGTCCCGCTGCTCACCGCCCCGCTGCTGTGGCTGGGCCACGGCGGCGCCCCGGCGACGGCGGCGGCGACGGGCGCGCTGGTCGTGGGCACGGTGGTGCTGTGGCGGCTGCTGCCGGTGCCGTGGCGCTCGGCGGCGACGATGGTCTGCCTGGGCTTCGGCTTCCTGCCGATGTACGCCCGGCAGGGCTATCCCGCGATCGTCGGCCTGGCCCTGCTGATGCCGGTGGTGGTGCGCTGGCCCCGGCTCGGCGCGCGGGGCCGGCTCGGTGCCGCCGGGGTCGCGCGGGCCGCGTGCCTGGGCGCCGCGTGTGCCGCCCAGCAACTGCCGTGGTTCGTCACACCGTTCCTGCTGGCCGGGATCTACGCGGTGCGGCGCGGCGAGTTGGGCGGGCGGGCGGCGGCGCGGGTGGTCGCGCGGATCGTGGGGGTCGCGGTACTGACCTGGTCGCTGCTCGACGTGTACTCCGCGGCGGCTTCGCCCGGCGCCTGGGTGCGCGGGATCGCCCTGCCGCTGACCCAGGGCGCGGTGCTGCACGGCCAGGGCCTGATGGGCGTCTCGCTGTACTTCACGCACGGCAGCGACCGGCTGGACTGGTACGGCCACGCGAGCATGCTGCTCGCCGCCGGTCTGCTGGCGGTGTTCGTGCTGTTCGTCCGGCGGCTCGGGCCGGCCGCGACCGTGCTGCCCTGGTGCGCCTTCTACCTGGCGACCCGGTCCCAGGACGGCTACTACCTGATGATGACCCCGCTGTGGCTGGCGGCGGCGGTCACCGCGCCGCTGCCGGAGTTCGCCCACGCCTGGCAGCCGCGTCCCCGCCTGCCCGCCGGCCCGCGCCGCCGGGCGGCCCTGGCCGCGACCGCCGTGGCGCTGGTGACGCCCGCGCTGGTGAGCGCGGTCCTGGCGGCGACGGGGACCCCGCCGCTGCGGATGGACGTCACGGCGGCGCGGCACTCCTCGGCACGGACCCTGACCCGGCTGACCCTGCGGGTCGCCAACACGGGCGGTGTCGCGCTGACCCCGCACTACATGCTCGCCACGGGCCAGGGAATGAGCCGGTACTGGTCGCTGGTGCGCGGCCCCGCCACGGTGCCCGCGCACAGCACGGCCACCGTGGAGCTCCGGCCGCCCTCGGGTGCCTTCACGGTGCCGTCGAAGCGGGGCACCCGGCTGCGGCTGCGCGTCTTCACCGCGAGCCCGCAGACGCTGTCCACCCGGGACGTACGACGGGCGGAGCTGGATCTCAGGCCGCCGCGCGGGTGAAGCGGAGCGCGGCCGTGACGGTGACCGGGCCGCGGATCATGCCGAGCCGGTCCCCGCCCCTGCCGAACCGGTCGCGGTCGACGGTGAACGACGAGTTCCTGATCCTGTGCCTGCCGGCCGAGCAGCCGCGCACCGGACTGCGCATGACGCGGGTCGCCGACCTCCTCGGCCGCCCCAAGACCCGCCCGACCTACCGGATCGCCTGCCTCCGGCGGGCCGGTCCCGTCACCCGCACGTCCGTGTGCGGCGACAAGCGGGGCGTGCAGGTCGCCCTCACCGACAAGGCCCGCGACCTGCTGCGCGAGACCTCCGCCCGGCTCGCCGCCACCGTCCGCCGGGCCCTCGCCGACTCCATGGGCCCCGAGCAGCGCGCGGCCGTGTGCGCCCTCGTACCGGACCGGGAGGACGAGACCCGCTGAGCCTCCGGGCGAGCCCCGGGCAACCGGAGCGGCACAGGTCACAACCGCAAGAAGAGAAACCTCACAGCCTCCGTTCCGCCTGGGCTCCACCGGCCTGCCCTAGCATCCGAGCCATGACGGTCCTGCCTGACGACGGGCTCTCACTGGCCGCCGAGTTCCCTGACGCGACACACGAGCAGTGGCAACGCCTGGTCGAGGGCGTACTGCGCAAGTCCGGCGGGGAACGTAGCGGCGCGGCAGCTGAGGACGCCCTGTCCACGACGCTGGAGGACGGGCTGCGCACCCGGCCCCTGTACACCGCGCGCGACAGCGCGCCCGACCCCGGTCTGCCGGGCTTCGCCCCCTTCGTGCGGGGCGGCCGCCCGGAGGGCTCCCTCGCGAGCGGCTGGGACGTACGGCAGCGGCACACGGCACTCGCCGACGGCACGGACGGCGCCGTGCTCGCCGACCTGGAAAACGGCGGCACCTCGCTCTGGCTGGTGCTGGGCGAGGGCGGCATCCCGCTCTCCGAGCTGGGCCGCGCCCTCGACGGCGTCTACCTCGACCTGGCGCCCGTCGTCCTGGACGCCGGCCGCGACACCGGGCAGGCCGCCGAGGCGCTGCTGCGGCTGTACGCCGAGAGGGGCGTGGCGGCGAAGGACGTGCGCGGCAACCTGGGCGGCGACCCGCTCGGGTACGAGGCCCGCACCGGCACCCCGCTCGACTTCGCGCCGTACGCCGCGCTGGCCGCGCGCTGCGCCGAGGAGTACCCGGGGCTGCGCGCGCTGACCGTGGACGCGCTGCCGTACCACGAGGCGGGCGGCTCGGCCGCGCAGGAGCTGGGCGCCGCGCTGGCCACCGGCGTGGCCTACCTGCGGGAGCTGACGGAGGCGGGGCTGACGGCGGAACAGGCCGCCGGACAACTGGAGTTCCGTTACGCGGCCACCGCCGACCAGTTCCTCACCATCGCCAAGCTGCGGGCGGCCCGCCGGCTGTGGGCCCGGGTCACCGAGGTCTGCGGGGCACCCGGCGCGCAGGTGCAGCACGCGGTGACCTCGCCGGTGATGATGAGCCGCCGCGACCCGTGGGTGAACATGCTCCGCACGACGGTCGCGACGCTCGCCGCGGGGGTGGGCGGAGCCGATGCGGTGACCGTGCTGCCGTTCGACCACGCGCTCGGGCTGCCCGACGCGTTCGCCCGGCGGATCGCCCGCAACACCTCGACCATCCTCATCGAGGAGTCCCACCTGGCCCGGGTCATCGACCCGGCGGGCGGCTCCTGGTACGTCGAGCGGCTGACGGACGAACTCGCCGAGGCCGCCTGGCAGTTCTTCCGGTCCATCGAGCGCGACGGCGGTCAGGCCGCCGTCCTGCGCTCCGGCCGGCTGCGCACCGACCTCGCGACGACCTGGGCGGAGCGCTCCAAGCGGCTCGCCAAGCGGCGCGAACCCATCACCGGGGTCAGCGAGTTCCCCCTGCTGTCCGAGAAGCCGGTCGAGCGCCGGGCGGTGCCCGAGCCGCCGTCCGGCGGACTGCCCCGGGTGCGCCGCGACGAGGCGTACGAGGAGCTGCGCGCCCGGTCCGACGCCCATCTGGCGGCGACCGGCGCCCGGCCCCGGGTCTTCCTCGCCACGCTCGGCTCGGCCGCCGAGTACACCGCCCGCGCGACCTTCGCCGCGAACCTCTTCCAGGCGGGCGGCGTCGAACCGGTCACCGAGGGCACCTTCGAGGAGAGCGGCGCGACCGAGGCCGTGCTGTGCTCCAGCGACGCGCTCTACGCCGAACAGGCCGAGGAGACCGCCGCCGCGCTCAGGGCGGCCGGTGCCCGGCACGTGTTCCTGGCGGGCCGGGGCGACTACTCCGGCATCGACAGTTACGTCTTCGCGGGCTGTGACGCCGTGGACGTCCTGTCCGCGACCCTCGACCGCATGGGAGTGTCCTGATGGGAATCCCCGACTTCTCCGGCATCGAGCTGGGGACCCCGGTCGCCGACGCCACCGACGGCGACTGGCGTGACGCCCTGAAGCGGGCCACCGGGGGCGCCGAGCCGGTGTGGGAGACCCCGGAGGGCATCGGGGTCAAGCCGCTGTACACCGGCCGCGACCTGGAGGGCCTGGACTTCCTGGGCACCTACCCGGGCATCGCGCCGTACCTGCGCGGCCCGTACCCGACGATGTACGTCAACCAGCCCTGGACGATCCGCCAGTACGCGGGCTTCTCCACCGCCGAGGAGTCCAACGCGTTCTACCGGCGCAACCTGGCGGCCGGCCAGAAGGGCCTGTCGGTCGCCTTCGACCTGCCCACCCACCGCGGTTACGACAGCGACCACCCGCGCGTGACCGGTGACGTCGGCATGGCGGGCGTGGCCATCGACTCGATCTACGACATGCGCCAGCTGTTCGACGGCATCCCGCTGGACAGGATGACCGTGTCGATGACGATGAACGGTGCCGTGCTGCCGGTGCTGGCGCTGTACATCGTGGCGGCGGAGGAACAGGGCGTACCGCCCGAGAAGCTGGCCGGAACCATTCAGAACGACATTCTGAAGGAGTTCATGGTCCGCAACACCTACATCTACCCGCCGAAGCCGTCGATGCGGATCATCTCCGACATCTTCGCGTACACCTCGCAGCGGATGCCCCGCTACAACTCCATCTCCATCTCCGGCTACCACATCCAGGAGGCCGGCGCCACGGCCGACCTGGAGCTGGCGTACACCCTCGCGGACGGCGTGGAGTACATCCGGGCGGGCCGGGAGGCGGGCCTGGACGTGGACGCGTTCGCGCCCCGGCTGTCGTTCTTCTGGGCGATCGGCATGAACTTCTTCATGGAGATCGCCAAGCTGCGCGCGGCCCGCCTGCTGTGGGCGAAGCTGGTGAGGCAGTTCGACCCGAAGAACGCCAAGTCCCTGTCGCTGCGCACGCATTCGCAGACCTCCGGCTGGTCGCTGACCGCGCAGGACGTCTTCAACAACGTCACGCGCACCTGTGTCGAGGCGATGGCGGCGACCCAGGGCCACACCCAGTCGCTGCACACCAACGCCCTGGACGAGGCCCTGGCGCTGCCGACCGACTTCTCGGCGCGCATCGCCCGCAACACCCAGCTGCTCATCCAGCAGGAGTCGGGCACCACCCGGGTCATCGACCCCTGGGGCGGCAGCGCGTACGTGGAGCGGCTGACGTACGACCTCGCCCGCAAGGCCTGGGCGCACATCCAGGAGGTGGAGCAGGCGGGCGGCATGGCGCAGGCCATCGACGCCGGCATCCCCAAGCTGCGCGTGGAGGAGGCCGCGGCGCGCACCCAGGCGCGCATCGACTCCGGCCGGCAGCCGGTGATCGGCGTGAACAAGTACCGGGTGGAGAGCGACGAGGCGATCGAGGTCCTCAAGGTCGACAACTCCTCCGTACGCGCCCAGCAGATCGAGAAGCTGCGGCGGCTGCGCGAGGAGCGGGACGAGACCGCGTGCCGGGACGCGCTGGACGCGCTGACCCGGGCCGCCGACGGCGACGGCAACCTGCTGGAGCTGGCCGTGCGCGCGGCCCGCGCCAAGGCGACCGTCGGCGAGATCTCCGACGCCCTGGAGAAGGTGTACGGGCGGCACGCGAGCCAGATCCGTACGATTTCCGGCGTGTACCGCAACGAAGCAGGCCAGTCCCCGTCCGTGGACCGCACCCGCGCCCTGGTGGACGCGTTCGAGGAGGCCGAGGGGCGCCGGCCGCGCATCCTGGTCGCGAAGATGGGCCAGGACGGCCACGACCGCGGCCAGAAGGTGATCGCGACCGCCTTCGCCGACCTCGGCTTCGACGTCGACGTCGGCCCGCTGTTCCAGACGCCGGAGGAGGTCGCCCGGCAGGCGGTCGAGGCGGACGTGCACGTGGTCGGGGTGTCCTCGCTGGCCGCCGGTCACCTCACGCTCGTCCCGGCGCTGCGCGAGAAGCTCGCCGAGGAGGGCCGCGAGGACATCATGATCGTGGTCGGCGGTGTCATCCCGCCGCAGGACGTGCCGACGCTGCGGGAGATGGGCGCGGCGGAGGTGTTCCTGCCGGGGACGGTGATCCCGGACGCGGCGTACGACCTGGTGCGGCGCCTGTCGGCCGACCTCGGCCACGACCTGTAGCCCCGCATGGCAGCGATCGATCTCGACACGTATGTGAAGGGTGTGCTGGACGGGAAGCGGGCCCTGGTGGCCCGCGCCATCACACTCGTCGAGTCCACCCGGCCGCAGCACCGGGCGCTGGCGCAGCAGTTGCTCACCGAGCTGCTGCCGCACAGCGGCCGGGCGCGGCGGATCGGCATCAGCGGGGTGCCCGGTGTCGGCAAGTCGACGTTCATCGACGCGTTCGGCACGATGCTGACCTCGCTGGGCCACCGGGTGGCGGTCCTCGCCGTCGACCCCTCCTCCACCCGCACGGGCGGCTCCATCCTGGGCGACAAGACCCGGATGGAGCGCCTGGCGGTCGACCCCGCCGCCTTCGTCCGCCCCTCCCCCAGCGCGGGCACGCTGGGCGGGGTCGCGAAGGCCACCCGGGAGTCGATGGTGGTGATGGAGGCGGCCGGCTACGACGTGGTCCTCGTGGAGACCGTCGGCGTCGGCCAGTCGGAGACGACGGTCGCCGAGATGGTCGACTCCTTCCTGCTGCTCACCCTGGCCCGCACCGGAGACCAGCTCCAGGGCATCAAGAAGGGCGTGCTGGAGCTGGCCGACGTGATCGCCGTCAACAAGGCGGACGGTCCGCACGAGCGCGACGCCCGCGCCGCCGCCCGCGAACTGGCGGGCGCGCTGCGCCTGATGCACGGCAAGGACGCGTTCTGGACCCCGCCGGTGCTGCACTGCAGCGCCCGCGAGTCGACCGGCCTCGACACGGTCTGGGAGCGTCTGGAACACCACCGCACGCTGCTCGACTCCACCGGCCGGCTCGCCACCAAGCGCCGTGACCAGCAGGTCGGCTGGACCTGGGCGATGGTCCGCGACGAACTCCTCGGCCGCCTGCACTCCGACCCCGCGGTCCGCGCCACCGCCCCGGACCTCGAACAGCGGGTCAGGGACGGCCGCCTGACGGCGACGCTGGCGGCGGAACGGATCCTGGCGGCGTTCGAGGGCGGTACGTCCACCTCGCCCGAAGCCTGAGCACGCAACCGGCCCGCCCCGTCGGGGGACGCGGCGGGCCGGTGCCGTCGTGGCTCAGACGTACCGGCGTTCGCCCTCGCCGTCCAGCGGGGACCACCACTGGTCGTAGTGGGTCGAGCCGTCGCCGAAGAAGCCGGCGCGGCCCTCGACGATGCGGCCGTTCTCCCAGCGGAAGACCTGGATGCCGTCGGCGTCCAGGACGTCGTAGGGGGAGGTGCTGCCGTCCGGGGCGCCGGGGCGGACCGCGTGGACCCTGACCACGTCCATGCACTCGTTGCCGCTGATCATGGAGGTGACGAGCTCCACCTCGAACTTCCCGCCCGCCGCGTCCGTCAGCGCGCGCCGGAAGGCGAGGAGGGCGTCGAGGCCGATGTGCCAGCCCGCCTGGGCGTGGCGGCCGGGGACCGAGAAGCGGACGTCCTCCGACCAGTACTTGGCGGCCTCCTCCCGGTCCAGGGAGACGAGGGCGACGTACGCCTTCTCGACCAGTTCGGGGGTGATCTCGGTCATGTCATGCGCTCCTGTGCGTGGTGGTGTCGGACCGGCCGGCCCGGGAGAGCCAGGCGTGGACGGCTTCTGCGGTGGCACCGGCGTGCTCCTCCAGCATCGAGAAGTGGTCGCCGGGGGTCTCCTGCGGCGTGGCGTCGGCGGCCCAGGACGGCTGGGGACCGGACGGGGCCCCGGGGAGGGCTTCGGTGCCGGGCCGTGCCGCTGTGCCGGGAAGTGCTTCGGCGGCGCGCAGGAAGAGGGTGGGGGCGGTGGGGCCGGTGGGTGTCCAGTCGGCGAAGAGCCGGAAGTAGGCGCCCATCGCGGTCAGTGAGCGGGTGTCCGTGGCGGCCTCGGCGCCGTGCCGGGTGAACAGGCCGTCGGTCAGGGCGGTGGCCAGCGTGTCGCTCGTCTCGCTCTGGAGGTACGTGTCGAGGAGCACCAGGGCCGCCGGGGCCGCCCCGTCCGCCGCGAGGCGCGCGGCCACCGCGTGGGCGGTCCAGCCGCCCGACGAGTAGCCGAGCAGCGCGACGGGCCGGCCGGCCGCGTACCGCCGTACCGCCTCGGCCTGTGCCTCGACCACCGCCCCCCGGGTGCCGGGGAGGAGTTCGCCGGGCAGGAATCCGGGCTGGGGCACCGCGACCACCTCGCGCCGGCCGCGCAGCGCGCCCGCGAACCGGGCGAACTGGTGGGGGCCGGACATGGCGACCACCGCCGGGAAGCAGACCAGCGCGGGCTCTTCCGTGCCGTCGCCGCTCGCCAGCCGGACCGGCTCGGACCGCTCCCCCAGGTCGGCGAGGGTGGTGAAGGAGGGGAGGAACCGGGAAGCCACGCGGAGCAGTTCGATGCCCTCCAGGGTGCGGCCGGCGTCCCGGGCCCGCCGGAACAGTGCGCCGACGCCGTCGTCCTCGGGCGGCACCTCGGTCGCGGCGGTGCTGGTGGCGAGTTCGGTGCTCAGGTGACGGACGAGGGCGGGGAGGGTGGCGTGGTCGAAGACCACGGTCGCCGCCAGGCGCAGGCCGGTGGTCCGTTCCAGCCGGTTGCGCAGTTCCACCGCGGTGAGCGAGTCCAGGCCGAGCTCGGGCAGTGACCTGTCCTCGTCCACGTCGTCGGGCGAGGAGAAGCCGAGGACGGCCGCCGCCTCCGTGCGGACGGCCGTGCGCAGCGCGTCCTCCAGGGCGGCCCCGCGCAGTCCGGCCGGGAGCGCAGCCGGCCCGGTGGTGGGGGCGGGAGGTGCGGTGGCCGGTGCTGCCCCGGCGGGGTGCCGGGCCGGCAGGCGTAGCGGTTCGGGCAGGCCGGGGTCGTCGGCCAGGGCGCTCAAGCGCTCCGGGACCGTGGCGAGCGGGGCCAGAATCGGGTCGGGGGCGTCCGCGCCGACGGCCGCGTCGAACAGCGCGAGTCCCCGCTCGGGCGTCAGCGCCTCGATGCCCGCGCGGGCCGTACGGCGCAGTTCGGGCGCGCCCGCCATGCCTTCGCCGCCCTGGTCCCACGGCCCCCACGCGAGGGACAGCGCGGGCAGACCGTGCGCCCTGCGGTGCTGGGCGAGGGCGTCGAGGAAGGTGTTGGCGGCGGCGTAGTTGGCCTGGCCGGGGGCGCCGAGCAGGCCGGCCGCCGAGGAGAACAGCACGAAGGCGGACAGGTCCGTGTCCCGGGTCAGCTCGTGCAGGTGCCAGGCCGAGGCCGCCTTCGCGCGCAGCACGCGTTCCAGGTGCCGCGGGGTCAGGGACGCCACGACCGTGTCGTCCAGGACGCCCGCGCAGTGGACGACCGCGCCGACCGGACGGTCCCCCGGGACGCCGGCCAGCACCGCGGCCAGGGCGTCCCGGTCGCCGACGTCACAGCCGGCGACCGTCGCCGTGCCGCCGAGCCCCTCGATCTCGGCGGCCAGCGCGGCCAGTCGGGGATCGTCGGCACGCCGGCCGACGAGCAGGACGTGCCGTACCCCGTGGGCGGCGACCAGGTGACGGGCCGTCGAGCGGCCCAGGGCTCCCGCGGCGCCGGTGACCACGGTCGTGCCGTCGGGTGTGAAGGCGGCGGCGCCGCGGGCCACGGCCGAGGGCACGAGGTGGGGCGTGCGCGGCTCTCCCCCGCGGATCGCCACCTGTGCCGCCCCCGAGGCCACGGCGGCCGGCAGGGCGTCCCAGGACTCCCGCGCGCCGTCCACGTCCACCACGGCGAACCGGCCGGGGTGCTCGGAGGCCGCGGAGCGCAGCAGCCCCCACAGGGGGGCGTGGGCCAGGTCCGGTACGTCCTCCTCCGGCCCCGCCGCCACCGCGCGGCGCGTGACGGCCACGAGCCGGGACCGTGTCCGGCGGGCGTCGGACAGCCAGGCCCGGATCAGTTCCAGCGCCCGGTGCAGGGGCTCCGGGTCGAGCGGGGCGTGCGGGGCGTGCGGGTCCTGGGTGGCGTGCGCGTCCAGGGGGGCGTGCGGGTCGTGTGCCGTGAGGAACGGGACGAGGACGGTGTCGGTGCCGTCCGGGACCCGGGTCAGGTCGTCCACCCGGGGCAGGGAGCCGATCGGGGTGGAGCCGAGGACGGTCCACGTGCGCGGGTCGGGTGTCGGCGCCGGGGCGTCCGGGCGGGTCCAGTCGACGCGCAACAGGGACCGGTCGGGGCGGGGGGAAGCGGAGACCGGGCGCAGGGACAGGGCGGTGACGGAGGCGACCGGAGCGCCGGCGGGGTCGGTCAGCTCCACGGCCACGGTGCCCGGGGCACCGGCCGGGGTCACGCGCACCCGCAGCGCCCGGGCCCCGGTGGCGTGGAGCCGGACCCCCCGCCAGGAGAACGGCAGGACGGGCGGGGCGGGCCGGTCGCCGTCCCCGAGGCCCAGGACGTGCAACGCCGCGTCCAGCAGGGCGGGGTGCACTCCGAAGGCGTCCGGGTCCGTGCCGTCGGGGAGCGCGACCTCGGCGAGGAGCACGACACCGTCGCGCCACGCGGCCCGGAGGCCCTGGAAGGCGGGGCCGTGCGACAGGCCTGCGCCGGCCATCCTCTCGTAGCCGCCGGTGAGGTCGACGGGGGACGCTCCCGCGGGCGGCCATGTCCCGGGAGGAGTGGGCGGGTTCTGGCCGGCGGCGGACAGGGTGCCGGTGGCGTGCCGGGTCCAGGTGTCGCCGGTGAGTGCGTGGACGCCGAACGACCGCCGGCCGTCGGTGTCCGGTTCCTGCACGGACAGCCTCAGGGGCACGGGGCCGTGGTCGGGGACGGCCAGCGGGGCCTCCAGGACGAGGTCCTCGACCGTCGGGCAGCCCAGCTCGGCGCCCGCGCGCAGGGCCAGTTCCGCGAGGGCCGCGCCGGGCAGCACCGCCGTACCGGCGACGCGGTGCTCGGCCAGCCAGGGCCGGGCCCGCGCGTCGAGTTCGCCGGTGAAGACGGAGCCCCGGATGTCGGGGGCGGACACGGCGGGGCCCAGCACGGGGTGTTCCCGGTCCGCCCGCCGGGGGGTGGCCGCGAGCCAGTACCGGCGGCGCTGGAAGGGGTAGGTCGGCAGGTCCACCCGGCGTGCGCCGGTGCCCTCGAAGTACTCCGTCCAGTCCACGTCCACGCCGTGGACGTGCGCTTCGGCGAGGGCGGTGGTCAGGGCCCGGGGTTCCGGGAGACCGGGCCGGAGCAGGGGCACCACCGCGTGCTCGCGGCCGGCGAGGCAGTCCCGGGCCGCCACGGTGAGCGCGGTCCCGGGGCCGACCTCCACGAGGACGGCCGCGCCGTCGGCCTCCAGCCGGGCCACGGCGTCCCGGAACCGCACCGGCTCCCGCAGTTGGCGCACCCAGTACTCGGGCGAGCACAGGTCGGCGGCGGAGGCGGGACGGCCGGTGGCCGCGGAGACCACGGGCAGTGAGGGTTCCCGGAAGGTGACGCCCCGCGCGATCCGCCGGAACTCGTCGAGCATGCCGTCCATGTGCGCGGAGTGGAAGGCGTGGCTGACGCGCAGCCTCCGGGTCCGGCGGCCGGCCCGCGCGAGCCGGGCGGTCAGCGCGTCCACCGCGTCCGCGTCACCGGAGACGACCACGGAGGCGGGCCCGTTGACGGCGGCGAGCGCGACCCCGTCCGTCAGCAGCGCCGCGACCTCCTCCTCGGGTGCCTGGACGGCCGCCATGGCACCGTGGACGGGCAGCGCCTGCATCAGCCGGCCGCGCGCCGCCACCAGCGTGGCCGCGTCCTCCAGGCTCAGGACGCCCGCGACATGGGCGGCGACCAGCTCGCCGAGGGAGTGTCCGGCCAGCACGGCGGGCCGTACGCCCCACGACCGCAGCCGGTGTGCCAGCGCCGTCTCCACGGCGAACAGGGCCGGCTGGGTGTAGTCGGTGCGGTCCAGCAGGGCGGCGTCGGCGGTGCCCGGCTCGGCGGACAGGACCTCACGCAGGGGCCGTTCGAGGAACGGGTCGACGTATCCGCACACCTCGTCCAGGGCCTTGGCGAAGACCGGGTCGGCCGCGGCCAGTTCGCGTCCCATGCCGGGCCGCTGGCTGCCCTGGCCGCTGAAGAGGAAGGCCACGGTGCCGTCGGCGGTGCGTCCGGTCAGGGCGCCGGGCCCGGGCGTCCCGGTGCCGGCGAGCCGCTCCAGGGCGGCCGTCCGCTTCTGCGGTCCGGCGACGACGGCCGCGCGGTGGCGGAGCGCGGAGCGGGTGGTGGCGAGGCTGAAGGCGAGGTCGGCGGCGGGGGTGTCGGGGCGGGCGCGCAGGTGCTCCAGCAGGCGCCGTGCCTGGTCGCGCAGGGCCGACGGGGTCGAGGCCGACAGCAGCCAGGGCGCGCCGTCGTCCCGCGGCTCCCGGGCGGGGTCCGCGGGCGCCGGGTCCGGGCCGGGTGCGGCCGGGTCGTCGGGGGCCTGTTCGATGACGGCGTGGGCGTTGGTGCCGCTGATCCCGAAGGAGGAGATGCCGGCCCGGCGCGGCTCTCCGGTGGCGGGCCAGGCGACGGCGTCGGTCAGGAGCCGTACCCCGCCGGCCGACCAGTCGACGTGGGGGGTGGGGCGGTCGACGTGCAGGGTCCGCGGGAGTGTCCCGTGGCGCATGGCCTCCACCATCTTGATCACGCCGCCGACGCCCGCCGCGGCCTGCGCGTGCCCGATGTTCGACTTGAGCGAGCCGAGCCACAGGGGCCGGTCGGGGTCGTGCTCGCCGCCGTAGGTGGCCAGCAGGGCCTGGGCCTCGATGGGGTCGCCCAGCACCGTGCCGGTGCCGTGCGCCTCGACGGCGTCGACCTGGCGGGCGGTCAGTCCGGCGGCGGCCAGCGCCTGCCGGATGACCCGCGCCTGCGCCGGTCCGCTGGGCGCGGTCAGCCCGTTGCTGGCGCCGTCCTGGTTGACCGCGCTGCCGCGCACCACCGCGAGGACGCGGTGACCGTTGCGGCGGGCGTCCGAGAGCCGTTCCACGAGGAGGACCGCGACGCCCTCGCCCCAGCCGGTGCCGTCCGCGCCGGCGGCGAACGACTTGCACCGGCCGTCGGGGGCGAGGCCCCGCTGGCGGCTGAACTCGATGAACGGCCCCGGGGTCGCCATGACGGTGGCGCCTCCGGCCAGGGCGAGCGAGCACTCGCCGGAGCGGAGCGCCTGGGCGGCGAGGTGCAGCGCCACCAGCGACGACGAGCAGGCGGTGTCCACGGTCACGGCGGGGCCTTCGAGGCCGAGCGCGTAGGCGACGCGGCCGGAGGCGACGCTGCCCGCGGTGCCCGAGCCGAGGTAGCCCTCCACGTCCTCGGGGGTGCCGCCCGCGGCCCAGGAGCCGTAGTCGTGGTACATCACGCCCGCGAAGACGCCCGTGTCACTGCCGCGCACCGACAGCGGGGCGATGCCCGCCCGTTCGAACGCCTCCCACGACACCTCCAGCAGCAGCCGCTGCTGCGGGTCCATGGCGAGGGCCTCGCGCGGGCTGATGCCGAAGAAGCCGGGGTCGAAGTCGGCGGCGCCGTCCAGGAATCCGCCGTGGCGGGTGGCGATGGTGCCGCGCCGGCCGGGTGCGGGGTCGGGGTCGTACCGGCCGTCGATGTCCCAGCCCCGGTCGCGGGGCATCTCGGCGATGGCGTCGCGGCCGGACACGACGAGGTCCCACAGGTCCTCGGGGGAGGTCACGCCACCGGGGTAGCGGCAGGCCATGCCGATGATGGCGATGGGCTCGTCGGCGGGGCCGCGGACCGGGGCCGCGGTCGCCGCCGTGGTCGCCGCCGTGGTCGCCGCCGTGGTGCCGGACAGCAGCACGCGCAGGCGGGCGGCGAGGTCGCCGGGGGTCGGATGGTCGAAGACCATGGTCGTCGGCAGCCGCAGGCCGGTGTGGGCGCCGAGCCGGTTGCGCAGTTCGATCGCGGCGAGCGAGTCGAAGCCGACTTCCGCGAAGGTGCGGTCGTCGGGGACGTCCCGCGCGCTCTCGTGGCCGAGGATCGCCGCGGCCTCGGCCCGCACCAGCTCGGTCAGCTCGCGCAGTTGCTCGGCCTCGGGCAGGGCGGCGAGGCGTCCGGCGGGGGCGGTGCCGCCCGGCTCCGCGGGGGACGCCGTGCGCCGCCGGCGTGCGGGCGGCGCCAGGGCGCGCAGCAACGCCGGTGCGGTGTCCGCGTCGAGCCGGCGCGGGTCCAGGTGGAGCGGTGCCACCAGCGGCTCGTCCCCGGCCAGGGCGGTGTCGAACAGGGCCAGCCCGTCCGCCTCGGGGATCGGCCGCATGCCGAGGTTCGCCAGCCGGCGGCGCGCCGGGGCGTCGACTCCGCCGACCATGCCCGTGGTGCCCTCCCACAGGCCCCAGGCCAGGGACAGGGCGGGCAGTCCGCGCCGGCGGCGGTGTACGGCGAGGGCGTCGAGGAATCCGTTGGCGGCGGCGTAGTTGGCCT
The DNA here is from genome assembly GCF_055639035.1 of Streptomyces sp. NPDC107654. NCBI lineage: Bacteria > Bacillati > Actinomycetota > Actinomycetes > Kitasatosporales > Streptomycetaceae > Streptomyces > Streptomyces sp. NPDC107654. Next base: position 118,213 of record NZ_JBVKBI010000008.1, read on the forward strand.
GGCCGGGGGCGCCGAGCAGACCGGCCGCCGAGGAGAACAGCACGAAGGCGCACAGGTCCATGTCCCGGGTCAGCTCGTGCAGGTGCCAGGCCGCGTCGGCCTTCGGCGCCATGACGCGGCGCACCCGGTCCGGGGTCAGCGCCTCCACGGTGCCGTCGTCGAGGACGCCGGCCGCGTGGACGACGGCGGTCAGCGGACGCTCCGTCGGCAGCGCGGCCAGGAGACCGGCCAGGGCCTCCCGGTCGGCGGCGTCGCACGCGGCGACGGTCACCTCGGCGCCGAGGGCGCGCAGCGCGGCGGCGAGGCCGTCCGCGCCCTCGGCCGCCGGACCGCTGCGGCTGGTCAGCAGCAGGTGCCGCACGCCGTACCGGGCGACGAGGTGCCGGGCCAGCAGTCCACCGAGCGCCCCGGTGCCACCGGTGACCAGCACGGTGCCGTCGGGGTCGAACACCGGGGGCGGACCGGCCGGGGTGCCGGTGGGGGGCGGGGTGGGGGTGGGGCCGGACGGGTGGGCGGGCGGGGTGTCGGTGGGGGGTGGGGCGGAGGACCGGACGGGCGGGGCACCGGTGGCGGTTGGGGCGGACGACCGGACAGCCGGCGCACCGGCCGGGTCCATGCCGGACGAGCGGGCGGCCGGAGGGTTCGTGGGGGCGAGGCGGGGGACGAGGAGGCGGCCGGCTCGGACGGCGACGGCCGGCTCGTCCGCGCCGAGTGCCGTGGGCAGGTCCCGGGGCAGTTCGCCGGGGGCGTCGGTGTCCACCAGGACGATCCGTCCCGGATGTTCCGACTGGGCCGACCGCAGCAGGCCGAGGGCGGCGGCGCCCGGCAGGTCGGTGACGTCCTCCTCGGGTCCGGCGGCCACGGCCCCGCTGGTGACGACGGCCAGACGGGTACCGGTGAACCGGTCGTCGGCGAGCCAGGCCCGCAGCTGCTCCAGGGTGTGGGCGGCGCGGTCCGCCGCCGCGCGGTCCGGCCGGTCGGCGGGCGGGGTGTCGAGGAGCGGCAGGAGCAGCACGCCGGGGGGAGCGGCGGCCGAGTCGAGCGCCTCGGCGAGCGGCGCGGTTCCGCCGTACGGCGCCGGTACGACCGGTGTCCGCGGCGGGGCCCAGGTGAGGCGGAGCAGCGGTTCGCGGGGGCCCGCGCCCTCGGTGAGCTTCCCGGCCGGGCGCAGCGCCAGCGACCCGGCGGTGAGGACCGGCCGCCCGGTCCGGTCGGCCACCTCGACGGTGACCGTGCCGGGTCCGCCCGGGGTGAGCCGTACGCGGGCGGCGACGGCACCGGCCGCGTGGAGGGACACGCCGTGCCAGGAGAACGGGAGGGAGGCGGTGTCGGGGGTCCCCGGGAGCGTGCCGAGGCCCAGGGCGTGCAGGGCGGCGTCGAGCAGCGCGGGGTGCAGGCCGAACGCGCGGGCGCTGTCGTGCTGTTCGCCGTCCAGGGCGACCTCGGCGAACAGCTCCTCACCGTGCTGCCAGGCCGCGCGCAGGCCCTGGAAGGCGGGGCCGTAGTGGAGGCCCTCGGCGGCCAGGCGGTCGTAGAGCCCGTCCAGGTCGAGGGGGGTCGCGCCGGCGGGTGGCCAGGGCTCCGGGTCGTCGTCGGTCCGGGGCGGCTGTGGGGCCGTGCCGGACAGCACACCGGTGGCGTGCCGGACCCAGGGCTGCCCGGTCAGGGCGTCCTCGTCGCGCGCGTACACCTCGACCGGCCGCCGGCCGTCCTCGCCGGGCGCGCCGACCCGGATCTGCAGCTGCACGGCCCGGTCGGCCGGGATCACGAGGGGGGCGGTGAGGGTGAGTTCCTCGACGTGGTCGCAGTCCGCGTGCAGGCCCGCGCGGAGCGCCAGTTCCAGGAACGCGGTGCCCGGCAGCAGCACGGAGCCGCCCACGGCGTGGTCGGCGAGCCAGGGCTGGGCGGCGGGCGTCAGCCGGCCGGTGAACAGGTACTCCTCGGAGTCCGCCACGAGCACGCTCGCGCCGAGCAGCGGGTGGTCGGGGAAGCCGAGACCGGCCGCGGAGACGTCGACCCGGTCGCGGGCCGGTGCCGTGAGCCAGTGGCGCCCGCGCTGGAAGGCGTACGTCGGCAGCTCCACCCGGCGCGCGTGGGTGCCCTGGAAGAACGCCTCCCAGTCGACGCCGGCGCCGCGCGTGTGGAGGTGGCCGGCGGCGGTGGTCACCGTGGCGGTCTGCGGGCGGCCGGCGCGCTGTGCCGGTACGGCCGCGGAGACGGCGCTCAGGCAGGCCTCGGCCATGGGTGTGAGGGCCGCGTCGGGCCCGAGTTCGAGGAAGGTCCGCACCCCGGCGGCTTCGAGGTGGCGTACGGCGTCGGCGAACCGGACGGGCCGGCGGGCGTTGCGCACCCAGTACTCGGGGGTGCACAACTCGTCGGCGTCCGCGGGCGCTCCGGTGACGGTGGAGACGAAGCCGATGCGGGGCGGCCGGAGGTCGAGGCCGGCGGCGATCCGCCGGAGTTCCTCCAGCATGGGGGTGACGCGGGCGGAGTGCGAGGCGTAACTGACGTTCAGCCGACGGGTCTTGCGGCCCTGCCGGGCGAAGTGGTCGGCGAGCGCGGTGACGGGCTCCTCGTCGCCGGTGAGGACCACCGCGCCGGGGCTGTTGACGGCGGCGATCTCGGCGCCGTCGGTGAGCAGGGGACGGACCTCGTCCTCGGCGGCGGCGACCGCCACCATGGCGCCGCCGACGGGGAGTTCCTGGGTGAGCCGGCCCCGTGCGGCGACCAGGGCCGCCGCGTCGGGGAGGGAGAGCACGCCGGCGGCGTGGGCCGCGGCCAGCTCGCCGCCGGAGTGGCCGAGGACGTGGTCGGGTTCGACGCCCCAGGAACCGAACAGCCGGAACAGGGCCACTTCTACGGCGAACAGGGCGGGCTGGGCGTAGGCCTGTCCGGAGAGGAGCGTGTCGCCGCCCGGGGCCGGTTCGGCGAAGACGGCGGGGCGCAGCGGGGTGGGCAGGTGCCGGTCCAGTTCCGCGCAGGCGGCGTCGAAGGCGTCGGCGAAGGCGGGGAACGCGGCGTACAGGTCGCGGCCCATGCCCGGGCGCTGGCTGCCGCCGCCGGTGAACATCATCGCGAGGCCGCCGGGGGCGGTGCGCCCGTGCAGCAGCCCGGGCGCCGGCCGGCCGGCCGCGAACTCATCGACGGCGCGCAGCAGTTCCTCCCGGTCGTCGCCGGTGAGGACCGCGCGGTGCTCCAGGGGGGTGCGGGTGGTGAGCAGGGAGTAGCCGACGTCGAGCGGGCCGGCGCCGAGGTGGCGGCGCAGGTGCGCGGAGAGGCGGGCGGCCTGGGCGCGCAGGGCCTGTTCGGAGGCGGCGGTCAGGGCCCACAGGGCGGGCCTCGGCGGCGCCGTCCGGGCCGTGGACCGGGGCTCCTCGGGCCGGGGCTCCTCGGACCGGAGCCCCTCGGGTCGAGGCTGCCCGGACGGCGTCTCCTCGGACGGCACTTCCTCGGACGGTGGTTCCTCGATGACGACGTGGGCGTTGGTGCCGGAGAAGCCGAAGGACGAGACGCCGGCGCGCCGGGGTGTCCCGGCGCGGGGCCACGGGCGGGGCTCGGTGAGGAGTTCCACGGTGCCGGAGGACCAGTCGACGTGCGGGGTGGGCTCGTCGACGTGGAGGGTCCTGGGCAGCAGCTGCTCGCGCAGGGCGAGGACCATCTTGATGACGCCGCCGACGCCGGCGGCGGCCTGGGTGTGGCCGATGTTCGACTTGAGGGAGCCCAGCAGCAGGGGGCGTTCCGGGGCGCGGCCCTGGCCGTAGGCGGCGAGCAGGGCTTGGGCCTCGATGGGGTCGCCGAGCGTGGTGCCGGTGCCGTGCGCCTCCACGGCGTCGACGTCGCCGGGGCCGAGGCCGGCGTCGGCGAGGGCCTGCCGGATGACCCGTCGCTGCGCGGGCCCGTTGGGGGCGGTCAGGCCGTTGCTCGCGCCGTCCTGGTTGACCGCGGTGCCGCGGACGACGGCGAGGACGCGGTGGCCGTTGCGGCGGGCGTCGGAGAGCCGCTCCAGCAGGAGCACGCCGGCGCCCTCCGCCCAGCCGGTGCCGTCGGCGGCGGCCGCGAAGGACTTGCACCGGCCGTCCGGGGCGAGGCCCTCCTGGCGGCTGAAGTCGACGAAGGGCAGCGGGGACGCCATCACGGTGGCGCCTCCCGCCATGGCGAGGGAGCACTCGCCCTTGCGCAGCGCGGTGACGGCGAGGTGCAGGGCGACCAGGGAGGAGGAGCAGGCGGTGTCGATGGTGACGGCCGGCCCCTCCAGGCCGAAGGTGTAGGCGATGCGGCCGGAGGCGATGCTGCCGGAGGTGCCGGTGCCGAGGTAGCCCATGACCTCCTCGGGCAGTTCCTTCAGCCGGGCGGCGTAGTCGTGGTACATGATCCCGGCGTAGACGCCGGTGCGGCTTCCCCGCAGGGTGGCCGGGTCGATGCCCGCGTGCTCGAAGGCCTCCCAGGCGGTCTCCAGCAGCAGCCGCTGCTGGGGGTCCATCGCCGTCGCCTCGCGTGGGCTGATACCGAAGGGTGCCGGGTCGAAGTCGGCGACGTCGTACAGGAATCCGCCGGCGTGGGCGTGGCTGGTGCCGGCGTCCTCGGCCTGCGGGCCGTGCAGGGCGCCGAGGTCCCAGTCGCGGTCGGTGGGGAAGGCGGAGACCGCGTCCCGGCCCTCGGCGACGAGCTGCCAGAGGTCCTCGGGGCTGCGGACGCCGCCGGGGTAGCGGCAGGCCATCCCGACGACGGCGACGGGTTCGCGGGCGGCGTCCTCGGCTTCCCGCAGCCGCTTGCGGGTCTGGCGCAGCTCCGCGGTCAGCCGCTTGAGGGAGTCGAGGACCTTGTCGTCGTACGGTGTCCGGTCGGTGCCCGTCATCAGGCGTTCCCCAGTTCCTCGTCGATGATGTCGAGCAGCTCGCCGAGGTCGGCGGCGTCGAGTGCGTCGTCCGCGTCGTCCATGCCGTCGTCGGCGTCGGCGCCGGTGACGGCCTCGTCCCAGGCGGCGAGCAGGCCCTTCAGCCTGAGCCGGATCTCTGCGGCGGCCTCGGGGTCGCCGGACAGCTGCGGGAGGGTGTCGCGGAGCCGGTCGAGGTCCGCGAGGGCGGTGTCGGCCGGGTCGGGCGCGGCGGGGACGAGGGTCTCCTTCAGATGGGCGGCGAGCGCGGCGGGTGTGGGGTGGTCGAAGACCACGGTGGCCGGGAGCCGGACGCCGGTGGCGGCGTCGAGCCGGCCGCGGATCTCCACGGCCGCGAGGGAGTCGAGCCCGGACTCGGTGAAGGACCGGTCCGCCGGTACGGCGTGCGGCGAGCTGTGGCCGAGTACCGCGGCGGCCTGGGTGAGGACGAGGTCGAGCAGCAGGCTTTCCCGTCCGGCGTCGTCCAGCGGGAGCAGCCGGTCGGTGAGCGACGGCCCGCCCACGGTCGCGGGGGCGGTGGCTCCGGGGGCGGTCGCGGGGGTGGGGGCCGGGCGCACCAGGCTCCTGAGCACCGGCGGGAAGTCGGGGTTCCGGCTGCGTGGCCGGAGCAGCGGCAGGTCGAACCGGGCGGCGACGAGGACGGGTTCCGGCCGGCGGAGCGCGGCGTCGAACAGGGCCAGTCCGGTCTCGGGGGTGATCGCGCCGAAACCGGCGCGGGTGATGCGGTCGCGCTCGGCGTCGGTCAGGCCGCCCGCCATGCCGCCCCGCTCCTGGTGCCACAGGCCCCAGGCGAGGGAGGTCGCGGGCAGTCCGGCGGCGGCGCGGTGCGCGGCGAGTCCGTCGAGGAAGCCGTTGGCGGCGGCGTAGGCGCCCTGTCCGGCGGAGCCGAGGACCCCGGACGCCGAGGAGAACAGGACGAAGGCGGCGAGCGGCAGCTCCTGGGTCAGCTCGTGCAGGTGCCGGGCGGCGACGGCCTTCGGTGCCATGACGCCGGCCAGGCGCCGCGGGGTGAGGGAGCCGAGGACGCCGTCGTCCAGGACGCCCGCGGCGTGCACCACCGCGGTCAGCGGCCGGTCGGCCGGTACGGCGGCGAGCAGCGCGGCCAGCGCGTCGCGGTCCGCCGCGTCGCAGGCGGTCACCGTCACGTCGGCGCCCAGCGCGCGCAGGCCGGCGGCGAGTTCGGCCGCGCCCTCGGCGGCCGGGCCCCGGCGGCTGGTCAGCAGGAGGTGGCGCACGCCGTGCGCGGTGACGAGGTGCCGGGCGAGGAGCGCGCCCAGGTCGCCGGTGCCACCGGTGATCAGGACCGTGCCGTCCGGGACGCGGACGGTCCCGGGCTCGCCGCCCGGTGGGACCGTGCCGTCCGGGACGCGGACGGTCCCGGGCTCGCCGCCGGGTGCGGGGGTGCGGTCCAGCCGGGGGACGAGCAACCGGTCGCCGCGCAGGGCGAGTTGCGGCTCGTCCGTGGCGAGGGCGGCGGACAGGGCGGCCCAGGCCGCGTCGCTGCCGTCCAGATCGGCGACGACCACCCGGCCGGGGTACTCCGCCTGCGCGGCGCGGGCCAGTCCCCAGACGGCCGACTGGGCGGGAGCGTGCAGCCCCTCATCCGGGGTGCAGGCGACGGCTCCGCTGGTGACCAGCACCAGCCGCCCGCGCGCGGACCGCTCGCTGTCGGCCAGCCAGGACCGGAGGGTGGCGAGGGCCTCCGCGGCGGCGGCCACGGGGTCCGGGGAGCCGTCGTCGGCGGGGGTGACCGGTACGAGGGCGAAGTCGGCGTCCGTGCCGGGGTGGGTGCCGGTGAGGGCGGTGGGCGCGGGGGTCGCGCCCAGCCAGGTGAGGGTGGGCGGTTCGGTGGGCGTGGGGGCGGGGGCCGGGGTCCAGGCGACGCGGTACAGGGCCGCCGACTCGTGGGCGGGCTCGGTGCCGAGGTGACGGGCGGACACGCGCCGTGCGGTCAGGCGGGCGACGCCGGCCACCGGGTCGCCCCGGCCGTCGGCGATCCGCAGGGTGACGGTGTCCTCGCCGGCCGGGGCGATCCGCACCCGCAGGCGTGTGGCCCCGGCGGCGTGCAGCCGGACTCCGGACCAGGAGAACGGCACCGCCGCGCCCGGGCAGGAGCCCAGTCCGTCCATGGCGGCCAGGTGCTGGGCGGCGTCCCAGAGCGCGGGGTGGACGGCGAAGGCGCCGGTGTCGGCACCGTCCGGGAGGGCGACGTCGGCGTAGAGCACGTCACCGTCGCGCCAGGCGGACCGCACGCCCCGGAACAGCGGGCCGTAGCGGACGCCCTGCGCGGCGAAGTCGTCGTACAGGCCGTCGACCGGGACGGGGACGGCGCCCTCGGGGGGCCAGACGCGCAGGTCGGGTTCGGGCGTGGGATCGCCGTCGGCGAGCGCGCCGCTCGCGTGCAGGGTCCAGCGGCCCGGGTCCGTGCCGTCGTACGGGCGGGCGTACAGGCGCAGGGGCCGGCCGCCGGAGTCGTCCGGTTCGTCGAGCAGCAACTGGAGTTCGAGGTCGTCGCCGGGGCCGAGGAGCAGCGGGGCGTGCAGGGTCAGTTCCCGCACCACCGGGCTGCCCACGGCCTCCGCGGCCTGCACGGCGAGTTCCAGGGGGAGGGTGCCGGGTGCGACCGTCGCGCCGAACACCTCGTGCTCGGGGAGCCACGGCACGGTGGCCGTGGAGAGCCGGCCCGTGGCCACGAACCGGTCGCTGTCGCCCAGCCGTACCACCGGGCCGAGCACGGGGTGCCCGGCGCCGGGACCGAAGCCGGTGCCGGGTCCGGTGCCGCGGACGGCACCGCGGCGCGGCCAGTAGCGGCTGCGCCGGAAGGCGTACGTGGGCAGGTCGACCGTGCGCGCACCGCGCCCGGCGAGGACGGCGGCCCAGTCCACCGGTACGCCGTGGGCGTGCAGGCTGCCCACGGCGTGCAGCAGCGCGGCCTCCTGCGGCCGGTCCCTGCGCTGCGCGGCCACGACGGTGCCGCGGCCGTCGAGGCTGTCGGCGGCCATCGGGCCGAGCGCGCCGAGGCCCAGTTCGACGTAGAGGCTCGCCCCGGCCTCGTCCAGGGAGCGTACGGCGTCGTGGAAGAGCACGGTGTCGCGGACGTGGCGGACCCAGCGGCCGGGCGAGCACAGTTCCTCGGCGGTCGCGGGGCGGCCGGTGAGGGTGGAGACGACGGGGATGCGCGGCGGGCTGTACGTCAGCTGTCGCGCGACCCGCTCGAACTCGGCGAGCATCGGGTCCATGAGCGGGGAGTGGAAGGCGTGGCTGACCCGCAGCCAGGAGACGCGCCGGCCCCGCTCCTCCAGTACGGCGACCGCCTCGGCCACCGCGTCGCGCGCACCGGAGAGCACGGTCGCCCGGGGCCCGTTGACCGCCGCGACCGCGACACGGCCGCCGGTGTCGCCGAGCAGCTCGGCACACTCCGTCGGACCGGCCTCCACGGCGGCCATGGCGCCGCCCTCCGGCAGGGCCTGCATCAGCCGGCCCCGGGCCGCGACCAGGGCCGCGGCGTCGGCGAGGGAGAGCACCCCCGCCACGTGCGCCGCGGCGATCTCGCCGACCGAGTGCCCGGCGACGAGGTCGGGGCGGACGCCCCAGGACTCCAGCAGCCGGAACAGCGCCACCTCGAACGCGAACAGCGCCGGCTGCGCGTACTCCGTCCGGTCGATCAGCCCGGCCACGACAGGACCGGCCTCGCCACCGCCGACCGGCCCGGCCGCGACAGGACCGGCCTCGCCACCGCCGACCAGCCCGGCCGCGACAGGACCGGCCTCGCCACCGCCGACCGGCCCGGCCGTGACGGGACCGGCCTCGGCGAACACGATCTCGCGCAGCGGCCGGGGCAGATGCGGGTCGAGCGCGGCGCACGCCGCGTCGAATGCGTCGGCGTAACCGGGGTGTGCGGCGTACAGCTCCCGTCCCATGCCGACGGACTGGCTGCCCTGGCCCGCGAAGAGGAACGCGGTCCGGTGGTCCTCGCGGGCCTGTGCGTGGACGACACCGGCGACGTCCTGACCGGCGGCCAGGGCGGCGAGCGCGGCGGACGCCTGCGCGGCGGCCTCCGTGTCCTGCGTGTCCTCCACCAGGACGACGGCCCGGTGCCGCAGGGCCGCGCGGGTCGTGGCGAGGGACCAGGCGACGTCCAGCGGGCGCGGCGCGGGTGTGGCGGACGCCAGATGTCCGGCCAGGCTCCGGGCCTGGGCGCGCAGGGCGTCGGGGCTCTTGGCGGAGAGCGTCCAGGCGACCGGGCGGCCGTCCGGCTCGCAGGGGGTGTCCTGCCCCGACGGGGTCTCCTCCGGGGCGTCCGTTCCGGGGGCGGCGGGGGGTTCCTCGATGATGACGTGCGCGTTGGTGCCGCTGATGCCGAAGGAGGACACCCCGGCCCGGCGCGGGCGCCCGGCGCGCCGCCAGTCGCGGGGCTCCACCAGCAGCTCCACCGCCCCGGCCGTCCAGTCGACGTGCGGGGTCGGCTCGGTCACGTGCAGGGTCCGCGGCAGCCGCTCGTGGCGCATCGCCTCGACCAGCTTGATGATCCCGGCGACGCCGGAGGCGGCCTGGGTGTGGCCGATGTTCGACTTCAGCGAGCCCAGCAGCAGCGGGGCGCCGCCGGGGCGCCGCTGCCCGTAGGTGGCGATCAGCGCCTGGGCCTCGACGGGGTCGCCGAGCTTGGTGCCGGTGCCGTGCGCCTCCACGGCGTCCACCTCGGCGGGGGTCAGGCCGGCGTCGGCGAGCGCGCTGCGGACGACCCGTTCCTGGGCGGGGCCGTTGGGCGCGGTCAGGCCGTTGCTGGCACCGTCGGAGTTGACGGCGGAGCCGCGGACCACGGCCAGCACCCGGTGCCCGTGGCGCCGCGCGTCGGAGAGCCGCTCCACGAGCAGGACACCGACGCCCTCGCTCCAGCTGGTGCCGTCCGCGTCGGCGGAGAACGAACGGCACCTGCCGCCCGGGGAGAGCACCTTCTGCCGGTTGAACTCGGTGAACAGCAGCGGGCTGGCCATCAGCGTGACGCCGCCCACCAGCGCGAGCGAGCACTCGCCCCGGCGCAGCGCCTGCGCGGCCCAGTGCAGCGCCACCAGGGAGGAGGAGCAGGCGGTGTCCACGGTGACGGCGGGGCCGCCGAAACCGAACGCGTAGGCGAGGCGCCCGGCGAGGACGCTGGCGGCGTTGCCGGTGCCGACGTAGCCCTCCAGGTCGTCCTTGCCGGTGGCCAGCACCCTGGGGTAGTCCTGTCCGTTGGTGCCGACGAAGACGCCGACCTGTCCGGCGGTCACCCGGGTGGGGTCGATGCCGCCGCGTTCGAACGCCTCCCAGGTGGTCTCCAGCAACAGCCGCTGCTGGGGGTCCATCGCGAGGGCCTCGCGGGGCGAGATCCCGAAGAAGTCGGCGTCGAAGTCGGCGACGGTGTCGAGGAAGCCGCCCTGGCGGGCGTACGTGGTGCCGGGCCGGCCGGGGTCCGGGTGGTGGAGTTCGGCGAGGTTCCAGCCGCGGTCGTCGGGGAAGTCGCCGATGGCGTCGACCCCTTTGTCGAGCACCTGCCAGAGTTGTTCCGGTGAGTGCGCGCCGCCCGGGAAGCGGCAGCTCATCGCGACGATGGCGAGGGCGTCGGCGGCCGGGTCGTGCCGGTCGCCGCGGTGCGCGGGCGCGGCCTCGGCCGACGCCGCGTCCGCACCGCGGGCCGACTGCCCCTCGGTGCGGGTGAGGACGTGTTCGGCGACCGCCCGGGGGGTGGGGTGGTCGTAGACGAGGGTCGCCGGGAGCCGCAGTCCGGTCGCCGTGCGCAGCCGGTTGCGCAGCTGCACCGCGGTGAGCGAGTCGAGCCCGAGTTCCTGGAAGTTCTGGTCGTACCCGATCGCCCGCGGGTCGTCGTGGCCGAGGACCGCGGCGACCTGTGTGCGGACGGCGTCCAGCACGGACGCGCGGCGGGCGGCCGGGTCCGTCCCGGCCGGCGCGCCGGTGTCCGCCGGGGCGAGGGGCGCGGCGGCGCCGGGGTGTGGGGACTGCGGCAGGACGAGGACGGCCTGGCCGGCGTGCCGGTCCGCGGCGAGCCGTTCCAGCGCCTCGGCGGCCCGGTCGACGTCCCAGACGGGTACGGACGGCGGGTGCAGCGTCCCGTCGGCGAACAGCGCGGCCAGTTCGGTCAGGGCCGCGCGGATCCGGTCCGGTCCGGCGTCGGCCAGGTCGGCCGTCAGGTAGACGACGCCGGGGTGCTCCGCGGCGACCCGGCCGGCGTCGCGGATCTCCGTGCGGCCGGTCTCCACGAACCGCCCGCCGCGCGGCAGCATCCGCAGGCCGGCGTCGGTGAACTCCCCCGTCAGGCAGTTGACCACGACGTCGGCGCCGTGTCCGCCGGTGGCGGCGAGGAGCGGTGCCGCGAAGTCGGGGGTGGCCGAGGAGGCCAGCCGGTCCTCGGGCAGGCCGAGCGCGCGCAGGGCCTCCGCGTGGTCGGGGGTGTCGGTGGCGAGCACCCGGGCCCCGTGGTGCAGGGCCAGTTGGACGGCGGCGCGTCCCGTGCCGCCGCTCGCGGCGTGGACCAGCACCGTCTCGCCGGGGCGCAGCGCGGCGAGCGCGAACAGGGCGTGGTGGGCGGTCAGGAAGGCCAGCGGGGCCGCGGCGGCCTGGGCGAAGGACCAGCCGTCGGGGACGCGGACGGTGTAGCGGTGGTCGGTGACCGCGAACGGGCCGGCGGCGCCCCGCGGGAACAGGCCCGTCACCGTGTCGCCCACGGCGATGTCCGTGACGCCGGCTCCGGTGTCGAGGACGACACCGGCGGCCTCCACGCCGGGTGCCGTGCCGCCGTCGCCGTGCGTGGCGAGGCCGAGGCCGACGAGGACGTCCCCGAAGTGCAGTCCGGTGGCGCGGACGGCGACGCGGATCTCGTGCGGCGCGAGCGGGTCCCGTACGTCGGAGGCGGGCACGGGCGCGAGGCTGGCGAGGTCGCCGGGTTCCGTCACCTCCAGCCGCCAGGGGTCCTCGGACGCGGACGCGGTGGCGGGCCGCTGTGCCGGGGCGGTGTCGCCCGCCAGCCAGAACCGGGTCCGCTGGAAGGCGTAGGTGGGGAGGTCGACGCGGTGCGCGGCGCCGAAGTACCGGTCGGCGTCCAGGCGTGCCCCGGCCGCCACCGCCTCGGCGACCGCGTCGGCGAACCGGCGCGGTCCGGCGCCGCCGCGCTGCGGGACGCCCACGACGGACGCCGCGTCCCCCGCGGTCTCGCCCAGGGTCCGGGTGAGGACGGGGTGCGGAGCGCACTCGATGAACAGGTCGTGGCCGTCGGCGAGCAGGGCCCGCGTGGCCTGCTCGAACTGCGCCGGCTGCCGCAGGCAGCGGTACCAGAAGTCGCCGTCCTGGGCGGCCGGTTCCAGGAGCCCGCCGGTGGCGGCGGAGTACACGGGCAGCCGCCCGGGGCGCGGCACCACCGGGGCGAGCGCGGCGGCATGCTCCTCGCGGACCGCTTCGGCCCCCGGTGTGCGGGCGCCGTATGTCACCGGGAGGCGTCGCGCCGGGACCCCCTCGGCCTCGCACCGCGCGCGCAACGCGTCGAGGTCCGCGTCGGGCCCGGTGACGACCACGGACCGGGGTCCGTCGACGGCCGCGAGGGTCAGCGAGCCGGTTCCGGCCGCCAGCCAGGCGCGTACGGTGTCGGGTGCCGCGGAGACGGACAGCGGGCCGCCGTGCAGCGGGCCGAACGCCCGGGTGCCCAGCGCCACCGCGCGGGCGGCGTCCGGCAGCGACAGGGAGCCGCTGACGGTGGCCGCGGCGATCTCGCCGTCCGCGCGGCCCAGGACGGCGGATATCCGCACGCCGCAGGACTCCCACAGGGCGGCCAGGGAGACCATGACGGCCCACAGCGCGGGCGGGGCGACCTCGGCGCCGGCCGGCGCGGGCGCCCCGGGCATGCCGCGCAGGACGTCGGTCAGCGACCAGTCGGTGTACGGGCGCAGGGCCTCCGCGCACTCCTCGATCCGCCGGGCGAACACCGGTGAGGTGTGCAGCAGTTCACCGGCCGTGCGGACCCACAGGTCCTCCGTGTCCGAGAGGGCTTCCGGGGAGCCTCCGGGGAAGGCCGCGGGGAGGACTCCGGGGAAGACGAGGACGGCCCGGCCGGTGCCGGCCGGGGTCCGGACGTCACCGCCGGCCGCCCCGGCCGCCAGCGCGTCGACGGCCGCCAGGAGTTCCTCGCGGTCGGCTCCCACGACGGCGGCCCGGTACGGGAACGCCGTGCGGGTGCGGACGAGCGACCAGCCGATGTCGGCGGGCCGCAGCTCCGGGTGGGCGCGCACGTGCCGGGCGAGCCGCTCGGCCTGGGCGCTCAGCGCCTCGGGGCTCTTGGCGGACAGCGCCCACAGCGGCGGCAGTTCACCGTGCGCACGGCCGGCCCGCTCGGACGAGGGCACGCGGCCGTTCTGCCCGGACGACGACGCGTGTCCGGCCCGCTCGGACGACGGCACGTGTCCGGCCCGCTCGGGCCGCTCGGGTTCCGGGGTGGCCGGGGCCTGTTCGAGGAGGACGTGCGCGTTGGTGCCGCTGATCCCGAACGCGGAGACGCCCGCCCGCCGGGGCTCGCCGGTGTCGGGCCAGGGCCGCGCCTCGGTGAGCAGCGCCAGGGGGCCGGCCTCCCAGTCCACGTGCGGGGACGGCACGTCGGCGTGCAGGGTCCGCGGCAGCACGCCGTGCCGCATCGCCATCACCGTCTTGATCACCCCGGCGACCCCCGCGGCCGCCTGGGTGTGCCCGATGTTGGACTTCAGCGAGCCGAGCCACAGCGGCCTGCCGGCCGCCCGTTCCCCGCCGTACACCGACTGCAGCGCCCGGGCCTCGATGGGGTCGCCGAGCACGGTTCCGGTGCCGTGCGCCTCGACGGCGTCGATCTGTTCCGGCCGCAGCCGGGCGTTCTCCAGGGCCTGCCCGATGACACGTTCCTGCGCGGGCCCGTTGGGTGCGGTGAGCGCGCCGCTGGCGCCGTCCTGGTTGACCGCGCTGCCCCGGACGACGGCCAGGACCGGGTGGTCGTTGGCGCGGGCCGCGGAGAGCCGTTCCAGCAGGAGCAGACCGGCGCCCTCCGCCCAGCCGGTGCCGTCCGCGCCGGCCCCGAACGCCTTGCACCGGCCGTCGGGGGCCAGGCCGCGCTGCCGGCTGAACCCGACGAAGGTCGCCGGGGTGGCCATCAGCGACACCCCGCCGGCCAGGGCGAGTTCGCAGTCGCCCTGGCGCAGCGCCTGGACGGCGAGGTGGAGGGCGACGAGCGAGGAGGAGCAGGCGGTGTCGACGGTGACGGCCGGCCCCTCCAGGCCGAAGGTGTAGGCCACGCGGCCGGAGGCGACGCTGCCGGCGCTGCCGGTGCCGAGGTAGCCCTCGATGTCCTCGGCGGGGTGGCGCGACCGGCTGCCGTAGTCGTTGTACATCACTCCGGCGAACACGCCGGTGCCGCTGCCGCGGACCTCTTCCACGGGCAGGCCGGCCCGCTCGAACGCCTCCCAGGCCAGTTCCAGGAGCAGCCGCTGCTGGGGGTCGGTCGCGAGGGTCTCCTTGGGGCTGATCCCGAAGAAGCCGGGGTCGAAGTCGGCGCAGCCGTCGACGAATCCGCCGTGGCGGGTGTACGACGTGCCCGCGCGGTCCGGGTCCGGGTCGTACAGGGCGTCCAGGTCCCAGCCCCGGTCGGTGGGGAAGCCGGTGACGGCGTCGGTACCGGCGGACACCAGCCGCCACAGCTCTTCGGGCGAGCCGACGCCGCCGGGCAGCCGGCAGCTCATCGCCACGATGGCGATGGGCTCCTGTGCCGCCTGTTCGACCTCGTCGAGCCGCCGGCGGGTCGCCTGCAGGTCGGTGGTCACCCACCGGAGGTACTCGACGAGCTTCTCGTCCTCGGCCATCGGTCCTCACTCGTGTGTCATGGTCGGTCGCGGGTTGTCGGGGGCGGTCAGGACCTTCTGGGGTCGGTGCCTGCTGCCGTCATGGCCGTCTGAGGTTCTTGTCGATGAAGGCCAGGAGTTCGTCGGCGGTGGTGGCGTCGGCCAGACCGCCGTCCTCCCCCACCGGGGCCGGGGAGTGCTTCGGCACCGCGTCGGCCGGGTCCGGTCCGGTCGGCCGGGAACCGGCGGTGTCCGCCAGGGAGGCCGCCAGGGAGGCCGACAGGTGACCGGCCAGACGGGCGGGTGTCGGGTGGTCGAAGACCAGCGTGGTGGACAGGTCCAGGCCGGTCAGTTCACCGAGGCGGTTGCGGAGTTCCACGGCCGTGAGGGAGTCGAAGCCCAGGTCGAGCAACCGGTCGTGGGCGTCCACGCCCGCGGGGGACGGCCTGCCGAGGACTTTGGCCACCTCGCGGCGCACCAGGGTGAGCAGCACGTCCTCGCGCTGCTCGGGGCCGGTGTCCCGCAGCCGCGCACGCCACGGCGCGGTCTCCGGAGCCGGGTCGGCGGGCGACGGGGTCCGGTTTTCGGGGGCCGGTGACGGGTCGGTGACCAGCTCCCGCAGGACCGGCGCGAGCGTTCCCTGCCGGGCCCGCTCCCGCAGGACCTCGGTGTCCAGGCGGACCGGCACGAACACCGCCGCCTCCCGGCCGAGGGCCGTGTCGAACAGGGCGAGCGCCTCCGCGGGGGCGAAGGCGGCGACGCCCGTCCTGGCCAGCCGGGCCCGGTCGGCGGCGCCGAGTCCGCCCGCCATGCCCTCCGCGCCGTCCCACCAGCCCCAGGCCAGCGCCGTACCGGGCAGGCCCTGGGCGCGGCGGAGCGAGGCGAGGGCGTCGAGGAAGGCGTTGGCGGCGGCGTAGTTGCCCTGTCCGGCGGCGCCCAGGACGCCCGCGACGGACGAGAAGAGCACGAACGCGTCCAGCCTCCGGTCCGCGGTCAGCTCGTGCAGGTGCCAGGCCGCGTCGGCCTTCGCCCGCAGGACCCGGTCCACGCGCTCGGGGGTGAGCGACTGCAGCACCCCGTCGTCCAGCACCGCCGCGCAGTGCACCACGGCGGTGAGGGGCCGGTCGGCCGGCACGGAGTCGAGGAGCCGGGCGAGGGCGCCGCGGTCGGACACGTCACAGGCGGCGACGCGCACGTCGGCGCCCGTCCCGGCCAACTCGGCGGCCAGCCGGGACGCCCCCGGCGCCGCCTCCCCGCGCCGCCCGGCCAGCAGCAGGTGCCGTACGCCGTGCGCGGAGACGAGGTGCCGGGCGACCAGCGCGCCCAGTCCCCCGGTGCCACCGGTGACCAGGACGGTACCGGCGGGGTCGAAGGCAGGGGTGGGGGCGGCACCCGTCGACTCGGCGGCCGCGGACCCGTTCGGGATGGGGGTGAGCCGGGGGGTGGTGACGGTGCCGGCGCGCAGGGCGATCTGGTGTTCGCCGGTCAGGAGGGCCGCCGGGAGTACGGCGGTCGAGGCGGGGTCCCCGTCCGTGTCCACGAGGACGACGCGGCCGGGGTGTTCGCTCTGCGCCGAGCGTCCGAGGCCCCACACCGCGGCGGTCGCCGGGTCGGGCGCCGGGTCACCGGGTACGGCGGCCACCGCGCCCCGGGTCAGCAGCACCAGGCGGGTGGCGGCCAGCCGTGGCTCCGCCGACCAGCGTCGCAGCAGGCCGACGGCCGTGTTCAGCGCGGCCCGGGCGCGTGCGGTGACGTCCTCGTCCGGGGTCCCGGTGGCAACCGGGGCGAGGAGCAGCTCCGGTGCTGCCGTACCCCCGTCGAGCGCCGCCAGCAGGGCGTCGAGGCCGACGTACCGTACGGCGCCCGGCACGGCACCCGGCCCCTCCGCCGACACGCCCCCCGGCACCGCGTCCGGACCACCGGCCGCCCCGGCACCCGGCATCCCGCCCGGACCGTCGGCCACCCCGGCACCCGGCACACCGGCCAGGCCGTCCGCCCGTACGGCGTCCAGCAGGGCCACCGGGCTCGTGCCCGTCGGGGCCGGGCCGGCGGGGACGGGGGGCCAGTGCAGTTCGAGGAGGGACGGGGGCCGTTCGGCCGGGGTGGCGGCCGGGCGCAGCAGGAGGGAGCCGATGGTGCCGGCGGGGTGTCCGGCCGCGTCCGTGAAGCGGAGCGTCAGGGTGTCGCCTCGTGCCGTGAGCCGTACCCGGAGTCGGTCCGGGCCGTCGGCGGGCGGTGCCACGTCGGTCCAGGCGAACGGCAGGCGCGGGCCGGGGGCGTCGGTGCCGCGCGGCGCGAGCAGGGCCGCTGCGTGCAGGGCCGCGTCCAGCAGGGCGGGGTGGAGGCCGAACCGTCCGGCGTCCCGTGCGGCCTTCTCCGGCAGCGCCACCTCGGCGAGGACGTCGCCGTCGTGCAGCCAGGCCGCGCGCAGTCCGCGGAACGGGCCGTCGTACTCCACCCCGGACGCGGACAGTTCGTCGTACAGGCCCTCGACCGGCACCGGTACCGAGCCGGGCGGCGGCCAGGCGCCGGCGGGCGGACGGTCCCCGGCGGGTGCGGGCCGGGTCAGCAGGGCGGTGGCGTGCCGGGTCCACGAATCCCCGGGCGCGGCGCCGGCGCGGCGGGCGTGTACCGTCAGCCGGCGCCGGCCGTCGTCGGCGGGCCCGCTCACCCGTACCCGCAGCTGGACGGCCCCGTGGGCGGGCACGGCGAGGGGCGTGTGCAGGGTCAGGTCGGCGAGGTGGCCGCAGCCGAGCCCTGCTCCGGCGTGGCGGGCGAGTTCGACGAAGGCGGCACCGGGCAGCAGGACCTCGCCGCGCACCCGGTGGCCGGCCAGCCACGGGTGCGTGCCGGTCGACAGCGCGCCGGTGAACACCAGTTCGTCGGTGTCCGGGAGCTCCACGCAGGCTCCCAGCAGCGGGTGGTCGGGGGCGTCGAGTCCGGAGTGCGCGAGGTCCGGGGCGGACGGCTCCGCCGCGGCGGGCAGCCAGAACCGCTCCGGCCGGAAGGCGTACGTCGGCAGGTCCACGCGTCGGGCGCCGGTCCCGGCGAAGTACGCCTCCCAGTCGACCGCGACCCCGCGCACGTACAGCCGGCCGAGGGCGTCGGCCAGTGTCTCCGTCTCGGACCGGTCCCGGCGCAGTGCGGGGACGGCCCGCACGGCCGGGTCCCCGGCGCCCGCGGCGAGACCGGCGAGCGAGCCGTCGGGCCCGACGTCCAGCAGGGTCCGCGCGCCGTCGCGCACCAGTCGTCGTACCGCGTCGAGGAAGCGGACGGGCCGGCGTGCCTGTTCGGTCCAGTACGCCGGTGAGGTCAGCTCCTCGGCGGTCGCCGGCTGCCCGGTCACCGTGGACACGAGGGGGATCCGCGGCGGATGGAAGGTCAGGCCCTTGGCCGCGGCGTGCAGGTCGGCGAGCATCGGCTCCATCTCGGGCGAGTGGAAGGCGTGGCTGACCCGCAGCCGGGTGACCCGGTGCCCGCGGTCGTCGAGCCGGTCCGCGACCGCGAGGACGTCCTCCGTCCGCCCGGACAGCACCACCGCGGCCGGGCCGTTGACGGCGGCGATCGCGACGTGCTCGGTGAGCAGCGGCAGGACCTCCTGTTCGGGAGCGCCCACCGCGACCATCGCCCCGCCCGGCGGCAGGGACTGCATGAGCCGGCCCCGGGCGGCCACCAGCGCGGCCGCGTCGGGCAGGCTCAGCACGCCGGCGACGTGGGCGGCGGCCAGTTCGCCGACGGAGTGCCCGGCCAGCACGTCGGGGCGGACGCCCCAGTGGTCGAGCAGCCGGAACAGGGCCACCTCGACCGCGAACAGGGCAGGCTGGGTGTACTCGGTGGTGTCGAGCAGCGCCGACTCCTCCGTGTCGTCCTCCGCGTCGACGACCTCGCGCAGCGGTCGCGCCAGGTGGCGGTCCAGCTCCGCGCAGACCGCGTCGAACGCCTCGGCGAAGACGGGGTACCGGGCGCGCAGCCGACGGCCCATGCCGAGGCGCTGGCTGCCCTGTCCCGCGAACAGGAAGGCCAGTCGGCCGCCGGCGGTACGGCCCTGCGCCGGGCCGTCCCCGCTGTCCCCGGAGCACAGCTCGTCCAGCCGGTCCAGGAGGTCCTCGCGGCCGGCGCCGACGAGTGCCGCCCGGTGCTCGAAGGCGGTGCGGCCGGTGGCCAGCGAGTAGCCGACGTCGACCGGTCGCAGGTCGGGGCGCTCGGCCAGGCGCTGCCGCAGCCGCTCGGCCTGGGCGCGCAGTCCCTCGGCGCTGCGGGCCGACAGCAGCCAGGGCACGGTCTCGCCGCCGGCCGGCAGCCCCGTGAGCCGTGGGGGCAGCGGGAGCTGCGGGCTCCGGGGGGCCTGCGGGGCCTGCGGGCGCCGGGCGGCGGCCGGTTCCGGCGGGGCCTGTTCGAGGATGACGTGGGCGTTGGTGCCGCTGATGCCGAAGGAGGAGACACCGGCCCGCCGGGGCCGGCCCGTCGCCGGCCAGGGCACGCTCTCGTCGAGCAGCCGCACCGCGCCGGAGGACCAGTCGACGTGCGGGGTCGGCTCGTCGAGGTGCAGGGTCTTCGGCAGGGCGCCGTGCCGCATCGCCATCACCGTCTTGATGACGCCGGCGACACCCGCGGCTGCCTGGGTGTGGCCGAGGTTGGACTTGACCGACCCGAGGAGCAGGGGCTGCTCCGGCGGGCGGCCCTCGCCGTAGACCGCGAGGAGCGCCTCGGCCTCGATCGGGTCGCCGAGCGAGGTGCCGGTGCCGTGCGCCTCGACGGCGTCCACGTCGGTGGCGGTCAGCCCGGCGGCGGCGAGCGCCTGGCGGATCACCCGCTCCTGGGAGGGGCCGTTGGGCGCGGTCAGCCCGTTGCTGGCGCCGTCCTGGTTGACGGCGGTGCCGCGGACCACGGCGAGCACGGGGTGGCCGTGGGCGTGGGCGTCCGACAGCCGTTCCAGGAGGAGGACACCGACGCCCTCGCCCCAGCCGGTGCCGTCGGCGGCGGCGGCGAACGGCTTGCAGCGCCCGTCGGCGGCGAGCCCGCGCTGACGGGAGAACTCGATGAAGGGCGTGGGCGTCGACATCACCGTCACGCCCCCGGCCAGCGCCAGGTCGCTCTCGCCCGAGCGCAGGGACTGCACCGCCAGGTGCAGCGCCACCAGCGAGGAGGAGCAGGCGGTGTCGACGGACACGGCGGGGCCTTCGAGGCCCAGGGTGTACGCCACCCGGCCCGACGCCACGCTGCCCGCCGTGCCGGAACCGAGGTACCCGGCGACCTCCTCGGGCACGCGGCGCGCCCAGGAGCCGTAGTCGTGGTACATCACCCCGGCGAAGACCCCGCTCCGGGTGCCGCGCAGGGCGGCCGGGTCGATGCCGGCCCGTTCGACGGCCTCCCAGCCGGCCTGGAGGAGCAGTCGCTGCTGCGGGTCCATGGCGAGGGCCTCGCGCGGGTTGATGCCGAAGAAGTCGGCGTCGAAGTCGGCGGCGCCGCGCAGGAAGGCGCCCCGGCGGGTGTAGGTCCGGCCCGGGCGGCCCGGCTCGGGGTCGTACAGCTCCGCCACGTTCCAGCCCCGGTCGTGCGGCATGTCGCCGACGGTGTCGGCTCCGGCCGCCACCAGCGCCCAGAGGGCGTCGGGGGTGGTGATGTCACCGGTGCCGGGGGTGCCGGGGTAGCGGCAGGCCATGGCGACGATCGCGATGGGCTCGTCGTCGGCGGCCCGGGTGGGCTGCCGGGCCGGGCCGGGTTCGGGGGCGTCGGAGCCGAGGAGTTCGGCCGCCAGCCACCCGGCCAGCTCGCCCGGCGTGGGCTGGTCGAACACCAGCCCGGCGGGGAGGGTGAGCCCGGTCAGCGCGGCCAGCCTGTTGCGCAGTTCGAGCCCGGTGAGGGAGTCCATCCCCAGGTCGGCGAAGGCCCGTGTGTCGTGCGTGTCGTCCATCGGGTCCAGACCGAGCACGGCGGCGGACTCCTCGCGCACCAGGCCGGCCAGGACACGCAGGCGCTCGGTGCCGGTCATCGCGCGCACCCGCTCGGCGAGCGCGCCGGCCGGGGCGGCCGTACGCCGGGAGCGGCGCGGGCGGGCGGCCTCGGCGGGGCGCGGCAGCGCGCGCAGCGGTGCCGGTACCGGGCCGGCCGCTGTCTGACCGGAGTCGCGGTCCAGGTGCACCGGTACCAGGGCGGGCTCGTCGGCGGCCAGTGCCGCGTCGAGGAGCGCGAGCCCGTCCTCGGTCGTCAGCGGCCGGACCCCGGTCCGTGCGAGGCGCCGCAGACCGGTGCCGTCGAGCGCGGCGGTCAGTTCGCTGCGCTCCTCCCACAGCCCCCAGGCCAGTGAGGTGGCGGGCAGGCCCTGGGCCCGGCGGTGGGCGGCGAGGGCGTCGAGGAAGGCGTTGGCCGCGGCGTAGTTGCCCTGCCCGGCCGAGCCGAGCACCCCGGCGGCGGAGGAGAACAGCACGAAGGCGGACAGGTCGAGGCCGCGGGTCAGCTCGTGCAGCCGCCAGGCCGCGTCGGCCTTCGGGCGCAGCACGCGGTGCAGACGCTCGGGCGTCAGCGATCCGACCGGGCCGTCGTCCAGCACACCGGCGGCGTGCACCACGGCCGTCAGCGGGTGCTCGGCCGGGAGCGCCGACCACAGCGCCGCCAGGGCGTCGCCGTCGGCCAGGTCGCACGCGGCCACGGTCACCCGGGCGCCGTGCCCGGTGAGTTCGGCCCGCAGTTCCCCGACGCCGGGGGCGTTCTCACCGCTCCGGCTGACCAGCAGCAGGTGGCGTACGCCGTGCTCGGTCACCAGGTGGCGGGCGACGAGCCGGCCCAGCAGGCCCGTGCCGCCGGTGACGAGGACGGTACCGTGCGGGTCGAACACCGGAACGGCCGGCCGCGTCGGCGCGGTGTGCCGGACCAGGCGGGGCACGTGCGGGGTGCCGTTCCGCAGGGCCAGTTGGGGCTCGTCGCCGGACGCCGCGGACACCAGGGCGCGTGCCGAGGCCTCGGTGCCGTCCACGTCGGCGAGCACGAAGCGCCCCGGGTGCTCGGTCTGCGCTGAGCGCAGCAGCCCCCAGACGGCGGCCCCGGCGGGGTCGGCCGGCTCGGCCGCGGACACCGCCACGGCCGACCGGGTCACCAGCACCAGCCGGGCGCTGCCCAGCCGGTCGTCGGCGAGCCACTCCTGGACGAGCCGGAGGACACGGGCGACCGCCTCGGCCGCCGCACCGGGGAACGCCTGGGCGAGGCCGGGGAGGGGTTCGGCGGGGGCGGGGTGCGGGGCGACACCCGGGAGGACCTCGGCGCGGGCGGCGTCCGGCGCGACCCCGCCAAGCCCCTCGGCTCCTGCGCCCTCGGGTGCCACGCCGACCAGGACGAGGTCCGGGACCGGATCGCCCGCGGCGATCGCGGTGCGCAGGGCGGTGAGGTCGGGGTAGCGGGGTGTCGGCGTGCCGGTGGCCGGGGCCGTGGGGAGGGGGGTGGCGTCCGGGGCGAGCAGTGCCGGGCGGGGTACGGCGTCCCCGTCGGGTGTGGGGGCGAGAGGGACGGCCGGCCAGTCCAGGCGGTACAGCGCCGTCGCCCCGGCGGGCCGGCCGGCCGTCGGCTCGTCGGGTACGGGGCGCAGGACGACGGAGCCGATGGCCGCCGCGGGGCGCCCCTCCTCGTCGTACGCGGTCAGCGCGGCCCGCGCCGGTCCGGTCATCGCCAGCCGTACCCGCAGGGCGGCGGGTCCGCGGGCCGTGACGGACACCTCCTGCCAGGCGAACGGCAGCACGGCCGGGGCGTCGTCGGTCTCGCCGGCCGTGAGGCCGATGGTGTGCAGGGCGGCGTCGAGCAGGGCGGGGTGCAGCCCGTAGCGGTCGGCCTCGGCCGCCTCGGTGTCGGCCAGGGCCACCTCGGCGAGGACGTCCCCGCCGTGCCGCCAGGCCCGCAACAGGCCCTGGAACGCGGGGCCGTAGCCGTAGCCGCGGCGGGTCAGCCGCTCGTAGAGGTCGCCGACGTCGACGGGGGACGCGCCGGGCGGCGGCCACGCGCCGAGGTCTGCCGTCCCGTCGCCGGGCTCCGTCGCGGTGCCGAGCACACCGTCGGCGTGCCGGGTCCAGGGCTGGTCGGCGTCCGCGTCCTCGGGCCGGGAGAAGATCCGCACGGGGCGGCGGCCCGTCTCGTCGGGGGTCCCGACGGACACCTGGAGCGCGATGCCGGCGGAGGGCGGGGCGAGGAGCGGGGCCGTCAGGCTGAGTTCGTGCAGGGTCTCGCAGCCGAGGTGGGTGCCGGCGCGCAGCGCGAGTTCGACGAAGGCGGTGCCCGGCAGCAGTACGGTTCCGGCGACCTGGTGGTCCTCCAGCCACGGCTGCGCCCGGTCGGCGAGGCGGCCGGTGAACACGTGGTCACCGGTGCCCGCCAGGTGGACGACCGAGGAGAGCAGCGGGTGGTCCAGCGGCCGGCCGGCGCCGGGTGCGGCCGGGGCGACGGGGGCGTCCAGCCAGTACCGCTTGTGCTGGAAGGGGTAGGTGGGCAGTTCCGCCGGCGGTCCGTCGGCGCGGCCGAGGACCGCCGTCCAGTCCACCTCGCCGCCCCGGGCGAAGTCCGCGGCGGCCTCCGCCACCGGCCCGGGTGCGGGCACGCCGCCCTCGGCGGCCGGCGCCACCACGCCCTGGGCGCCGGCGGCGACGTCGGTCAGGCCCGCGAGGAGGTCCTCACGGCTGCTGCCGAGGACCACGGCCCGGTACTCGAACGCCGAGCGGGTGGTGGCGAGGGCGCGGGCGACGGCGAGCGGGTCCGCTGCGCCGGGGCTGCGTGTCACGGCGTGCGTCAGCCGGGCGGCCAGGGCGCGCAGCGCGCCGGGGGTGCGTGCGGAGAGCGTCCAGGGGACGGTGTCCGGGCCGCCGGAGGGCGCGGGGGACGGGGGGTCGGCGGGCCGGGGGCCGGGCTCTTCGAGGATGACGTGGGCGTTGGTGCCGCTCATGCCGAAGGAGGACACGGCCGCCCTGCGCGGTCCGTCCGTCTTCTCCCAGGGGGTGTTCCCGGTCAGCAGGGCGACCGCGCCGGCCGACCAGTCCACGTGCGGTGTCGGCTCGTCGACGTGCAGCGTTCGCGGGAGCACGCCGTGCCGCATCGCCATCACCATCTTGATGACGCCCGCGACACCGGCGGCGGCCTGGGAGTGTCCGATGTTGGACTTCAGCGAGCCGAGCCGGACGGGCCGCGCGGGGTTGCGGCCGCGGCCGTAGGTCGCGAGGATCGCCTGCGCCTCGATGGGGTCGCCGAGCCGGGTGCCGGTGCCGTGGGCCTCGACGGCGTCCACGTCGGCGGCGGTCAGCCCGGCACCGGCGAGGGCTTGACGGATGACGCGTTCCTGGGAGGGGCCGTTGGGCGCGGTCAGGCCGTTGCTCGCGCCGTCCTGGTTGATCGCGGAGCCGCGGACCACGGCGAGCACGCGGTGCCCGTTGCGCCGGGCGTCCGACAGCCGTTCCAGGACCAGCACGCCGACGCCCTCGGCCCAGCCGGTGCCGTCGGCGGCGGCCGCGAACGCCTTGCAGCGCCCGTCCGGCGACAGTCCCCGCTGCCGGGAGAACTCCAGGAACACCCCGGGGCCGGACATGACCGTGACGCCGCCCGCCAGGGCGAGCGAGCACTCCCCCTGGCGCAGTGCCTGCGCGGCCAGATGGAGCGCGACGAGTGAGGAGGAGCAGGCCGTGTCGACGGAGACCGCGGGGCCTTCGAGTCCGAGCGTGTAGGCGACCCGGCCGGAGATCACGCTGGCGGCGCCGCCGGTGAGGGCGTAGCCGTCGGCGCCGCCGGCCGGGTCGGCCAGGCGCGGGCCGTACTCGCCGGCGGACGCGCCGACGTAGACGCCGGTGTCGGTGCCGCGCAGGGCGGCCGGGTCGATCCCGGCCCGCTCGACGGCCTCCCAGCCGGTCTCCAGCAGCAGACGCTGCTGGGGGTCCGTGGCGAGCGCCTCGCGCGGGCTGATGCCGAAGAACTCGGCGTCGAAGTCGGCGGCGTCGTACAGGAATCCACCGCTGCGGGTGTACGTCGTGCCGGGCCGGCCCGGTTCCGGGTGGAAGAGCCGGTCCGGGTCCCAGCCCCGGTCGCGCGGCATCCCGCCGATCGCGTCGCCTCCGGACGCGACGAGCTCCCACAGTTCCTCGGGCGAGGTCACCGCGCCCGGGTACCGGCAGGCCATGCCGACGATGGCGATCGGCTCGGCGGGGTCGGCCGGGCGCGGGGAACGGTCCGGGGTGGTGCCGGTTTGGCTGGTGCCGTCCTGGCCGGTGCCGTCCTCGCCGGCGAGCAGGCCGAGGACGAACCGGGTGACGGCCTGGGGGGTGGGGTGGTCGAAGACGAGGGTCGTCGGCAGCCTCAGCCCGGTGGCGGCGCCCAGCCGGTTGCGCAGGTCCACCGCCGTGAGGGAGGTCAGGCCGAGTTCGTGGAAGGTGCGCCGGTCGCGGATCCGCCGCGTGGAGTCGAAGCCGAGCACGGCGGCGACGGTCCGGCGGACGACGGCGGCCACCTCCTCCTCGCGCTCCGCCGCGCCGAGACCGGCCAACCGCCGTACCAGGTCGGCGGCGGAGGGCTGCCGGGGTGCGGCGGCCGTCCGGCGGGCCTCGGGGAGCGTGTCGAACAGGGGGCGCGGACGGGCCGCCGCGGCGGCGGGCAGGAAGGTGTCCCAGTCGACCCGTGCCACGGTGACGCAGACGTCCTCGCCCGCGAGGGCCCGGCCCAGCGCGTCCAGGCCTTCCCGGGGCCGGAGCCGTCCCAGGCCGATCCGCGCGAACTCCCGGGCCACGGCGGTGCCCTCGGCCATTCCGGGGCCGTCCCAGGCGCCCCAGGCGAGGGAGGTGGCGGGCAGGCCCTCGGCCCGCCGGCGTTCGGCGAGGGCGTCGAGGAAGGCGTTGCCGGGGGCGTATCCGCCCTGTCCGGGCAGGCCCCAGGTGGCGGCCACGGAGGAGAAGAGGACGAACGCGGTCAGGTCCCGGTCCCGGGTCAGCTCGTCCAGGTTGCGGGCCGCCGTCGCCTTGGCGCCGAGCGCCCGCCCCAGCTGGGCCGGGGTCAGCGTGTCGAGCAGGGCGTCGTCGAGCTGCCCGGCGGCGTGCACCACGGTGGTGAGGGGGAAATCCTCCGGTATCGCGGCGAGTACGGCGCCGAGGGCGTCGCGGTCGGCGGCGTCGCACGCGGCGAACGTGACGCGCGCTCCGAGCGCCTGCAGTTCGGCACGCAACTCCCCGGCGCCCGCCGCCCGTTCGCCGCTCCGGCTCACCAGCAGCAGGTGCTCGGCACCGGACGCGGCCAGCCACCGCGCGACCTGGCCGCCCAGCGCGCCCGTGCCCCCGGTGATCAGCGCGGTACCGCGGGTCCGCCAGGGCCGGCGGGCGGCGGCCCGGACCGGGGCGTGCTCCAGGCGGCGGGCCAGTACGCCGTACGGCCGTACCGCCACCTGGTCCTCGGCGCCCACGGCACCGGCGAGCACACGGCCCAGATGCTCGGCCGAGGCGTCGTCGGAGTGTTCGGGCAGGTCGAGGAGGCCGCCCCACCGCTCGGGGTGCTCCAGCGCGGCGATCCGCCCCAGTCCCCACAGCTGGGCCTGCTCGGCGTCGCGCACGGGGTCGTCGGGGCCGGTGCCGACGGCTCCCGTGGTGGCGCACCAGAGAGGGGCGGCCACCTCCAGATCTCCGAGGGCCTGGACGACGGCGAGGAGGCGGGCCGGCCCGGCCGGCACGTGCGGATGCCCGGCGGAACGCCCCGGCGCGGACGCCGGCAGCAGCAGGATCCCGGCCGCCTCGTCCGCCTCCACATGCGGCCGGAGCAGCCTCCCGACGTCCGCACGGTCGGCGCCGGGGGTGAGACGGACCTCCCGTACGTCGGCGCCGTGGGCGGTGAGGGCCCGCGCGGCCGCCTCGGCCCACGGACCGGGCGGGGTCCCATCGGGCAGCACCACGAGCCAGGTCCCGCGGACCACGGCGGCCGGAGCGGGCCCGAGCCGCCGCCAGCCGATCCGGTACCGCAGCCCGTCCACGACACCATCGGCCTGCCGCCGGCTGTACCAACGGGACAGCAGGGGGAGGGCGGCGGTCAAGGCGGTCACATCGGGGGTGGCGGGGGCAGTGGGGGCGCCGGGACCGGCGGGCGTACCGGGGTCGACGGGACCGACGGGACCGACGGGACCGACGGGACCGACGAGCGTACCGGGGCCGGCGGACGTACCGGAGCCGGTGGGCGTACCGGAGCCGGTGGGCGTACCGCCGTCGCCAAGGCCGCCGGAAGCGCCGGAGTCACCGGAGGTGCCGGGAACGTGGAGCCCGAGTTCCTCCGCGAGTGCCTGGGGGTCCCCCTGCTCCACCGCTGCCCAGAACCGTCGTTCCGCGTCCGGCGCGGCAGACGCGGGGGCGCCGGCGCGGGGGGCGGGGGTGTCGAGCCAGTGCCGTTCCTTGCGGAAGGGGTAGACGGGCAGCTCGGCCGGGCGCGCGCCGCTGCCGGCGAACAGGACGTCCCAGTCCACGCCGACGCCCTGGACGACGTCCTCCGCGGCGGACGCCACCAGCCCGGGTACGGCACCGGCGCCCTCGTCCGTCCCCCGCGCCACCACGCCCTGCGCGCCGTCGGCGACGGCGGCCAGGCCCGCGAGGAGGTCCTCGCGGCTGCTGCCCAGCACCACGGCCCGGTGCTCGAACAGCGACCGGGCCGTGGCCAGGGTGTAGGCCACGTCCACCGGACGCGGCGGGTGTTCGGCCGTCAGGTGCCGGGAGAGCCGCAACGCCAGCTCGCGCAGGGCGTCGGGGTGCTTGGCCGACAGCACGAGCGGCAGCGTCTCCAGGGGTTCCGCCGACGCCACAGCCCCCACGAGGTCCCCAGGCCCCCCGGGCCCCGTGGAGTCCCCGAGCCCCCCGGCCTCCCCCGCCGCGCTGGACTCCGGTTCCTCCTCCGGCTCCTCAAGGATCACGTGCGCGTTGGTGCCGCTGATCCCGAACGAGGACACGGCCGCCCTGCGCGGTCCGTCCGTCTTCAGCCAGGGGGTGTTCCCGGTCAGCAGCGCGACCGCGCCCGCCGACCAGTCCACGTGGGGTGACGGCTCGGCGACGTGCAGCGTTCGCGGGAGCACGCCGTGCCGCATCGCCATCACCATCTTGATGACGCCGGCCACGCCCGCGGCGGCCTGCGGGTGGCCGATGTTCGACTTGACCGAGCCGAGCAGCACGGGCCGCCCGGCCGGGCGTTCCCTGCCGTAGGTGGCGAGGACCGCCTCGGCTTCGATGGGGTCGCCGAGCCGGGTGCCGGTGCCGTGGGCCTCGACGGCGTCCACGTCGGCGGCGGTCAGCCCGGCACCGGCGAGGGCCTGACGGATGACGCGTTCCTGGGCGGGGCCGCTCGGCGCGGTCAGGCCGTTGCTCGCGCCGTCCTGGTTGATGGCGGAGCCGCGGACCACGGCGAGCACGCGGTGCCCGTTGCGCCGGGCGTCCGACAGCCGCTCCACGAGCAGGACGCCGACGCCCTCGCCCCAGCCGGTGCCGTCGGCGGCGGCCGAAAAGGCCTTGCAGCGCCCGTCCGGCGACAGCCCCCGCTGCCGGGAGAACTCCACGAACGTGCCGGGGTTCGGCATCACGGTCACCCCGCCCGCCAGGGCCAGCGAGCACTCCCCCTGACGCAGCGCCTGTACGGCCAGGTGGAGCGCGACGAGTGAGGACGAGCAGGCCGTGTCGACGGAGACCGCGGGGCCTTCGAGACCGAAGACGTAGGCCAGCCGGCCGGAGGCCACGCTCCCGGCGGTGCCGGTGAGCAGGTGCCCGTCGGTGCCGTCCCCGGCCTCGTGCAGGCGGGGTCCGTAGTCGGACGCCATGAGGCCGGTGAAGACACCGGTGCGGCTGCCGCGCAGGGCGGCGGGGTCGATCCCGGCCCGTTCGAACGCCTCCCAGGCCGTTTCGAGGAGGAGCCGCTGCTGGGGGTCGGTCGCCCGGGCCTCGCGCGGGGACATGCCGAAGAACTCGGCGTCGAACCGGTCGGCGTCGTGGAGGAATCCGCCGTGCCGGGTGTACGAGGTGCCCGGGTGCGCGGGGTCGGGGTGGTAGAGGCTGTCGAGGTCCCAGCCCCGGTTGTCCGGGAACGGCGTGATCGCGTCCCGGCCGTCGGCGACCAGCCGCCACAGGTCGTCGGGGCCCTCGACGCCGCCCGGGAAGCGGCAGGCCATGCCCACGATGGCCACGGGGTCGCCGGCGGAGGCGGGGACCGGTTCGGCGGCGGGCGCCACGGCCGGGGCGGTGCCGAGCAGTGCGGCCCGGAGGTGGGCGGCGAGGGCGTGCGGGGTGGGGTGGGCGAAGACGGCGGTGGCGGGCAGGCGCAGGCCGGTCGCGGCGCTCAGGCGGTTGCGCAGCTCGACCGCGGCGACGGAGTCGAAGCCGAGCGCCTTGAAGTCCTGCCGGGTGTCGACCGCGGCGGCGGTGTCGTGGCCCAGCACGGCGGCGGTCTCTTCCTGGACCAGTTCCAGCAGCAGGGCCTCCCGCTCCGGTTCGGTCGCAGCGGCCGGCCGCTGCGCCGGCGACCGCGGCGACGCGGCGGACGGCGTCCCGTCCGCGGACGGGGTGCCGGTCGCGCGGTCGGCGGGCGTCTCGTCCGGCAGCCAGTACGCCCGCCGCCGGAAGCCGTACGTCGGCAGGTCCACCGCCCGGGCTCCCCCGAACACCGGTGTCCAGTCCACGTCCGCCCCGGCCACGTGGGCCTGGGCGAACGAGGTCAGCAGCCGGACCGGGTCGCCCTGGCCGCGGCGGAGGGTGCCGACCGTCACCGCCGGGTCGTCCGGGGTGGTGGTCAGGTCGATGGTCTCCTGGACGCCGACGGCGAGCACGGGGTGCGGGCTGGACTCCACGAACAGCCGGTGGCCGTCGGCGAGGAGCGCGCGGACGGTCTCCTCGAAGCGGACGGTCCGGCGCAGGTTGTGGTACCAGTACTCGGCGCCCAGCCGCGTGGTGTCCTCGACGCGCTCCGCGGTCACGGTGGAGTAGAACGCGGTGCCGTCGGCGGGCCGTGGGGCGATGTCGGCGAGGGCGTCCAGGAGTTCCTCCCGTACGGCCTCGACACCCGGCGAGTGGGAGGCGTAGTCGACGTCGATGCGCCGGGCCCGTACGTCCTCGGCCTGGTACGTGGTCAGCAGCCGGTCGAGTACGGCGCTCTCGCCCGCCAGCACGGTGGAGGACGGACCGTTGACGGCGGCGACGGCGAGCCGGTCGCTCCAGGGGGCGATGCGGTCGGCGACCTCGGCGACGGGCAGCGGTACGGAGACCATGCCGCCGGTGCCGGCGAGCCGGGCGAGGGCGCGGGAGCGCAGGGCGACGATCTTCGCTGCGTCGCACAGCGTCAGCACGCCGGCCACCTGGGCGGCGGCGATCTCGCCCTGGGAGTGGCCCACGACCGCGTCGGGGGTCACTCCGTGGGCCCGCCACACCTCCGCGAGGGACACCATGACCGCCCACAGCACGGGCTGTACGACGTCGACCCGCTCCAGTGAGGGCGCGCCGGGGGTCTCCCGCAGCACCTCGGTCAGGGACCAGTCGACGAACGGGGAGAGGGCCTGTTCGCACGCGGCGATCCGCCGGGCGAAGGGTTCGCTGCCGGTGAGCAGCCGTCGTCCCATCCCGGCCCACTGGGAGCCCTGGCCGGGGAAGACGAGGACGGTCCGGCCGCGGACGGCCGGCCCGGTGGAGACGACGGCGTTCCTGGCCGACCGGCCCTCGCGTACGGCGGTGAGTCCGGCGAGGAGTTCCTCGGTGCCGGTGCCCACGACGACCGCGCGGTGCTCGAACGACGACCGGGTGGTGACCAGGGAGTGGCCCACGTCGGCCGGGGCGGGGCCGGACCGGTCCGTCAGGAAGTCGGCGAGGCGCGCGGCCTGTTCGCGCAGCGCCTCACCGGTGTGCGCCGACAGGACCCAGGGCACGGTGGCGGTCTCGCGCGGTCCGGGCGCGGGCTGCGGCGGTGCGGGCTGCTGCGGCGCCGGCTCCGGCTCCGGTGCGGGGCGGGCGGCGGGCGGGGCCTCGGCGAGCACCACGTGGCAGTTGCTGCCGCCCACGCCGAAGGAGCTGACGCCCGCCACGAGGTCGCGCCGTTCGTCCGGCCAGGGTGTCAGCTCGGTCTGGACGCGCAGGTTCAGCTCGTCCAGCGGGATGCGGGGGTTCGGGGTCTCGTGGTGGAGGGTCGGCGGGAGCTGCCGGTGCTTCAGGCTGAGGGCCACCTTGACCAGCCCGGCGATGCCCGCGGCGCCTTCCAGGTGGCCGATGTTCGTCTTGACGGATCCGACGCGCAGCGCGGGGGTGTCCGGGGTGCGGGGCCGGCCCAGGGCGGCGCCGAGCGCGGTGGCCTCGACCGGGTCGCCGACGGGTGTTCCGGTGCCGTGGAGTTCGACGTACTGGATGTCGTCGGGGCGGGTGCCGGCGCGTGCGTGGGCCTGCCGGACGACCTCTTCCTGGGCGCGGGGGTCGGGGGCGGTCAGGCTGTCGCCGCCGCCGTCGTTGTTGGTCGCGCTGCCGCGGATCACGCACACGACCTGGTCGCCGTCGGCGAGGGCCCGTCCGAGGGGTTTGAGGACGACGAGGGCGCCGCCCTCACCGCGTACGTAGCCGTTGGCGCGGGCGTCGAAGGTACGGACGCGTCCGTCCGGGGACAGGGCGCCCATCGCCTCGGAGGCGGCGGTGCTCTCCGCGGCCAGGGCCAGATTGACCCCGCCGGCCAGGGCGAGTTCGCTCTCGCCGCGGCGCAGGCTCTCGCAGGCCAGGTGCACGGCGACCAGCGAGGAGGACTGCGCCGAGTCGACCGTCAGGCTCGGTCCGCGCAGGCCCAGGCGGTAGGACAGGCGGTTGGCGATGATGCCGCGCTGGAGTCCCGTCAGCCAGTGCCGGCTGGTGGCGCCGGCGCCCTGGCGGTGCAACAGGGTCGCGTAGTCGTCCCAGATGGCGCCGACGAAGACACCGGTGCGGCTGCCGGTGAGGTGCCCGGGAACGATGCGGGCGTCCTCCAGGGCCTCCCAGCCCAGTTCGAGCATCAGCCGCTGCTGGGGGTCCATCGCCAGGGCCTCGCGCGGACCGATCCCGAAGAAGGCCGCGTCGAACCCGGTGACGGCGGACCAGTCGAGGAACCCCCCGTGCCCGGTGCCCCACCGCTCGGGGGGCGTGGGCACGACGGCGTCCACTCCCTGCGTGAGCAGACGCCAGTACGCCGCCGGGGAGGAGGCCCCGGGCAGCCGGCAGGAGATGCCGACGACCGCGATCGGGGTGTCCTCGGCACGGGACGGCGTGGCGTCCGCCGCGGGGTGTCCGCTGTCCATGGGAACGCGACCTTTCGTGTCCGGGGCGGTCAGCCGGTGAGGGGCAGGGCGGCCCGCCGCAGGGCCGGTGAGCGGTGGGGGACGAGGACCTCGTGGATGTCCAGCGCGGCGGACGACCGGTTGAGCGTGATGGAGTGCAGCCCCGGTGTGCCTTCCGCGAGCGGCCGCCGGCCGAGCGCGGTGGCGTGGTCCACGCCGATGCGGTGGGCGGCGGCCGGATCGTCCCGTGCGCCGTCCGGCGCCTCGGCGAGCGGGGCGGGAAAGGCGGCGTTGCCGAGTTCGGCGAGGTGCCGGATCTGCCGTACGCCGGTGGCGGGCATGATCGCCGGGATGATCGGGATGTCGCGGCCGGCGCCGGCCGCGCGGTCGCGCGGCCGCGGGCGGTCCTCCGCGTGGAGGAACATCTGGGTGATGGCGTAGTCGGTGTCCGACCGGCGCTCGGCGGTGAAGTGCCGGATCCCGCTCTCCCGGTCCGGCGGCCTCGGGTGGCGTTCGGGGACGGCCGCCACGCCGACGCTGAGGTTCCCCGGCCCTCTGATGAGGCGGACGAGTTCACGGGCGTGGGTGAAGCCCTCGGGGTGGGGCACCCACGGGGCTCGCGGGCCGCCCGGCGGGTCGCCCCGCAGGGCCGGCATGTCGTGCACGCCGGCGGCGGCGTGGGAGCCGATGATCTGCCGGAGTTCGGTCACCGATTGCCCCACCGCGGTGAGGTGGGCGACCGGGCGCAGGGTGGTCTCGGCGGCGATGCGGTGCGCCGGTTCCACGGTGCGCCGCCTGGCGGATGCCGCCCATAACGGCCTTTCGGCCAGGGGTGACTCGGGAGGGGGGGACTCCGACGCGTAGCGAGCCCGGCCCGGTTCCGGCAGACGCCGCAGTGTGGTTAAGGAGTCCGTCACCGACTCCTTCACGTGCGCCCGGGCCACCGTGCCCGGCGCCCCACGCGTCGCGGTCTCCCGAGCCGAGGCGTGGGTGTCGTCCAAGCCGTGCTTCCACAAGCCCGCCGGATCGGCGCGACCCGGACGCGGGCGAGTCGGCGGCGCGTCACGGGCCGGCGCCTCCGGCTCGGCGGCCATGACCTCGGTGGGTAACACCGCGTGGTTCAAGCGGGCGAGGTTGCGTACGAACGTCACCCGCGCACGGTGTCCATGCCCCGAGCGCCGCCGCGCCAGGCGGTCCGCCACCGTCTCCGTGGTGGCCGGCACGCCGACGGGAAGACCCTCCGGCGTCGCGACCAGTGCCGGACCATGTGTGTGTGCCGCGGTCGGCAAGCGCAACCTGTTCAAGGCCGCTCCTCACCGCGGCGCGTGCCTAAGCCCACTCCGCTGCCCCCGTTCATCTCAGCGATCATAGGAGCGAGTTCGAGTGACTGGCTCCCATTGAGGCGGGGATCACACGGCCTCGCAGCGCTGCCGCGGGTCGCCATCCGCTGTCCCGTGCCCGCCGCCGAGCCACTCGGTGACGTGGTTCTCCGGTCAGCTGCCCCGTGGCCACCCCATGGACGACGACATCCCCGCGCGACGTGTGAACCGGGCAGTCCAGGGCCGGAGTTGTCGTAGGCGTTACTTTCACTAACCGGACCAACGCCTGGCTGGTTGGCCCGCGCAGGGGTCGCCAGGGTGGTCGAGCCGGCAGCCGGCATCCTCCCGACCGCCCTCGCTCGAAAGGCAGTTCACCCCGTGGACACTCCACCCACCGCACCCCCCACCCCGGCACGGTTCCGCTGGGGCTCCTACGCCTCGGTGTTCATGCTGCTGTTCCTGTTCGGCACCGAGACGTTCCTGGTGTCCCCGCTGCTCCCGACGATCGCCGGCGGCCTCGGCATCTCCGAGCAGTCGGCGGCGTACAGCGTGACGGTGTACGTGCTCGTGTACGCGGTGTGCGCCCCGTTGCTCGGCCTGCTGAGCGACCGCATGGGACGCCGTCGCACGCTGCTGCTGGGCTCGGCGCTCTTCCTGCTGTCGAACGTCGCCGCCGCCCTCTCCGACGGCCTGACGCTGCTGGTGCTCTCCCGTGCCCTGGCCGGTCTCGCGGCCGCCGCGGCGGGCCCCGCGATCTGGGCGCACATCGCGGAGACCACCGAGGACACGGTGCGCGGGCGCGCCCTGGGTCTGGGCATGGCGCTCTTCTCGTGCGGCCAGGTGCTCGGTGTGCCGCTGGGCAGCTTCCTCGCGGGTGCCGCCGGCTGGCGGGCCGCGTTCTGGGCCATGGCCGCGGGCACGCTGCCGGTCGTCCCGATGCTGCTGAAGCAGATCCCGGCCAGTGCCTTCCGGGCCGCCGGCGGCCCCGGCTTCGGAGCGGTGTTCGCCGCCTGGGGTCACCCCGCGCTGCGCAAGGCGCTGCTGGTCAACACCGCGTTCAACGCCGCCAACCTGGGCGCCTACACGTTCCTGGGCGCGGTGCTCGCGGAGCGCTTCGACCTGTCCGTCTCGACGCTGGGTCTGGTCGGCATCCTCGTCGGCCTCGGCAGCGTCGTGGGCTCCACGGCGGGCGGCCGGCTGGGCGACCGGGCCCGGGCCCAGGGCCGTACGCACCTTCCCATGCTCGCCGTGTGGGGTCTGCTGCTGGCCGCCGGTGTCGCGCTCACCGCCCGGGGCCCCGGCCTGGTCCTCACCCTGGTGGGTGTCGCCCTCTGGTTCTTCGCCGGCGGCGGCTTCGTCACCGACCAGCAGACGCTGGCGGGTACGGCCGCCCCCGAGCTGCGGGCGACCTCCAGCGCCTGGCTCACCTCGACCATGTACGCCGGTACCGGTGTCGGTGCCTGGGTGATCGGCCGGTTCTCCGACCTGACCCTCGCCACCGCCGTGGTCGGCGTGGGCCTGGCCCTGGTCGCCTCGCTCGGCGGCCTGCTGCTCAGCACCCGGCTGCGGCGCGACACCGGCGGCCGGCCGCTGGTGGACGCGGTGGGAGCCCCGAAGGAGGCCTGAGCCCCCGCTCGGGCAGTGCTCCCGACCCCAAGGACAGGGCTGAGGGCGCGGTCGGCCGGTCCCCCGCGCCGCGCCTTCAGCCCGCTTTGCGTGCCGGGCCGACACAGCGCAGGGGCCGGTTCACCAGAGCCGACACCCTGGTTCCGTCGTCCTGGCTCTCCGGCGTGAACAGCAGGATCAGCGCCGCGGGGTCGTCCACCGGGCGCAGGGACGACAGAGACATGCGGATCGGTTCGCTGCCGACGGGGGTGGCGGTGACGACCCGGCTGGTCAGCTCCCCCACCGAGTGGCAGCTCCACCAGTGGCTCAGCTCGGGCACGTCCGCCGCCAGCCGGCCGTAGAGCGCGGCGATGCGCTCGTCGGAGGGGGCCCGGCCGGCCTGGGCGCGGAAGTGCTGGAAGACGCTCATGGCGAGCGGTTCCCAGTCGGTGTCCCGCAGGGCCCCGCGCAGTCGCTCGTCGACGGTGATGAACCACAGCAGGTTGCGGCGGTCGGCCGGCACGGCCGAGGGGTCCCCCCAGACGGCGGTCCAGGCCGCGTTCCAGGCGACCAGGTCGAAGTTCCGGTCGAGCAGGACGGCCGGGCTCACCGGCCAGGAGTCCAGCATGGGCTGCACCGCCCCGTTCGCCGGCCCGCGGGCCGGGCTCGCCTCCGGCTCGTAGTAGCCGGCCAGCCTCAGCACATGGCGCATCTCGGCGTCGTCGAGGCGCAGCGTCCGGCCGACGGACTCCAGAACCTGCCGTGAGGCGGTGACCCTGCCCTGCTCCAGCCAGGTGTACCAGGCGATGCTCACCCCGGAGAGGGAGGCGACCTCTTCCCTGCGCAGCCCGGGGGTCCGGCGACGGGAGGTGGGCGGGAGGCCGACCTCCTCCGGCTTGAGCAGGGCCCGGTGGGCCCGCAGGAAGGCTCCGAGTTCCTGGTGTGCGGCGGGAGTTGACATGGCGTGTGACTCCTTACGCGGGCCATGAGGGCCCGGGCCATGATAGACCGCGCGACAAGGATCCGAGCGGACCGCACCACCGGGATCCAGGCGTCGTGTTGACATTGTCAACGTGCATACGCTTCACCGAACCTGCGTCCTCGTGTACGGTTCCAGGTGCCTCACCGCCACCCCTGACAGGATGGGCAGCGCGAAGGCAGCACAGGGCAGAGGAGCGGCAGTGGGCCACCAGCTCATCGACGGCAGATTCCGCATCGGACGTGCCATCGGCAGGGGCACCATGGGAGAGGTCCATCAGGCCGAGGATCTCCAGGCCCCCGAGGGGGCTCCCGGGCGTACCGTCGCCGTCAAGACCGTCCTGCGCCGCCGCACCGGCATACGCGTGGCCACCGGAAGCGACACCAAGGCCGTGGAGCGCTTCGCCCGCGAGGTGGCCATCATGCGCCGGCTCGACCACCCCAACCTCACCCGGCTCGTCGCGGGCGGCATCGCCGGGGACTGCGACGACCTGCCCTACCTGGCGATGGAGCTGCTGGACGGCCGCTCGCTGCGCGACCTGGTCGAGGAGGAGTCCCAGCTGCCGGTCGCCTGGGCCGCCGCCGTCGGCGCCCAGATCGCCGCGGGACTCGCCGCCGCCCACGCGCAGGGCGTCGTCCACCGTGACCTGAAGCCCGCCAACGTCATGCTCATCCGCGGCGGCACGGTCAAGGTGCTCGACTTCGGCATGGGCAGCATCGTCGACGATCCGGACCAGACGCGGCTGACCAGCACCGGCGTCAGCGTGGGCACGGCCCGCTACATGGCGCCGGAGCAGTGCCAGGCCAGGCAGGTCACGCAGGCCGCCGACCTGTACGCGCTGGGCTGCGTGCTGTACGAGATGCTGGTCGGGGTCCCGCCGTTCACCAGCGAGTCCGCCTACGAGCTGGCCGAACGGCACGTCCACCAGGAGCCCGCCCCCGTCCGCCGGATCCGCGCCGGCATCCCCGCGGAGCTGGCCCGCCTCGTGGACCGGCTGCTGGCCAAGAACCCCGCGGACCGCCCGGCCGACGCCGTGACCGTGCGGGACGCGCTGCTCCCCCTCGCCGCACCCGCGGACGAGCGGAGCCTCGTACCCGCCTGGGACGAGCTGGACCCGACGCGGCCCCTGCGGCGGGCGGCCCCCGAGCCGGTCCGTGCCCCCGCCCCGCAGCAGCCGGCTCCGGTGACCGCTTCCGGTGCGGGCATGGACGTCTTCCGCGTCCACGAGGCCCTCATCCGTGACTACCGCTCCTTCACGGAGGGCGGCACCGTCATCCGCGACGACCGCGTCAAGGCGTACGTCGCGAAGGACCTGGACGACAAGTCCCAGTGGCCGAATCCCTGGC
Organism: Streptomyces sp. NPDC107654; assembly: GCF_055639035.1. Lineage (NCBI taxonomy): Bacteria > Bacillati > Actinomycetota > Actinomycetes > Kitasatosporales > Streptomycetaceae > Streptomyces > Streptomyces sp. NPDC107654. The sequence continues at coordinate 155,440 of NZ_JBVKBI010000008.1, forward strand.
TGTCGCTCAACCCCTTCTTCCAGGGTGGCGGTTCCGTGGTCGAGCTGGCCCAGCAGAAGGTGCTGCACCCGGAGTGCGCCCGAGTCTTCCAGGCGAGGAAGACCAAGGGCGGCACCGTGTGCGACGGCCGTCCGCTCACCCTGCACCGGCACCAGCGAGACGCCATCGACGCCGCCGCGTCCGGAGCCTCGTACGTGCTGACGACCGGCACCGGATCCGGCAAGTCGCTGTCCTACATCGTCCCGGTCGTCGACCGGGTGCTCCGCCGGCGCGACGAGGAGGGCCCGAACGCCCCGAAGCGGGTCCGGGCGATCATCGTCTACCCGATGAACGCGCTCGCCAACAGCCAGCTGGAGGAGCTGCGGAAGTTCCTGCACGACGGCTACGGCGAGGGCCGGGAGCCCGTCACCTTCGCCCGCTACACCGGCCAGGAGGACGACTACAGGCGCAGGGAGATCCGCGACAACCCGCCGGACATCCTGCTCACCAACTACGTCATGCTGGAGCTGATGCTGACCCGCCCGGCCGACCGGGCGAGCCTCATCCGCATGGCCCGCGGCCTGGAGTTCCTCGTCTTCGACGAACTCCACACCTACCGGGGCCGTCAGGGCGCCGACGTCGCCCTGCTGATCCGCCGCGTCCGCGAGGCGTGCCAGGCGGAGGACCTCCAGTGCATCGGCACGTCGGCCACGATGTCGACGGAGGGCACGCCGGAGGACCGGCGCCAGGTGGTCGCCCGCGTGGCGAGCACGCTGTTCGGTACGCCGGTGCGCCCCGAGCACGTCATCGGCGAGACCCTGGTCCGCGCGACCGGCGAGGCCCCCGCCGCCGTACCCGCCGAGCGGCTCACCTCCCCCGCCCCGCGCGGCTACGACGACCTCGTGCGCGACCCGCTGGCCCGCTGGATCGAGGACCGCTTCGGGCTGGCCGAGGACACGGCCGGCGGCCTCCTGGTGCGCCGGCCCCCGACACAGGTCGAAGTCGCCGCACGGGAGCTGCACGAGCTGTCCGGGGTGGACGAGGAGAGGTGCGCGCAGGCGATCCGGGACACCCTGGAGGCCGGCTCGCAGGCCCGCAACCCCCGCACCGAGCGCCCCCTGTTCGCGTTCCGCCTGCACCAGTTCCTGTCCAAGGGCGACACGGTGTACGTCACCCTGGAGGACAAGGCCTCCCGTCACCTCACCCGTTCCTACCAGCTCGAACAGCCGGGCAGCGGCGGCAAGTTGCTGATGCCGCTGGCGTTCTGCCGGGAGTGCGGCCAGGAGTACCTGACGGTGTGGCGCACGGAGAAGGACGGCGAGGTGCGCTACGAGGCCCGCCGCGACACCTCGGCGACGGGCGGCCGGCAGGGCGACGGCTACCTCTACGTCGACCATGAGCGGGAGTGGCCGTCCGACGTGCGGTACGCCGTGCACGACCGGCGGCTGCCCGAGTCCTGGCTGGAGCTGGACGACAAGGGGCAGGAGGTCGTCAGGCGCGTCTACCGCGACCGCGTCCCGAAGGCCGTCACCGTCGACCCGTTCGGGCAGGAGGGCCGGGGGGAGCTGAAGGCCGCGTTCATCCCGTCGCCGTTCCTGTTCTGCCTGCACTGCGGTGTGGCCTACGAGCAGACGCGCGGCCGTGACTTCGCCAAGCTGGCCACGCTCGACCAGGAGGGCCGCTCCTCGGCGACCTCGCTGATCTCGGCGTCGATCGTCCGCTCGCTGAAGTCGGTGCCGCGGGAGGCCCTCGACCCGCGGGCCCGCAAGCTGCTCACCTTCGTCGACAACCGGCAGGACGCCTCCCTCCAGGCCGGTCACTTCAACGACTTCGTGCAGATCACGCAGTTGCGCGGGGCGCTGTACCGGGCGGCTCTGGACGCCGGCGAGGAGGGCCTGCACCACGAGGAACTGGCCTCGACGGTGACCAGCACGCTGGCCGTCACCCCCGCCGACTACACCGGCGAGAGCGACCTGCCGCCGTCGCTGGCCCGCAACGCGGCCCGCACGCTGCGCGACGTCGTCGCCTTCCGGCTCTACCTCGACCTGGAGCGCGGCTGGCGCGTCACCATGCCCAACCTGGAGCAGACCGGCCTGCTGGAGATCGACTACGAGGACCTGGACTGGGTCGCCGCCCGGCAGGACCGCTGGGACGGCACCCACCGGGCGCTGCGCGACGCCGACCCGGCGCTGCGGGCCGAGATCACCAGGACGCTGCTGGACGAGATGCGCCGCTCGCTGGCCATCGACGTGTCGTACTTCCGCGACGACACCTTCGACTCCCTGCAACGCGCCAGCGAGGAACGGCTCGTGGACCCCTGGGTGCTGTCCTCCGCGGACAAGCCCCGGGTGGGCACCGCCTATCCGCACCCCTCGCGGCCCGGTACGGACCGCTCCGGCCTGTTCCTGTCGGCGCGCGGCAAGTTCGGCAAGTACCTGCGGCGCGCGGACCGCGCCTTCCGCGACCTCGACCAGGACGACCTCCAGCTGATCATCACCGAGCTGCTGAAGGTGCTGGCCGGGGCCGGCCTGGTCAAGGAGGTCGAGGCGGCGCCGCAGCGGGCCGGCCGCCACCGCAGGGCCTCCTCCGCCACCACGACCGGGTACCGGGTGGCCGCCCAGTCGCTGGTGTGGCGGGCCGGCAAGGGCGAGTCGGGCGCCCACGACCCGCTGACCCGCACCTACCAGAGCGGCGACGGGCCCCGCATCAACACGTTCTTCCTCACGCTGTACCGGGAGACGGCCGACGCGCTGTCGGGCCTGTACGCCCGGGAGCACACGGCGCAGGTGTCGCCGGAGGACCGCGAGGCGCGCGAGAAGGCCTTCCGCGAGGCCGAGCTGAAGCTGCTGTACTGCTCCCCCACGATGGAGCTGGGCGTCGACATCTCCGAGCTGAACGCGGTGATGATGCGCAACGTGCCGCCCACCCCCGCCAACTACGCCCAGCGGTCCGGGCGGGCCGGCCGCAGCGGCCAGCCCGCGCTGGTGACGACGTACTGCGCGACGGGCAACAGCCACGACCAGTACTACTTCCGCCGCTCGGAGCGGATGGTGGCCGGCGCGGTCGCCCCGCCCCGCCTGGACCTGGCCAACGAGGACCTGGTCCTCTCCCACCTGCAGGGCCTGTGGATCGCCGAGGCGGGCCTGCGGCTGGGCCGCTCGGTCCCCGACGTCCTGGACGTGTCGTACCCGGACTCCGGCGACCGCCCCGACCCCGCCCTGCACCTGCTGCCCGACGTCCAGGCCGCGGCGCACGACGAGAGCGCCCGGCGGCGCACGGTGGACGCGGCCCTGCGCGTCCTCGGCCCGCTGTTCCGGGAGTTCGCCGACACCACGTGGTGGCACGACGACTGGATCGAGGACAGGGTGCGCACGGTCGCGGAGCGCTTCGACCGCGCCTTCGACCGCTGGCGGAGCCTGTTCCGGGCGGCGCTGAACGACCAGTACGTCCAGAACCGGCGGCGCCTGGACTACAGCCTCACCGAGGCCGACCGCAACCGCGCCAACGCCCGCCGCCGCGAGGCCGAGACGCAGCTGAACCTGCTGATGAACGAGAGCGCCGACAGCAAGTCGGTGCTGTCCGACTTCAACCCCTACCGCTACCTCGCCTCCGAGGGGTTCCTGCCCGGCTACAGCTTCCCGCGCCTGCCGCTGGCCGCGTACATCCCGACGGTCGGCCGCCGCCGCGGCGACGGCGACTACCTCCAGCGCCCCCGTTTCCTCGCGATCCGCGAGTTCGGCCCCGGTGCGCTCGTCTACCACGAGGGCGCCCGCTACCAGGTGACCCGCGTCCAGCTGCCGCCGGACTCCTCGGGCGAGCTGACCACCGGCGAGGCCCGCCGCTGCGCGCACTGCGGCTACCACCACGATCCCGAGGACCGCGAGGACCGCTGCCGGTTCTGCGACGAACCGCTCGGCGCGGCGACGTACGGCCTGCTGCAGCTGCACACCGTGTACACCAGCCGCCGGGAGCGGATCTCCTCGGACGAGGAGGAGCGGCGCCGCGCCGGTTTCCGGCTGGAGACGTCGTACCGCTTCCACGACCACGGTGTCCGCAAGGGCCGTCTGAACGCCACGGTCGCCGACGGCGGCGGGCAGCTCGCCCGGATCGCCTACGGTGACTCCGCGAGCGTCCGCATCACCAACACCGGCCGGGTCCGGGCGCGTACCGACGAGCCGGCGGGTTACTGGCTGGACCTCGCCGACGGCCGCTGGATGAACGACAAGGACGCGGCGGAGGCGTCCGGTGACTCCGGCGAGCTGCCGCTGGCGGACGCCGACGGCAACGAGCGGCGCCGCAGGAAGCGGGTCATCCCGTACGTGGAGGACCGGCGCAACATCCTCGTCGTCACCCTGGACGAGGCGCTGCCCGAGCCGGTCGCGCTGACGTTCATGTACGCGCTGGGACGGGGCATCGAGGCCGCGTTCGAGCTGGAGGACGCCGAGCTGGCCGCCGAGCTGCTGCCGCCGGACCACGGCCCGCGGCGCCGCATCCTCTTCATGGAGGCCGCCGAGGGCGGCGCGGGTGTGCTGCGCCGCCTCCAGGCCGAGGACGAGGCCCTCGCCGGGGCGGCCCGCCGCGCACTGGAGATCTGCCATTTCTCCCCCGAGGGCGAGGACCGGGGCGGCGAGGAGCACCGGCCCGGGCGCCCCTGTGCGCGCGGCTGCTACGAGTGCCTGCTCACCTACGGCAACCAGCTCGACCACGCGCGGATCGACCGGCGCGCGGTGGCCGCCCTGCTGGTCCGGTTCGCGTCGGCCACGGCCCGCCGCGAGGAGCGGGGCGAGTCCCGCTCCGAGCAGTACCGGCGGCTGCTCGCCGGCCCCGCCACGGCGAGCGAGACCACACCGGCCGGGCCCGCGCCGGCCGAGCGCGCCGACGCCGGACCGGCCGCGCAGGGCGACTTCCTGGGCTGGGTGAAGGCGCGGGGCCTGCGGCTGCCGGACGAGAAGGACGTCTTCCTCACCGAGGCGAACGCCTCACCGGATTTCGTGTACCGGCTCCCCGGCGCGAACGTCGCCGTGTTCGTGGACGGCCCCGGCACCGAGGAGAGCGCCCTGCGCGACACCGACGCCGAGGAACGGCTCTACGACGCCACCTGGGACGTCGTCCGCTTCCCGCACGGCGCCGACTGGGACGCCATCGCCCGGGCCAACGCACGCTACTTCGGCTCTCCGGCCGCGAACCGACCCTGAACCCAGAGGATTTGACGATCACAATGGCATTCACGTTCTCCGCCGGATCCCTGGTGAAGGCCCGCGGCCGCGAGTGGGTGGTACTTCCCGAGAGCGAGCCCGACCTGCTCGTGCTGCGCCCGCTGGGCGGCTCGGACGACGACATCGCGGCGGTCCTCCCGTTCGAAGCCGTCGAGGAGGCCCGCTTCGCCCCGCCCGAGCCGTCCGACCTCGGCGACCAGCGCGCGGCCGGTCTGCTGCGCACGGCGCTGCGGGTGGGTTTCCGCTCGGGCGCGGGCCCGTTCCGCTCCCTGGCGGGCATCGCGGTGGAGCCCCGCGCCTACCAGCTCGTCCCGCTGCTGATGGCGCTGCGGCAGAAGACGGTCCGCATGCTGATCTCGGACGACGTCGGTATCGGCAAGACGGTCGAGGCGGCCCTGATCGCGAGCGAGCTGCTGGCGCAGGGCGAGGCGACGGGCCTGGCCGTGCTGTGCTCGCCCGCGCTGGCGGAGCAGTGGCAGCAGGAGCTGCGCGGCAAGTTCGCCATCGACGCCGAGCTGGTGCTGGCCTCGACGGTGTCCCGGCTGGAGCGCGGCCTGGACCTCGGCCAGTCCCTGTTCGACCGGTACCCGAACGTGATCGTCTCCACGGACTTCATCAAGTCCCCGCGCCACCGCGACGACTTCGTGCGGCACTGCCCCGACCTCGTGATCGTGGACGAGGCCCACACCTGCGTGACCGCCGACGACGCCTCCGCGAGCGCCCAGAGCCAGCTGCGTCACGAGCTGCTGCGCCGCGTGGCGAAGGACGCCGACCGCCACCTGCTGCTGGTGACGGCGACCCCGCACAGCGGCAAGGAGTCGGCGTTCCGGAACCTGCTCGGCCTGGTCAAACCGGAGCTGGCGCACGTCGACCTGGAGTCGGAGGCGGGCCGGAAGCTGCTGGCCCGGCACTTCGTGGCGCGCAAGCGGGCGGACGTGCGGCGGTACCTCACGAAGGAGGACGGCCTGGCGGACGACTCGTTCGCCGAGCGCACCGCGTTCCCCTCGGACCGCTACTTCAAGGACGAGACGTACAAGCTCTCCCCCGGCTACCGGGCCCTGCTCGACGACGCCATCGCGTACGCGGGCGAGCGGGTCGAGGAGGCCGGTGTCCGGGGCCGCCGGGAGGCGCGGATCGCCTGGTGGTCGGCGATCGCGCTGCTGCGCTCGCTGGTGTCGTCGCCGCGGGCCGCCGCACAGACGCTGACGACCCGCTCGGCCGCGGCGATCGCGGCCAGCGCGGAGGAGGCCGACAAGCTGGGCGCCCCGCTGAACAGCGACGCGGCCGACAGCGACGCCATGGAGGGCATGGACGTCGCACCGGGCGCCGAGACCGACGAGGGCGCGCCGAAGTCCCGGCTGCTGGAACTCGCCGAGCGGGCGCGGCAGTTGGAGGGACCGGAACAGGACCTCAAGCTGAAGGCGCTCATCAGGCAGCTCAAGGCGCTGCTGGCCGACGGCTACCACCCGATCGTCTTCTGCCGCTACATCCCGACGGCCGAGTACCTGGCCGAGCAGCTGGCGAACGACCCGGAGAGCAGGAAGCGCGGCCCGCTCGGCGCGAGGACCGTCGTCAAGGCGGTCACCGGTGAGCTGTCCCCGCAGCAGCGCATCGAACGCATCGAGGCGCTGGCCGCCGAGGCCGGCGAGGACGCGGCGGCCCGCAGGGTGCTGATCGCCACGGACTGCCTCTCCGAGGGCGTCAACCTCCAGCACCACTTCGACGCCGTCGTCCACTACGACCTGGCCTGGAACCCCACCCGCCACGACCAGCGCGAGGGCCGCGTCGACCGCTACGGCCAGCGCCGTGACGAGGTCAGGGTCGTCACTCTGTACGGCGACGACAACGGCATCGACGGGAAGGTCCTGGAGGTGCTGATCAAGAAGCACCGCCAGATCAAGAAGGACCTCGGTATCTCCGTGTCGGTCCCGGACGAGCTGTCCACGGGCGTGACGGACGCGATCGTGGAATGGCTGCTGATGCGCGGCCGCGAGGACCAGGACGCGCTGTTCGGCGCGGACGGGTTCAGGGCGAGCCGGAACAAGCTGGAGACTGACTGGAACTCGGCGGCCGAACGCGAGCGGACCTCCCGCTCCCGTTTCGCGCAGCGCTCGATCCACCCGGAGGAGGTGGCCCGCGAGGTCGCCTCGATCCGTGCGGCGCTGGGCGGCGCGGGCGAGATCCGGACGTTCGTACGGGAGTCCCTGGGCGCGCTGGGAGCGGTGCTGCGCGACCACGGCGACGACTTCACCGCCCAGGTCGGCGGCACCCCGGTGGGCCTGCGCGACGCGCTCGCGTCCACCGTGGGCGCGGAGGTCGTCGAGAAGGACCGCGAGATCCCGTTCCGCGGCGACCCCGCGGTGGCGCGCGGCGAGGCGGCCCTGGTCCGCACGGACCCGGTGGTGGGCGCGCTCGCGTCCCACGTCCTGAACGCGGCCCTGGACCCCCGGGCGGAGGGCGCCCGCCCGGCACGCCGCTGCGGTGTGGTCACCACGGACGCGGTGACCACGCGCACCACCCTGCTGCTGGTCCGCTACCGCTTCCACCTGACGCTCCCCTCGCGCGGCGGCGAACGGCAGCTGGTGGCGGAGGACGCGAGACTGCTGGCCTTCGAGGGCGCGCCGCGCAACGCGGTCTGGCTGCCGCAGGAGCGCGCGGCGGAGCTGCTGGACGCCACGGCGGCGGAGAACACCGACCCGCACTTCGGCGAGCGGACGATGACCCGCATCCTCGGGCAGCTCCCCGACGTCCACGCGCACCTGGAGGCGTACGGCGACGAGCTGGCCGCCGAACTGGACGCCGCCCACCGCAGGGTCCGTGCCGCCTCCGGCGAGATCGTCCGCGGCCTGTCGGTGACGGCCCAGAAACCGGCGGACGTCCTGGGCGCGTACGTCTACCTGCCCGCCGCCCCGTCCGCTGCCGCAGGAGCCCCCGCCTGATGTCCGCCACCACCCGCAACCAGGTGTTCACCGCCGTCCACACGGTCGGCGGACTGCTGCCGGCCGACATGCTGCTCCGCATCGCGGAGGGCAGGGACGTCCCCGGCTCCCGGGCCGCCGACTACGGCCTGCCGTCGTCCCGTTCGGTCCGGGACGAGGCGGAACGCAGCTGGGAGTACCTGAAGCCGCTGTGGCGGGAGCTGCGCGAGCGCCTGCCGGAGGACCGGGAGACGGGCGTCCCCGCCGCCGACCCGACGGGCATCGCCTTCTCCGACTGGCTGACCCCCCTCTGGCGGGAACTGGGCTTCGGCCGGCTCACCCCCGTCGGCCGGGCGGGCGTCGGCGCCGACTCCGACCCGGAGAAGACGTTCCCGGTCTCCCACCGCTGGGGCCACGCCCTCGTCCACCAGATCCCCTGGGACACGGAGCCGGACAGACGGCCGGGCGGCGCGGGCACCGTCCCGCCCCAGTCCATGCTCCAGGAGTGCCTGAACCGCACGGAGGCCCACCTGTGGGGCGTCCTGACCAACGGCCGCCGGCTGCGCCTGCTGCGCGACTCCAGCGCGCTCGCCACGGCCTCGTACGTCGAGTTCGACCTGGAGTCGATCTTCGACGGCGAGCTGTTCAGCGAGTTCACCCTGCTGTACCGGCTGCTGCACGCGTCACGGTTCGAGGGGGCGGAGGGGGCGGCGGCCGGGTGCCGGCTGGAGCAGTGGCGGACGGAGGCGATCGCGTCCGGCACGCGCGCCCTGGACCAGCTGCGCAAGGGGGTGCAGGAGGCGATCACCACGCTGGGTACGGGCTTCCTGCGCCACCCGGACAACGCGGCCCTGCGCGACCGCCTCGACGTGGGGGCGCTGCACACGGCGCTGCTCCGGCTCGCCTACCGGCTGCTGTTCGTGTTCGTGGCGGAGGACCGGGACGTGCTCCACGGCCCCGGTGCGTCCGCGCGGGCACGGGAGCGGTACGCCGCGTACTTCTCCTCGGCGCGCCTGCGCGCCCACGCGCGGCGCCGCCGGGGCACCTCGCACGGCGACCTGTACCAGTCCCTGCGCATCGTCCTGGACGCCCTCGGTGACGAGAACGGCCGGCCGGAGCTGGGGCTGCCCGGCCTGGGGGGCATCTTCACCGGCACGGAGGCCGACGCCCCGCTGCGCGGGCTGTCCCTGTCGAACGAGTACCTGCTGACCGCGGTACGGCACCTGTCCCAGGTCCGGGACAACGGCTCGCGGCGCCGGCGCGCCATCGACTACCGCCACCTGGACGCCGAGGAACTGGGTTCGGTCTACGAGTCCCTGCTGGAGCTGGTTCCGCAGCACAGCGCGGCCGAGCGCACCTTCGAGCTGGTGGAGCTGGCGGGCAACACCCGCAAGACGACGGGCAGTTACTACACCCCGTCCGGGCTCATCGAGCGCCTGCTGGACACCACCCTCGACCCGGTGCTCGACGACGCCGTCAAGCGCGGCGAGGCCGCCGCCTCGGCGGCCGGCGCGGCGGACGCGACCGACGCCATCGTGCGTGAGGTGCTGTCCCTGACGGTGTGCGACCCGGCCTGCGGTTCGGGCCACTTCCTGGTGGCGGCGGCGCGCAGGATCGCCAAGCGCGTGGCGGCGGTGCGCGAACGCCTCCCGGAACCTCCCGTCGAGGCGGTGCGGCACGCCCTGCACGAGGTCGTCGCCCGCTGCGTGTACGGCGTGGACCTCAACCCGATGGCCGTGGAACTCGCCAAGGTGTCCCTGTGGCTGGAGGCCCTCGAACCCGGCAAACCGCTCGGCTTCCTGGACGCCCACGTCAAGCGCGGCAACGCCCTGGTCGGCGCGACACCCGCCCTGCTGGAGAACGGCGTGCCCGACGCCGCGTTCAAGCCGATCGAGGGGGACGACAAGAAGTACGCCAAGGCCCTGGAGAAGCAGAACCGGCGGGAACGCGGCGGGCAGGGCGGCCTGTTCGACCTGGACACGGAGACGAGGGTCGCCAACGACGCCTTCGCGTCCCGGCTGCGCCGCATCACCACGGCCGGCTCCGACACCCTGGCCGAGGTCCGCCGCCAGGAGGCCGCCTACCTCGACTGGTCCCGGTCGGCCGAGTACACGCACGCCCTGCGCGTGGCGGACGCGTGGTGCGCCGCGTTCGTGTGGCCGAAGCGGCCCGGGGCCCCGCTCGCGGTCACCCAGGAGGTCTTCCAGCGCCTCCGGGACCCGTCGGCCGACGCCGTGCCGCGGTCCACGCACGAGGAGATCGCGCGCCTCCGGGACCAGTACGCCTTCTTCCACTGGCACCTGGAGTTCCCGGAGGTCTTCTCGGTACCGGAGGCGGGTGCGGCGGCCGGTGCCGTCGACCCGGCGACGGGGTGGGCCGGAGGGTTCGACTGCGTGGTGGGGAACCCCCCGTGGGAACGCATCAAGCTCCAGGAGCAGGAGTTCTTCGCGCAGCGCGACCCCGCCATCGCGAACGCCGGAAACGCGGCAGCCCGGAAGAAGCTCATCTCCGAACTCCGGGACACCCACGACGGGCACGTCCTGTACGCCGCGTACGAGGCGGCGAAACGGAGGTCGGAGGGCGAGAGCCATTTCCTGCGCGACGCCGGCCGCTGTCCGCTGACGGGCCGCGGGGACGTCAACACGTACGCCGTCTTCTCGGAGACGGACCGCCTGCTGACGAGCCCGCACGGCCGCATGGGCGTCATCGTGCCCACGGGGATCGCCACCGACGCGACCACGCAGTACTTCTTCAAGGACCTCGTGCGCACCGGGGCCCTCGCGGCGCTGTACGACTTCGAGAACGCCGCGCCGCTGTTCCCGAACGTGCACCGCTCGTTCAAGTTCAGCATCCTGTCCCTCACCGGCCGCGCGGCGCGGGAGCCGAAGGCCGAGTTCGCCTTCTTCCTGCACAGCCCCCACGAACTGGACGAGCCCGGGCGGTCCTTCACGCTGACCCCGCAGGAGATCACCCTGCTCAACCCGAACACGGGCACCTGCCCGGTGTTCCGTTCCCGCCGCGACGCGGAGATCACCCTGGGCGTCTACCGTCAGGTCCCCGTCCTGGTCGACGAGGCCGCACCCGGCGGGAACCCCTGGGGCTTCCGGTACGTCGAGGTGCTGCACCTGTCCCACGCGGCCGGGGAACTCCTGCACGGCGAGCCGGCGGAGGAGGCCGCGTACAAGGTGTACGAGGCCAAGATGCTCCACCACTACGACCACCGGTGGTTCACCTACGGCGACGAGGACACCGTCGTCCGCACGGACCCCGCCGCGGAGGCCCGCCCCCGCTACTGGGTGCGCCGCGGTGTGGTGGACGACCGGCTGGCCGGCCGGTGGGACGCCGGGTGGATGCTGGGCTGGCGGGACATCTGCCGGTCCACCGACGAGCGCACGGTGATCGCGGCGCTCCTCCCCCGGGCCGCCCTGGCGAACACCCTGCCGCTGGCGTCCCTGGCCGACCCCCGCCACGCGCCCCTGCTCGTGGCCGCGCTCTCCTCCTTCGCGCTGGACTACGTCGCACGGCAGAAGGTCGCCGGCACCCACCTGACCATGATCTATCTACGTCAGCTCCCGGTACCGTCCCCGCGGACGCTGGCCGCCCACAGCGCGTTCGTGGTGCCGCGCGTCCTGGAACTCGTGCACACCGCGGCGGACATGACGCCCTTCGCGCGCCACCTGGGCGACGACGGGGCGCCGTTCCGCTGGGACGAGGCACGCCGCCGGCAGATCCGGGCGGAGCTGGACGCCCTCTTCTTCCACCTGTACGGCATCTCCCGCGAAGACGTCGTCCATGTCCTCGACACCTTCCCCATCGTCAGACGGAAGGACGAGGCCCGGTACGGCACGTACCGCACCAAGGAACTGATCCTGAAGGAGTACGACCGCATGACGGAAGCCGGCGACACCTACACCTCCGCCCTCACACCGCCCCCGGGCCACGGCCCCCGCCACCCGGACGACTGCCTCCCGGCCTCCTGACCCGGGAGACAGTCCAGGCGCCTCAACTCCCGGCCGCGAACCGCACGAAGCGCGTCCAGCCGTCCCGCCCGACCGCGAAGTCCGGGCGGGTGACGTCCTTGGAGTCGCGTACGTGCACGGCCTGCTCGGTGACGGCGACCTCGATGCAGCTGTCACCCTGGCTGCCGCTGTAGCTGGACTTGAACCAGGCCAGTTCCGTCGTGCTCATAGATCTCCTCGGAATTGCTCCAGCAGACCCCGCGAGTCCTTGGCGTTCAGGGCCTGCGAGCGCAGTGTGTCATAGCGCTGCTGAAGCAGCCTCACCTCGTCGAGGCCGGAGATCAGACGCCCGTTCTGCTGCCCTTCGGAGTAGGCGAGTCGCTGCCCCTTCGGGGTCTCCAGAAGTTGGAGCGGTCCATCGAGACAGGCGTGCAACCCCGCCTTGAACGGCACGATCTGAACCGTCACGTTGCGGGGCGAGCTCAGCTCCAGCACATGGTCGAGCAGTTCCCGCATCTGCTCGACGTCGCCGAACCGCCGGTGGAAGACGTGTTCCTCCACGATGAAGCTGAAGGGGGTGGTCGGCCGCTCGAAGAGCATCCGCTGCCGCTCCATCCGCTTGGTCATATAACCGTCCAGCTTCGCATCCGGCGCCACGGGCACGGTTCCCTCGAACACCGCCCGCGCATACCCCTCCGACTGCAAAAGCCCCGGCACCAACCGGCATTCGTAGGTGCACAGGCTCACCGCGACCTTCTCCAGCTTCGCCCACTGCCGGAACCAGGCCGCCAGCCCCGCCTCCCCCCGGGTCAGGTACCGTGCCGACCGCCGCAGCGCCCCCGTGTTCCCCAGTGCCTCCTCCGCCCGCTCCACGAAGGAGTCGTCCGGCATCCGCCTGCCCAGCTCCACCGACTCCACGGTGTGCTTGGAGAACCGGACCAGTTCCCCGAACTCGGCCCTGCTGAGCCCCGCGTGCTCGCGCAGGGCCTGCACGACCGCCCCGAACGTCCGCAGACTGTCCGAGGGGTCGGGCTCCCGTTCCGTCTCGCAGACCGCCGGGCCGTCACCGTTCTCACTCGCGTCGCCGTGCGCCATCCGCGGCCACCTCCAGGTGCGTACGTACCGTGTTGCATCCCCGCCCTCGACAGCACCCAGCGTGACGGCGCACCCGCCGTACCGTCCACCGATCGTGCCCGTACGCTGACGCAGCGTACGGATCGCGCCCCTGGATCGCGCGTCGTCAGTGCGTCAGCTCCGCCTCCGCCTCCCCCTCGGTGAACGCCGGGCCGCCGATGTCGGCGAGGCGGCCGTCGGCGATTCCCTGCCAGTAGCCGGAGCCCTTGAACTTCGTGGGGCGGGCCTGGCCGAGCTTCGGGTAGCGCTGGTGGAGCTGGGCCTCGACCTCGGCCGACCGGTGGGCCAGGACGAGTTCGACGCTGCGCCCGGGCGGGTGCGCCGCGCCGTCCGCGGCCCCCTCCGCGGCCTCGCTGGCCGCCCGCTGGGCGGCGCCGATGCGCGCGGTGACCTCCCTGACGAATCCGAGCATCCAGGAGCGCTTGTAGGCACGGGCGTCCTCGCCCGCCGGCCGGTGCCGCCGGCCGGCGTCGTCCGCGCCGGCGAGCATCTGCAACCGCAGACTGGCGAAGAGCACCTCGCTCGCCTGGATGTCGGACTCGTAGCCGAAGAGGTGCAGCCGGCGCCGGTTGTCCCGGGTGTCGATGAGCACGCTCTGGCAGCGCATCTCCTGCGCGATACGGCTGAGCAGCCGGCGGACCTCCTTGGCGTACGGGGGGTGCACGTCGATCATCTTGTCCGTCGGCCGGGCGGACTCGCCGACCTCGTCGAGCATGGCCCGTTCGATCCCGTACTTGGCCATGAGTTCCATGGCCTTGTCCAGGAAGGCACGGCTCTCCTCCTGGGTCGCTCCCGGGTCCTCCGCCTTGCGCAGCAACGCCTTGACCTTGGTGAGCAGTTCGGGGGACATCGTCCGGCGGGAGGCGTCGGCGGCGCCCGGACCGGAGGCGGCGGAAGCGGGACCGCCGGAGTCCGGAGCGCCGGGACCAGGGGCGCCGGCATCAGGGGTGCCCGGGCCGGCGGCGTCCTGCTCGTGCTCCCGCCCCTCGTCCGCCCCGCCCTCCCCCGACCCGGTGATCAGATCGGCCAGGTCCTCCGGGTCGGGCGCGAGTTCGGCCAGCGCCGCCAGGGCCCAGCGCCGCCAGGCGTCCGCGTCGTCCCTGTGGACCCGGGCCCGTACCGTGCGCAGCCTGCCGATGCTGCCGTCGGCCCGGGGCACCAGGAACTCCAGGCGGGCGTGGCCGAGTTGGGCCACGGCGAGCAGGGCGCACAGGCCGGAGGCGTCGTACGGCGCGCAGCGGACGACGATGCCGGGCTCCGGGTACCAGTCGGCGGCCTCCTCGTCCTGGTCCCACAGCTCCTCGTCCCACATCCCCGCGTCCCACAGGTCGAAGCCCGTGCTCGCCTCGGCGTCGCCGGTGCGTACCCGGACGACCGACGCCGACGGCCGCCCCGAATAGGCCAGCGCCGCCGCTCTCTCCTGCGGGGACCGGACGATGTGGTACCAGACGGGGATCGTGCCGAGCATGCCCTGCCAGGTGGTCTCGTGGCGCTCGTGGCGCTCCCGCGCCTCCCAGGCGAGGTCGTGGCCCAGCTCGTCGTCGTCCCAGGCGTCCACGTCCGGCTGCTCGTACCAGTCGAGGAACGTCTCCAGGTAGTCGGCCGCGGTGCGCCGGGCACCTGGCCTGCTGTCGTGCAACAGGGCCCGTTCGCAGGCCGAGAGGGCGTCGACCACCGGCTGGAGGACCAGCGACACGTACCGCTTGACCGCCTCGGACAGCTCGGCGAGGAACGCCCGCTGGGCCTCCGAGCCGGTCTTCTGCTGGGCCCGCCGCCAGGCCTCCGCCTGCTCCACCACTGCCTGCTGCTCGGCCAGCCACCTGAGGTGCCCGGCATCCCGGAGGTGCTCCCCGCGCAGGAGTACGGCGTCCTCCACCGCGGCGACCGCCGCGGGCGCGCTCATCACCGCTCGGGCCAGCAGGCGGAGTGGTTCGGGTTCGCGGGCGAGGAACTCCGCCGGGGTGACGAGGGCACGGCCGTGCCGGCGGGGCGCCCACTCCGGCCGGTCGATGGCGCCGTTCCACGGCACCTCCGCGGACCAACGCGCCCGCCAGTCCGCGAAGTCCCGCTCGAGGTCGCCGGTGCGCGGCTGGTGGCGGCGCCACCACCACAGCAGCATCTCCTCCCAGCCCTCGGCGTTCCAGGCCCACAGGGCGGACTCGCCGCTGTCGGCGATCAGCGACCGCACCTCGCGGACGTCCGCCGCCAGGTCGTGCCGGTAACCGCCGGGTATCAGCCGCTCCAGCCAGCCGACGGACTCGGCCACCGGCTGCGCCCGCGCCTCGTCGGCCGCGATCCGCGCCAGGGTGACGGCCGCCGCCGTGCGCGGGTCGCCGAGGTCGGCGGGGAGCAGCCGGTACAGGCCGGGCGCGGTGGTCTCCAGGACGGCGGCCAGCTCCCGGATCCTGCCCTCCAGCCACTGGGAACGCGCTCGCCGGAACGCTTCGGCCGCCGGGCCGCCCCGTCTGTCGTCCGTCATGTGTCCCCTCCGGGATGCCGCACCGTGGTGATCATCCTAGGAGCGGGGCGGGTCCGTCCGCAGGGGGTTGTCAGTGTCGGCCGGTACGCTGCGGGGCAGATCGGGGCGGCATCCACAGGGGGGCGATTTCCATGGCCGAGGCGTACCCGGAGTTCCGGCTGCGACTGCCCGGCGGCGGTCCCGAGGCCCGGGGGCGGCTGCTGACGGAGAAGGGGATGAACGGGAGCCAGAAGTTCGTCGTGCTGGCCGGTTCGCCGGGGCGGCCGGAGGTGGTGCCGTCCTTTCCGGTGCGGATCCCGTCGTCGTACCGGCTGCGGCAGCGGCTGATCGCGGACGACGTCTTCGTGGAGTCGGAGACCTGGCCGGGCTGGATGGAGCTGGTCGAGGACGTCGAGTGCAACTCACCGACGGCCGCCGCCGAGATCCTGCTCGGCCGCAGTGCCAACGGCTGGCTGGAGTGGAAGTCGCCCGACGGCCATCCGCTCTCCGACTACCTGGACCAGGTGTGGTGGGGTGCCCACCGCACCTGGCTGGTCCGGGGTTCCAACGTCTCCGGTCTCGACCTCGTGCGGCGGCTGTGGCTGTCCGAGGGGCTGGTGACGCTGCAGGCGCGGCACCTGCGGCAGGGCATCGAGCAGGGCGTCAGCAAGGAACGCCTGCGGTCGGCCGTGGAGGAGGACTACGCCGCCACGGCGACGTACAACCAGAAGGTGCAACTGGTCGAGGAACTGCACATGTTCCTCTCCCGGATGCGGCCCGGCGACACGGTGTGCACGATCTCGGGCGGCCGGCTGTACCTGGGGAGGATCGCGGGGGGCGCGGAACAGGTCGCGTCCGAGGACGGCCGGTCGGACCTGCGCCGTCCGGTCGACTGGGCGGAGCAGGGGCACCCGTACGAGGACCTGCCGGAGGCACTTCAGCAGAAGCTGTCCGCCCAGCACGACGTGATCGACCTGACGGCGGTGCGGGACCTGGTCGAAGGACTGGGGATAAGCGACGAGGAGCTGATCGAGGAGGCCGAGGCGGCCGACCGGGACCCGAGCGTGGAGCTGCCCGTCCTCACCGCCCGACGGGAACCGGAGCTGCCCGTCCCCACGGAGGAGCTGGCCGCCGAACTCCTCGTCCACGACGCCGGCTGGCTCCGCGAGGTGCGCGACCTGCTGTGCGACGAGCGCCAGCTGGTGCTGTACGGGCCGCCGGGCACCGGCAAGACCTATCTCGCCCTGAAGCTGGCCGAGTTCCTCGGTGGCGGACCGGAGCAGGTCAAGCTCGTCCAGTTCCATCCCTCCTACGCGTACGAGGACTTCTTCGAGGGCTTCCGCCCCCAGGAGGACCCGCGGACACGGCAGGTCGCCTTCCGGCTCACCGCCGGCCCCCTGCGCGAACTCGCCGACCTCGCCTCCCGTGAGGGCAACCACCACATCCCGCACTTCCTGATCATCGACGAGATCAACCGCGCCAACCTGGCGAAGGTCTTCGGCGAGCTGTACTTCCTGCTGGAGTACCGGAACAAGTCGGTGCGGCTCACCTACTCCGGCGACGACTTCGCGCTGCCGCCCAACCTGTTCGTCATCGGCACCATGAACACCGCCGACCGCTCGATCGCCCTGGTCGACGCGGCCATGCGGCGCCGTTTCGCGTTCGTGGAGCTGTCGCCGCGCACCGAGCCCACGCGCGGGCTGCTGCGCCGCTGGCTGCTGCGGGAGGGCCGCGGCGCCGAGCCGGCCGATCTGCTGGACGCGCTGAACTCCCGTATCGGGGACCCGGACTTCCGCATCGGGCCCTCGTACCTGATGAAGAAGGGCGTCTACCGGGAGGGCGGTCTGGAGCGCACCTGGCGGACCCGGATCCTGCCGCTGCTGGAGGAGCACCACTACGGCGAGGACGTGGACGTCGAGAAGCGGTACGGCCTGGCGGCTCTGCGGGAGTCGCTCGGGTGACGGGCGCCGTCGACCTGGTCGAACACGCGCCCGCCGTCAGTGTCGCCCTGCCGGACGCCGTGGGGCGTGCGCTGGCGTCGGCGGGTGTCGTGGAGGCGGTCCCGGATCCGTACGCCCCCGGCCGCTGGTCTCTGCGGGCCGGCAGCAAGGTCGGTGCGGTGGCCGTCACGGCACCGGGCGGGGCCGGCTCGTTCACCGTGCGCATCGCGCCGAAGGTTCCCATCGCCCGCCTGTTCTTCCTCCTCGGCCACAGCCTGAACGTCCAGGGCTTCTGGCGGGACGGGGACGTCGGGACGGCCGGACACCGCGGTCTCCTGCCCGCGTTCGCCCACGCCGTGGAGCGGCAGGTGGACCGGGCCCTGCGCCGGGGGCTCCTCCAGGGGTACCGGGCGACGGAGGAGTCCTCCCTGGTGGTGCGCGGCCGGATCCGGGAGACGGAGCAGATCCGGCGGCGGTTCGGGGCCATGCCGCCGGTCGAGGTGGCCTACGACGAGTTCACGGCCGACATCGTGGAGAACCGCATCCTGCGCACGGCCGTGGAGCGACTGCTGCGGCTGCCCGGAGTGCCGGGCGAGGTGCGCCGCGGACTCCTCCACCAGCGTGCCCGGCTGGCCGACGTCGCGGTGATCGCGCGCGGGCGGCCGCTGCCGGCGTGGCAGCCGACGCGCCTGAACGCCCGCTACCACCAGGCCCTGCGCCTGGCCCGCGCCGTGCTGGAGGACACCTCGGCCGAGCACGCCCCGGGCGGACTGCGGGTCGACGGCTTCCTGTTCGACATGAACAAGCTCTTCGAGGACTTCGTGACGGTGGCGCTGCGGGAGGCCTGCCGTGCGCTCGGGCACACGGCGCGGCTCCAGGACCCGCACCACCTCGACGTCGCCGCCGCGATCCGGATGAAGCCCGACCTCGTGCTCTACGCACCGGACGGCGCGGTGCGCGCCGTCGTGGACGCCAAGTACAAGGCCGAGAAGCGGGACGGCTTCCCGGACGCCGACCTCTACCAGATGCTCGCGTACTGCACCGCCCTCGGCCTGCCCCAGGGGCACCTGGTGTACGCGAGGGGGAACGCCGTGCACGCCGCCCACACCGTGCGGCACACCGGCGTCGTCCTCCACCAGCACGCCCTCGACCTGGACCAGGAACCCCCCGGGCTGCTCGCGGACATCGCCGAGGTGGCCGCCCGGCTGGTGAACACCCCGCGCGCGTGATCCACCGCGCTGGACAAGGCGTACGACAGGCTGTCCGCGTCCGGGGTGCCGGTGGTCCGGGTGAAGGACCACCCCGGGCCGCGGGTGGAGGGCGGCCGGCCGGCCACCATGCACGCCGTGAAGGGACTGGAGTTGAGCTGCGTGACGGTGCTCGGCGGGACGGCGGGCGCGGTGCCCTTCGCGAGGTCATTCCGGCGTCGGTGGACGTGCTGCGGCACGAGGCGGATCTGCTACGCGAGCGCTGTCTGCTGTTCGTGGCGTGCACCCGGGCGCGGGAGGCGCCGGCGGTGTCGTGGAGCGGGGAGCCGGTCCCGTCGTCCCCCGCTGAACCGGCACCTCTTCGCCGGCATCCTGGACAACGGCCCCCGGTAGGGAGTCCTCCGGACCGGACATCGGCTGAAATCCGCGCGAGCGGGGAGCTTGCCCGCGGCCGGGAGCCGCGGTCACGCTGACGGCATGGTGCGTTCGTGGGGACCGGCCGTGCTGCGGGCATCCGGGCATGCTGCCGGGTGGCTGGGAGCATTCACCGCAACATCCTTCGTGACAACCCTTTTCACCCTGCTCACGGCATGGGCGCCGCTGGCCCTGTGGGCCCACGGACACCGGCTTCCGACGGCCGTCTTCATGGCGTGCGGCGGGGCCGCGGTCGCCCTCCTCGTCCCTGTGCCGGCGGCCGCGTACCTCCATTCCCGTGGCCGCGAGACGGCGTCCTACGTCCTCGGTGGCGGCGTGGGTCTCCTCATCATGTGCGCGTACGGAGGTGTGCTGTATTTCGGGGAGCAGGACTCCGATCAGCAGGCCCTGCACGACCGCGGGATCACGGTGACCGGTGTCGTGGCCCGGCAGTGGGAGTCGACGACGCCGGACGGGACGGCGTCCGGGGTCGTCGTACGGCTGCCGGACGGGACCACGCACCGACTCCGGGGAGGGCAGCCGCCGGCCGGGACGCGGGTCGTCATGACGACCGACCCACGCCACCACGTCGCCGGCCGCCTGGGCCCCCCGCCCGCGGCACCGGACGGCGTCGCGCTGAAGCTGTCGGCCGCCGCGGTGGCGCTCTGCTGCACGGCATCGTCCGCGTGCTGCGCGGGACACCTCGCAGAGGACCTCCGGCGCCGGCTGCGCCGCCGGAGCGCCCCTGCCGACGGACGGCCCGACCCGCACGAGGGCTGAGCACGGGAACCGGGGCGAGGTCACAGCAAGCGGTCGACCAGCCCGTCGATGTACTCCGGGGTGAGCGGGACCAGGCCGAACAGGACGCGGATGTACATCGGGGCCAGGATGTGGTCCAACACGTCGAGGGCGTCGGGTGCGGGCTCGCCACGGTCGCGGGCGCGATCGAGCATGGACTGCAGTTGCCGGGTGCGTTCGGCGCGGAGGTCGGCACCGGCCTGGAGGCCCCGCTGACCGCTGCCCGCCAGGGCGACGGCCAGGTGCAGCACCGCCGGACCGTCGGGTCCGGTGATCTCGCGGGCCACTTGGGCCGCGTAGGTGCGCAGGTCGCCGGCCAGGCTCCCGGTGTCGGGCATCGGCGACTGCGTGTTCAGGCGGGTGAGCACCACGTCGGTGAGCAGGGTCTCCAGGCCGCCCCACCGGCGGTAGATGCTGCTGTCGGCCACGCCCGCGCGGGCCGCGACGTCGCCGACGGTGAAGTTGCCGTAGCCGCGCTCACCGATCAGGTCGGTGACGGCCTGGTGCACCTGCGCGCCGACGCGGGCGCTACGCCCGCCGGGCCGCCGGGCTCGCTGTCGTTCGTTCACACCCCCCACCTTAACGCAGTCAACACTTGCGTTTATGGACACCCCTCCCTATAGTCGCCTAACGCAGTCGTCGACTGCGTTAAAGCGCTCAGGCGTACCGCACGAGGGAGAGGCACCCCCATGGCTGCATCGCATACGGCCCCAGGCAGACGATCGAACCGGGCCGTGCTCCTCACGGTGACCTGCCTGGGCCAGTTCATGGTCCTGCTCGACAACACGATCGTCGGAGCGGCCCTGCCCGACATGCAGCACCGGCTGCACACCGAGTTGACCGGTCTTCAGTGGATCGTCGACGCGTACGTACTGCTGGTCGCCATGCTGCTGATGTCCGGCGGCATCTTCGCCGACCGGTTCGGCCGCAAGCGGGTGTACCTGGCCGGCGTCGGGCTGTTCACCGCCGCGTCGGTGCTGTGCAGCCTCGCGCCCTCGCTCGGCTGGCTGGTCGCCGGCCGGGTGCTGCAGGGCATCGGGGCCGCGGCGCTGAGCCCCGCCTCGCTCGCCCTGCTCGCCGCCGCCCATCCCGTGCCGCAGGAACGCATCAAGGCGATCGGGCTGTGGGCCGGATTCAGCGGAATCGGCCTGGCCGCGGGCCCCGTGGCCGGCGGCGTACTGACGGACGCGTTCGGCTGGCCCGCCATCTTCCTGGTCAACCTGCCCATCGGCGTGGTCCTTCTGCTGATCGGTCTGCGCAGCCTCGAAGAGACCCGCAACCCGGGCGCCCCGGCCATCGACGTCCCGGGGACGGTGCTGTCCGTGCTGGGGGTGGGGACACTGACCTACGGGCTGATCGAGGGCGGCGCCCGCGGCTGGACGTCACCGGTGATCCTGGGAAGTTTCGCCGCAACCGCGATCCTCCTCGCCGCCTTCGTCGCCGTCGAAGCGCGTCGCTCCGCACCGATGCTGCCACTGCGACTGTTCCGGCAGCGGCTGTTCACCGTGTCCAACACCGCGATGACCGTGGTGGGGTTCGCGCTCATGGGCTCGTCGTTCTTCTTCTCCCAGTTCTTCGTGTACGTCCAGGGCAGCTCGATCCTGCGCGCCGGCCTGCAGACCCTTCCCACCACCCTCGCCATGGTGATCGCCAGCCCGTACGCGGGCCGGCTCGCGGCCCGGTACGGCTTCCGCGTCGTGGTCACCACCGGCCTGGCCCTGGCGGGCCTGGGACTGCTGGCCCTCGGCCTGGTGCACGCCGACACCGGTTACGGGAACGTGTGGTGGCGGCTGGGAGTCGTCGGCACCGGCTTCGCCCTGACCCTGTCCCCCCTGACGGGAGCCGCCATCCAAGCGGTCGGCCCGCAGGAGGGCGGCCTCGCCTCAGGCATCAGCAGCACCACCCGGCAGATCGGCGCGGTGCTCGGCGTGGCGGTACTCGGAGCCGTCGTCCGCACCCGGCAGTCCGACGGCGCCTCCTTCGAGACCGGCCTCGACAGCGCCTTCCTCACGGCCGGCGCCATCACCTTGACCACCGCCGTGTTCACCGGCCTGTGGCTGGCGAGGTCCAGGCCCACGGCGGGCTCCGCGGCCCCGCAGCGTTCCAACGATCCGGACACGGTGACCACCTGACTTGTGACCACTCCGGGTTACACCTGGAACCGACCACCGTCGTGACTCGGCCTGTCGGGCGTCACCGCTTTCCGGCGTCCCGGTCCCCGAAGGAGGGGGCAGCCGACGGGACCGGATCCGGAAGCCGGCGGCCGGCGCGGTCAGCTTGCGGCCGGCCGCCGGCGGGGTGCACAGGCCGGTTCAGCGCTGCAGGGTGAGGACTCCCGGCCGCCACGGCAGTTGGTCGTACGGGCCGGTCGCGGTGGGGGACTTGCCCTGGTAGAGGAGCTGCAGGTTGCAGGGGTCGATGGTCATGGTCTGGTCGGGGTTGGTGCGGACGAGGTCACCGTGGCTGATGTCGTTGGTCCAGGTGGCACCGCTGTTGGCCTTGCCCGCGAAGGGGTTGCTCTCGCTCGCGGCCTGCGGCGTCCACGAGCCGCTCAGGCTGGAAGCGGTGAAGGAGCGGAAGTAGCGCTGCTCGTTCGCACCCCGGGCCTCGACGATCATGAGGTACTTGTTCTGGCCCTGGACCTTGTAGACCTGCGGCGCCTCGAACAGGTTCTTCGTCGTGTCGCTCATGACGGTCGTGTACGACGAGCCGAAGTTGCCCGGGAAGTTCCCGATCGGCATGCTCGCCCGGTAGATCTTGCCGTTGTCACCGGCGAAGAAAAGGTACATGTTCTGGCTGTCGGCGATCAGGGTCTGGTCGATCGGACCGGTACCGGAGTCGGGAAGGCTCCCGGTGAACAGCGGCTGCGGAGCGGACCAGCCGTTGGGGTTGGTCGGGTTGCTCGACGTGCGGTAGACGAAGGGCGACGCACCCCACTGGTACGCCAGCACCCAGATGTTCCTGGGCGCGAAGTAGAACAGCGTAGGCGCCACCGCGGCCTGGCTCATCCCGGTCTGGCCGGCCGACGCCATGTCCGACCAGTTCGTGAAGGGGCTGAACATCATCGAGCCGTACGACGATCCCGACACGTTGGACGCGTAGACCAGGTGCTTGCCGTTGTACGTCACGGTGGTGAAGTCCTTCAGCGAGGCCCACCCGTTCGCCGGCTGCGCCAGCACACCCGTGGACGTCCACCGGTAGGTCGACGGAAGAGCACACGTGCCGTCCGGCGGGGTCGAGGTCCCGGACAGGCCGGTCCACTTCTGACTGCCGCCGCCGTTGCACATCCCGATCTGCACCGCCGTGCCGTTGGCCGTACCCGTGCCCGCGGCCTCCAGGCACAGCCCGGACTCGACGCCGACGACCGTGCCGTCGGAGTTCACCCGCCACTGCTGGTTCGCGCCGCCGGAAC
Source organism: Streptomyces sp. NPDC107654 (assembly GCF_055639035.1). NCBI lineage: Bacteria > Bacillati > Actinomycetota > Actinomycetes > Kitasatosporales > Streptomycetaceae > Streptomyces > Streptomyces sp. NPDC107654. The sequence continues at coordinate 178,876 of NZ_JBVKBI010000008.1, forward strand.
AGGTCCAGATCTGCACCCGGGTTCCGGCCGTGGTGGCGTGGCCCGGAACATCGAGGCACTTGTTGCCGTACACGGTGAGCTGGTTGCCGTCCGTCGATGTCCACTGCTGGTTGGTCCCGCCCCAGCAGTCGTAGATCTGCAGATACGTGCCGTCGGTCTGGCCGGCGCCGGGCACATCGAGGCACCGGCCGGAACCAGCGCCGCGCAAGGCGCCGCTTGAAGCCGCCTGGGCCGGGGTGGCGACGAGCATCGCCGCCAACGCGGCCACGGCCGCGACCACGGCGGCGAGCACCGCGGACGGATGCCTGTGGCTCAAACTTCCTCGGGGCATGGACACTTCCTCAACCTTGAGTAGGCGGTTGGCGTTGACCACGGACCGCGATAGGCAGGTCCATGACATGTGAGTGACTCCGTACGTTCGATATGACGAACATGGGTCGAATTATCGAGCAACCCGAATGGTAGAGAACCGGCGAACGGCGTCAACCCCTCTCGCACGTATCGCCACCGAAGTCGAAACCCTTCGCAGCCATGGGCGCCCCATGGGGTCGGAGCACAGTGATGCACGGACGGGGCCGACGCTCGGCCGACCCCGCCCACAAGGCACTCGCACCCGAAGCGGGGTTCCGAAACTTTCGAACCGCGATCGGAAATTTTTCTGCCAGGAGTATTGACGCTCCACGGTCACCACCTCAATCATCCCTGTCTGGGAAACCGGTCCCAGTTCGGGATTCCGAGGCCGTATCGGCCCGGCATCCGTGCCGCACGGCAGATCCACGACCAGCCGCACGACAGATCCGCGCACCACAGCACCTGCGCCACCCCGTTCCGTTCCGGTGAGGTTCGCACCAGCGCATCCTGGCTCTTCGCGCGGTTGGAGAGGTACCCGACGTGGAGAGGTGGGCGACGCCGCGTGACGGTCCCCCGGCCGATCCGCGTCGGAGCACCCCATGCCTGCGCCGAGACGACACCGCCACCCGCCGTACGCGGCCCGTGCCCGTCCGGCATCGCCCCAGTCCCCTGACCGGCTCCGGCCGGCCCCGCCCGTCTGCCGAAACGGGAGCGGACGACGCAGTCCACTCCTTCTCGGTCCATCCCTGATTCCTACCTCGGAGGCACAGTCATGGGCTCGTACGCCCTTCCCAGACCCGTTGTCCGCCGGAAGATCCGCGGCCTGCTGCTGGCGCTGGTCGTCGGCGTCCTCGGCGCGGTCACCGCACTGGTCACGCCGCCGACCGCACACGCCGCCGAGAGCACGCTGGGCGCCGCGGCGGCGCAGAGCAACCGCTATTTCGGCACCGCCATCGCCTCGGGCAGGCTGGGCGACTCGGCGTACACGACGATCGCGAGCCGTGAGTTCAACATGGTGACGCCCGAGAACGAGATGAAGATAGACGCCACCGAACCGCAGCGTGGCCAGTTCAACTTCACCGCCGGTGACCGCGTCTACAACTGGGCGGTGCAGAACGGCAAGAAGGTGCGCGGCCACACGCTGGCCTGGCACTCCCAGCAGCCCGGCTGGATGCAGAGCCTCAGCGGCAGCTCGCTGCGCCAGGCGATGATCGACCACATCAACGGCGTGATGGGCCACTACAAGGGCAAGATCGCCCAGTGGGACGTCGTGAACGAGGCCTTCTCCGACGACGGTTCGGGAGGCCGACGGGACTCCAACCTGCAGCGCACGGGCAACGACTGGATCGAGGTCGCCTTCCGCACCGCGCGCGCCGCGGACCCCGCCGCGAAGCTCTGCTACAACGACTACAACATCGAGAACTGGACCTGGGCGAAGACGCAGGGCGTGTACGCCATGGTCCGGGACTTCAAGCAGCGAGGTGTGCCGATCGACTGCGTCGGCTTCCAGTCGCACTTCAACAGTGGCAGCCCCTACAACAGCAACTTCCGCACCACCCTGCAGAACTTCGCCGCCCTCGGCGTCGACGTGGCCATCACCGAACTCGACATCCAGGGCGCCCCGTCCTCGACCTACGCCAACGTCACCAACGACTGCCTGGCCGTCGCGCGCTGCCTCGGCATCACCGTCTGGGGTGTGCGCGACACCGACTCCTGGCGATCGGGGGACACTCCGCTGCTGTTCAACGGCGACGGCAGCAAGAAGCCCGCCTACACCGCCGTCCTCAACGCGCTCAACGGCGGCTCCACGACACCCCCTGCCGGATCCGGACAGATCAAGGGCATCGGTTCGGGCCGCTGCCTGGACGTGCCCGGCGCCGGCACCACCGACGGCACCCAGCTCCAGCTGTGGGACTGCAACAGCGCCACCAACCAGCAGTGGACGTACACCGATGCCGGTGAACTCAAGGTCTACGGCAACAAGTGCCTGGACGCCGCCGGCACGGGCAACGGCTCCAAGGTCCAGATCTACAGCTGCTGGGGCGGCGCCAACCAGCAATGGCGCCTCAACTCCGACGGATCCATCGTCGGCGTCCAGTCCGGCCTCTGCCTCGACGCCGTCGGAGCCGGCACCGCCAACGGCACCCTGATCCAGCTCTACTCCTGCTCGAACGGCAGCAACCAGCGCTGGACCCGCGCCTGATGGGACCAGCCGAAGGAGTGGATCGATGACGGCCCGCGGTGCGCCTTCCCCCGCCCCTCCACCAAGACGTCGCCGGTGGTCCCGGGTCGCCGCCGTGGTGGCAGCGGCCCTCGCGATCGGCATGCTCACCGCGGTGAATCCGGTGCCCGCCCAGGCGGCGACGGTGGACACCCATGCCTGGTACGTCCTGGTCAACCGCAACAGCGGCAAGGCGGTGGAGGTGCGGGGCGCCTCCCTCTGCGTCAACCCCGCGCAGCGCTTCGCCACGGGATTCAGCTGGGGCGGCGGCATGAGCCACGCGCTCGCATGCGGCCGGGCGAACGCCTTCAGGGCCGTCGCGGTCATGTCCGGCGCCGAGATCAGCGGGTACGGCGGCGGCACCGAGCCCATCGCCTACTTCGGAGTCCACGGCATCAGCGACTCCGTCCTCGACATCACGCAAGGACGGTCCCTGCGCGACAGACACGTCCGCAACAACGGCTGCACGCCCCAGAGCCCGCGCGAACCCGCGCCGGGCACCCGAACGCACATCACCACCACCTATGCGGGCTGCCGTACCGGCTACCCCGTCCAATGGGCCGCGTTCGACGGAGACCACACGCCCGGTCCGGTCGACGGCTCCTCCGGCGAGAGCGGCGTGGCCACCTGGACCAAAGCAGAGATCTGGAGGTTCTTCGCACAGTTCCAGTGACAGCCCCGCACCATGGAGTGGAGCCAGGATGATCCTGGCTCCACGGGCGATCCCACGGGCGATCCGCCGCGAGGGCGACGAACACGACCCCCGGAATTCGCCCACGCCGGTGGCGCCTCACTGCTCTGTTCGGGTCACACCTGTCCGTAAGTCAGGCGGACAGGGGGAGTGCCGAACGTCGCGGAAGCCGGCTCGTACGGGCCGGTCAGGAGCGCGGATGCGGCGGTAGGGCGGGTGCGGCAGGTGAAGCCGAGTCGGGTCATGGCCCTGAGGACTTCGCCGGTGCTGAAATCGCGCCGGTCCTGGCGGGTGACGACCTGGCCGACCTGCTTGGCGGGGTAGTGGCGTCGTCCGATGATGACGAACTCACCGGTGACCGGCTCAGGTGTGACACCCTTCATCGATTCCACCACGCCGCTCCTGGTCAGGTCGAACGGGAAGCGAGCGATGACGCAGCGCATGATGCCTCCAGGGGAAGACGGGGCCGTGCAGGGGTGAAGCGGTTCAGCGAGAGAGGGCGACGACGCCCGGAGCGTTGCCGCGTCCGTCGACCACGGGCGGGACCCCGAGCCGGCGGCGGCGCATCGCACGCTCGGCTTCGGCCCTCCTGGCCAGCGGCGAGGCGAAGGGCCCGATGACGTCGGCGACGTCACGCAGGCGGATCCGGTCCGTGTATCCCGAACCGTCACGAACGGCCGTGAGCCGGTCCCGGGTGACCAGGCCGGTACACATACCGTCCTCGTCGCAGACGACCAGCCGACCTGTACGGGCGGCGGCCATCACGGACAGTGCCACCTCCACGGTCATGTCCTCCCAGACCTGCGGTCCGGCCGCGTCCATGGTGTCGGCCACCGGGCTGTAGGCGGGGTGGGCGCTCGCCGGGCGGAACTGCGTCTGGTCCAGCGTCAAAGGGTGCCTCCTGCGAAGTTGGGCCGGCTTCCTGATCACCGAGGTTCTATGCCGCCGCACCGGCGGTGGACTGCCGTACGGGCGCGCGACGGGCCGCCGGGACGGGGCGGCGCCGGCCGCGTGAGGTGGCGCCGCGCTTCTTGGGGCGTTCGACCACCGGTGCGGTGATGACGACCGGGATGCCGGAGGGGACCTGGGCGCCGGTGATGCGGTGCAGGGCCTCTTCGCCGACGCGGACCTGGGTGGTCCGCGGGACGATCCCGGCCGCTGCCATGAGGCGGGTCATGCTGCGGCGCTGGTTGGGGGTGACCAGGGTGACGACGCTGCCGGACTCTCCCGCGCGGGCGGTACGGCCGCCGCGGTGGAGGTAGTCCTTGTGGTCGGTAGGCGGGTCGACATTGACGACGAGGTCGAGGTTGTCGACGTGGATGCCGCGCGCCGCGACGTTGGTCGCCACGAGTACGTTGACGTGTCCGCTCTTGAACTGTGCCAGCGTGCGGGTGCGCTGTGGCTGTGACTTCCCGCCGTGCAGGGCGGCGGCCCGTACCCCGCTGTTCAGGAGGTGCTCGGTGAGGCCGTCGACGGCGTGCTTGGTGTCGAGGAACATGATCACGCGGCCGTCGCGTGCGGCGATCTGGGTGGTTGCCGTGTGCTTGTCGGCGCCGTGAACGTGGAGCACGTGGTGCTCCATCGTCGTGACCGCGCCGGCCGAGGGGTCGACGGAGTGCACGACGGGGTCGCTGAGGTAGCGGCGCACGAGCAGGTCGACGTTGCGGTCGAGAGTGGCGGAGAACAGCATCCGCTGGCCTTCGGGGCGGACCTGGTCGAGAAGGGCGGTGACCTGCGGCATGAAGCCCATGTCGGCCATCTGGTCGGCCTCGTCGAGGACGGTGATGGAAACCTGGTCCAGCCGGCAGTCGCCGCGGTCGATGAGGTCTTTGAGGCGTCCCGGTGTGGCGACGACGACCTCGGCGCCACCGCGCAGCGCGCTCGCCTGCCGGCCGATCGACATTCCGCCCACCACCGTGGCCAGCCGCAGCCTCACGGAGCGGGCGTACGGGGCGAGCGCGTCGGTGACCTGCTGCGCCAGCTCACGCGTGGGTACGAGGATCAGCCCCAGCGGCTGCCTGGCCTCGGCGCGCTGCCCGGCCGTACGGGCCAGCAACGCCAGCCCGAAGGCGAGGGTCTTGCCGGAGCCGGTGCGGCCACGGCCCAGTACGTCGCGGCCGACGAGGGAATTCGGCAGGGTCGCGGCCTGGATCGGGAAGGGTACGGTCACGCCTTGCGAGCTGAGCGCGCTCAGCAGCGCCCTGGGCATGTCGAGATCGGCGAAGCCCTCCACGGCCGGGAGCGCGGGAGTGATCGTCCTGGGCAGCGCGAACTCCCCCTGGACCGCGGCGGGCCGGCGGCCGTAACCACCGGAACGGCTCGACACGGCGGAGCGGCTCCTGGCCGACGAACCGAGTCGGCCGCCACCCCTTCCGGATTCGGCACTGCCGTTACGGGTGCGGGTGAAGCGGTCGTTTGTGCGTGTGCGGTTCATGCGGAACCTTCCTTGACGCGGCACATATCAAGGAATTCCCACGGCGATCAGCAGCACAGAGAATTGCAAGAATGGACCGATGGGATGCGAAAGCGAATCTGGCCGGCGAAAAATTCGTGCGGGCACAGGAGCTGTAATGAGTGGCGTAAAGCGGACGCAATGCTCGGGAGTCCACCGCGATGAGGCCGCGAAGGATGCGTGCGCCCCTGAAGGGTGCTCCGCATGCGGTGAGCCCACGGGTTTCCCGGCTGTCGTCCGCAGGCGAAACCACTGCGGGGAAATGCGAGTAGCCGGGGCCCGCACCCCGAAGGACGCGGGCCCCAGCTACAAGTACGCGACAGTCAGCGTCAGGCGAGAACGATGTTCTCGGCCGTCGGGCCCTTCTGGCCCTGCGCGATGTCGAAGGTCACCTTCTGGCCCTCCAGCAGCTCGCGGAAGCCCTGGGCGGCAATGTTCGAGTAGTGGGCGAACACGTCGGCGCCGCCACCGTCCTGCTCGATGAAGCCGAAGCCCTTTTCCGCGTTGAACCACTTCACGGTACCAGTAGCCATGTCATTTCTCCTTTGGGGCAGTGCATCGGGATCCGCACTGCGCGGACCCCGTGTCGCCGCGATGATCACCCCGTCCGGAAAAAAACCGGATAACAAAAGCGCTTCCAGTGGCACAGGGGCCGACCGGAGGCACTTGAAGTTTTTGGGAACCACAACTGCAACTGACATCGACAGTAGCACGCCGCAGCGTCCTGCGTACGGTGAAGAATCCCACTCGGCTTAATGCGGTAGAGAATCTGTCTGCCTGTTCCGTTGGAATCTCAGCTCGCGGGCACAGATTTTGACTCAGCCGGGGCGTAACGTTTCGGGAAGCATTGGGCCGGCGCACGCGCGAGAACGGCCACATCGAGACGGTGCTGTGGCCCGCCGTACGAGCTCGCCCCCGGATGACGAGGAACTGACGACCCGGGTCGAGGACGGGCATCAGCAGATCAACGATGGCGTCGCGGACATCGGATGCCTTCCTGCCGGCGATCCCGCGCGGAAGGAAAGGGGACAGCGGGCCTTCGCGCTGACACGGCAGGACATGAGGGACGAGGAAGACCTCCTCCCCTCCCGGTTGCCGGACACGATGGACACCGGCCGGCACCGCACACTCGGCACTCAGCGGGGCAAGCGGTGAAAAGGGCCTCGTCAGCGCTGTGATCGGAGAGCCCCGCCTCGGCGACGCCGCACTCGGAGGCCCGGAGTCCCGTCAGCGGGGCCGGCCCTGGTCCGCTCGCCGCGCAGCGTCCGGCCGCGGACCAGCGTCACCCGGGGGCCTGCTCCGGCAGCGCCGCCCCGTCCATGGTCTTCAAGCTCGTCGAGTCCGCCCGGCAGCGATGGCGGGCCGTGAACGCGCCCCACCTCGTGGACCTCGTCCGCGCCGGAGCCCGCTTCGAACGCGGCCATCTCATCGAACGTCCCGAAGCCCGCGCGGCACGAACGATCGCCACCGATCCGCAGAACGCCACCCGTGGATCCAGGTCACGGGCGCGGGAAGCGGGCGCGCACGGCGTCGATGCAGACGTCCCGGGACGTGGGCCCGCCGAACCGAAGGCGGTCATAGGCCGTGAACGCCGGTTCCAGCGCGTCGAGTTCGTCGACCAGGGCGTGCAGCCGCTCGGACCACTGCGCGGAACCGGCATCCGCTTCGTCCGTCGCGCCGCTGATCGCGGTCGTCAGCTGATCCTTGCGCTGAATGGCGGCCGGGGTAACCGAGTGCAGGCACACGTACTGTCCACTGAGATACGCGTTCCACTCCGCCTTCCCGGTGACTGGGTCGGCCCAATGAGCGGTGAACCACGCTTCGAGCAGCTCTACACCGCCGGCTTCGTCGGCGAGAGCGAACAGGTCGGCCGGCACCATCTCAGCACCGTCGGAGCGCAGATATCCCGGGAGCGGCAGACGCTGCTTCATCATCAGCCGGCGGACCGCATCGGCATCGCGGTCATGGACTGCGCACAGTTCTTCCAGGACAACGAACTGCGTGCTGACGTATGCATCATCGGCCTCGGTCATCGGATGGACGCCGTTGACTTCGCGGAATCGCTCGGCGAGCTGCTGCGTCAGGTCTGTCTCCGACATCGGGTCGCCTCCGGCGCTTACCAGCGCGGGTATCTCCCGCACGTGATGCGGCACGCTACTGGCCGGACGGTTCGGCACTCACCGAACAATCGATGGAAGCACGACAGCACCAGGGCCCCTCGCCATCGCTCCGCCCACCGACCCACACCTCTTCACCATCACTCCTCCCGCGCGTGCGCGTACGGCAATGCGGCTCACCATGCCGATCGGGTGCGCCGGTGTCCGTCGGATGTGACCTGCGCGGAGTGGGCGGCCGTGCGACCGTTGCCGCCCCTGCCCGCCTGACGGAACGGGCGGGGCGAGCGCCCTGACCGGACCGGCTGGCTGGCTGGCTGCGGATCTCGGCGTCGAGCACGGACGACTTGATCACCTTGACGGCGACCAGCTGACCGGCGGGTGACTCGCCCGGATAGACCCGGCCCATGCCGCCGGAGCCGATCCGGCCGCGGAGGGCGTAGCCCCCGATGTGCGTGGGGTCGTCGCTCCTCAGCGGTTCCACAGCGGCCCAGCTCCCCCTCGGCGTCCGGCTTCCGGTCCGCGGCACTCGCCCGGCCGGTGGGCCACAGTGTGGATCGACGTGCCGCCATGGCTCCGGCCCCTCCGGCCCGGTGCCCCAGCCCCGCGGCCGGAAATCGCCATGCGGGACCGGCCCGCTGAGTTACCCGGGGCGAGGCCTGGGTAAGGTCCGCACGGAGATCCGCCACGGCGACGGGGATCTCCCGCACGACGCGCGACGGGGGTGGACGCGGGTGGGGTGGCGCGAGGAGATCGCCACGGCCTTGGGCAAGCTTGTCACGATCACGGGTGGCTCGGGAAGGCAACCGCGCTGGCAGCGGGTGGGACGCGCGGTCCGAGTCAAGGAGGCGGGCTGGTACGCGGTGGACCTGCGCGGTTCGGACATCGGCCCGGACCAGCTGGACTCGCTGCGACTCGCCGGCCCGGAGCCGGAGGACGTCGAGGCGACGGGATACGCCGTTTCGGAGACAGTGCAGAACGGCTCCCTGCTCACGGTGAAGGCCCCCGAGTTCTCGGACCTGGCGGACGCGTATCTGTGGCTGTTGAAGCAACCGCCGACCTTCCTCGTGGAGGCACTGCGCGAGGGGATCGCCGGGCTGGGCGAGTCCCCGCTGGCGAGCGCCCTGGCCGCCGGGGCCATCGGTGGTGCGTCCTCCTCCGACCCGGACCCCCCGGGTTTCCATCCCGCACAGGCGGACGCATACCGCGCGTGCCTGGGCCAGGGCGTGCATCTGGTGTGGGGTCCGCCGGGCACCGGCAAGACGACCGTACTGAAGCGCGCCATCGGCGACCTGATCGCCCGCGGCGATCGCGTACTGCTGGTATCGGCCACCAACATCGCCGTGGACAACGCCCTGCTGGGCGTGCTGAAGGAGAACCGGCACGCACCGGGCACCATCGTGCGTGTCGGCCCGCCGCAGCTGAGAGAGGTCGCCGACAACGCCGGTGTGTCGCTTCCCCTCATGGTGCGTGAACGGCTGGCCGAGACGGAGGGGCGCAGGCGTGCCGCCGAGGCGGCACTCGTGGACATACGCAGCCGCGCGGCGGAACTCACCGCGCTGGACACCTCCCTCGTCCGCTTCGATCCCCCCGCCTACCACGCCGCGCTGAAGCTGCTGCGCACACCCGGACAGGATCCGCTGTCCGTACGGCAACGCGCCGAGAACGCCGCCGAGTTGCTGGAACAGGCCGAGGCTGCCCGGGAGGCGGCGGAGAGGGCCGTCGCGGCGGCGATGCGGCGCCACGAGGGAACGGCGGAATCCCGCCGTCAGTGGTCGGAGGTCGACCGCCTGCGCACTGAGCAGTCACGCATCCTCCAGGCAGTGGACCGGAAGGAGGCCGATGCCCTGCTGACCGAGGCGCAACTTCAGTCGCTGCGAGAGGACTTGGGGAAGCTGGACGCCCAGGGGTCCATGGCCAGATGGCGCACTCGGGAGAAACGGCAGACGCTCCGCGAGCTGGTGGCCGCCGGGGAGTATGAGGTCGACCGTGTACGCCGCGCCGCGCAGGCGGCACGGACGACGGCCGAGGCACACGTCGCCGCTTCGGAGAAGGAACTGGCGGCGCTGATCGCCGGCATCGCGCACACACGAGAGCACATCGCTTCCCGGGAACAGGCGCTCGCCACGGCCCAGGCAGCCAGAAGAGCGGCCGCTGACGCCGTAGCCGCCCGCAGGGAGGAGGCCACCGAGCTCGAGCGGGCTGTCGTCCGTGCCCTCGATGCCGCGGAGCTGACGGCCCGCGCCCAGCGGGAGGACTGGCCGGCCCGCCACGCCCGCGCCGAACGGCTGCGCCCGCAGGTGGCGGCCGACACCACCGGCCGCGCCGCTCTGGAGGAGCGGTTCCGGCAGGTCCAGGAGGAGTACGAACGTCTCGCCCGCAACGCCCAGGGTGAGATCATCAAGAGCGCCGCACTCGTCGCCACGACACTCGCGCGGTTCCGCACCAACAAAGCGGTCTTCGAGGGCCCGTACGACGTCGTCCTGGTCGACGAGGCCGGTGCGGCGACCCTGCCCGAGGTGATCCTCGCGACGGCCAAAGCGACCCGGACGGCCGTACTGCTCGGTGACTTCATGCAACTCGGCCCGGTCACCGAGGAGCAGTTGAAGGATCTCGACCGCCCGGACGTGAAACGCTGGCTGCTCCCGGACGTCTTCGAGCACTGCGGCGTCCGTGAACCCGCGGACGCCCACCGGCACCCGGCCTGCGTCACCCTGACCGAGCAGCACCGTTTCGGCCCTGCGGTGATGCGGCTGGCCAACTCGCTGGCCTACGGCGGAACGCTGCGGGGCGGCAAGCAGACCGTGGCACCGAGACCACCCGACGACCCGGAGATCGTCGTCGTCGACACCGACGGACTGCATGAACTGGCGCGGCCCCACCTGACCGGCCGACGCAGCGGCTGGTGGCCGGCCGGCGCGCTGATCTCCAGAGCCCTCGTGGAGTACCACGGCGGAGAGGGTGAGGAGGCGGGCATCGTCACGCCGTACGGTACGCAGGCGGCCGCGACCCTGGAGGCCCTGCGGGACGTGGAGAGCGGGGGCGGCACCCTGGCCGAAGTGGGCACGGCGCACCGGTTCCAGGGCCGGGAGTTCCCTGTCGTCGTCTTCGACACGGTCGAGGGTGCCGACGGCCGCGAACTGTGGATGTCCCTGGCGCACCGGGAACCCGACGCGTCGGACTGGGCACGCAACGGCGTACGCCTGTTCAACGTGGCGGCCACCCGCGTCCGGTCACGCCTCTACGTCATCGGCAGCTGGGAAAGAATGCGCTCGGCGCGCGACGGCAGAGCCTTCTCGCATCTGGCGGCACTGGTCGGCACCCCCGGCGTACGAAGGCTGCGGGCCAGCCATCTGATCACCCCGCCGCACGAGAAGGCGCGGGACCTCGGCGGCTTCGGGACCGCGCTCGCGGACGTCCTGGCCCGGCACATCGAGGTGACGGGCATCGACGACGAAATCACCTTCTTCAGCGCGTTCGAGGACGAGATCCGCAAGGCCCGCACCTCGATCTGGCTGTGGGCGCCGTGGGTCGCGAACCGAGTACGCGGCATCCTGCCACTGCTGCGCGAGGCGACCGGACGCGGTGTGCGCGTGACCGTGTTCCTCCGCGACGACACGGACCAGCTCCAGGGCCGCCCGGACAACCAGAGCCTCATCGCCGACCTCCGTGCCGTCGTCCACACCGTCGTCCCCGTCAACGTCATGCACCAGAAGATCGCGGTGTTCGACGAACGCACGGTGATGATCGGGAGCCTCAACACCCTGTCCCAGTCGTGGACCCGGGAAGTCATGGTGACGATGCGTGGCGGCCACTTCGCCCGCAAGCTGCTGGAGCACGAGCACGCCGAGCAGTTCACCCGCCCGCCCACGTGCGCCCGCTGCGGCGGCACAAGCATCGAGCTGCGCCGCCGCAAGAACGGCACCTGGTTCTGGCGCTGCTACGACGCGGCCTGCAAGACAGGACCGAACGGACGGAGCAGTGCCTGGAACGCGGACGTTCGCATGGGTGGGGCAAGGCCCTGAAGGTGCGGCGGTTCGACCTCCGGAGCTTGCAGCCGACACCGCGACGGGGGTGTCGGCCACGTCGACCGCATCAGCTCCCAAGCCCGTCGCACGATGGTGAGGTTCGGAGTGCCCAAGAGGGCGCCCGGCCGCTGAAGTGGCTTTGAGTGTGCTGTCCCGGGACGTTGGTGACACGCGTGCCGTGTGCCGGCGTCGTCCACGGCAGAGGCCAGACCTCAGTCGTTCCCTATCCGCGCACGTACCCGGCCGGTCAGTTCGAGACCGGCCACCATGTCGGCTGCCGCGAGAACTACCTCGCCGAGTGCCTCCGATGCGGTGACGGCCCGTTCGGCGGGTGCTTCTCCGCGGTGACGACCGCCGCGGCTACGCCCGCCGGTCAGCCGACGCGTGACCGAAGCCTATGAAGTGCTGCACGCAGCGCGCTTCGGACAACAGGTCGTGCCCTCCGGCCGGGCTCGGGAAGCTCCGAGGCAACCGCGGGTCAGACCCGCTTCGAAACAGGCTCCAGAATCGCCACGCACTCCACGTGATGCGTCATCGGAAACAGATCGAACGCCCGAAGCGTCCGCACCCGGTACCCGCCCTCCCGGAAGTACCCCAGGTCCCGGGCCAGCGCGGCGGGATCGCAGGCGACGTAGGCGATGCGGCGGGCGCCGAGGGAGGTGAGGTGGTCGACCGTGGCGCGGCCGGCGCCGGCGCGGGGCGGGTCGAGGACGATGAGGTCGACCTCGGTGATGCCGGTGCGCGGCAGCACGGACTCGACCTTGCCCTGCTCGATGCGGACCCGCGGGAAGTCGGCCAGGTTGTGCCGGGCGTCCTCCACCGCGCGCTTGCCGGACTCGATGCCGAGGACCGCGCCCTTCTCGCCCAGGCGGTCGGCGAGCGCGCCGGCGAAGAGGCCGACGCCGCAGTAGAGGTCGAGGGCCGTCTCGCCCTTGCGGGGCAGCAGGCCCTGCATGACCGCCGTGACGAGGGTGTCGGCCGCCTTCGGGTGGACCTGCCAGAAGCCGCCGCCACCCACCCGGTGCGTACGGCCGTCCGCGCGTTCGCGGACGAAGGGGCGGCCGTGGACCCGGTGCACTCCGCCGGACTTCTCGTCGACCCGGAGGACCGAGACCGGCTTGTCCAGCTCGACCAGGGGCAGGCGGCCGCCCGGGCGCGGGGTGATGATCACCTGGCGGTCCTGGGAACCGGTCGCCGCGATCGCCTCGACCGACTCCATGCCGGTCCAGTCCCGCTTCTCGATGCCCAGCTCGCTCACGCCCTCGGCCGCGATCATGCAGTGGTCGATGACCTCGACCTCGTGCGAGCGGTGCCGGCGCAGGCCCGCCTCGCCGGTCGCGGGGTCGATCGCGTACTGCACCCGGGTGCGCCACTGCGGGACCTGCCCCGCCGGCAGCTTGTCACCCTCGGCCGGGACCACCGTGCCGTCCCAGCCCGCCTCCTCCGGAGTGAGGCCGGCGAGCCGCTGCAACTGCTCGGCGATGACGTCGGCCTTCAGCCGGCGCTGGGCTCCGGGCTTGGCGTGCTGCCAGTCGCAGCCGCCGCAGCGGCCGGGGCCGGCGAAGGGGCAGGGGGCCTCGATGCGGTCCTTGGACGCCTCCAGGATCCGTACCGCGTCCGCGCGGAGGAAGCGGGCACCCTCCTCGCCCTCGGTCACCTTCGCCACCACCCGCTCGCCGGGCAGCGCGTGCCGGACGAACAGCACCTGTCCCTCGGAGGTACGGGCGATGCAGTGGCCACCGTGGGCGACGGGGCCGATCTCGACCTCGTACTCCTCCCCCACCAGCGACTTCTTCGGTTCTGCGGGCATGGTGGGGAGACTCCAGATCGACAGCGGGGGCGGCCCCGCGACGGGGCCCGACAACAGCCCACCAGTCTACGGCCTCGCCACCCGCCCTTCGGCCTCAGTCCCGGTTCCCTTCACAGTCCCGGCACCGGCACCAGCGCACGCCGGCGCCGGAACCCGCATCCGAGTCTCCGCCCCCGCCCGCAGCCGGAAGGCTCCCTCACTCCTTCCCCGACGGCTCCTTCGGCCGCTCCACGGCCGGGCCGCGCCGGACCGCGCCCGGGGCGTTCCATTCCTGCCGCTTGCGGGCACGGGCCCGGGCGGCCTCGGAGGACTGGAGCTGGTAGGGCACCGAGGTCACCATGATCCCCGGTGTGAACAGCAGGCGGCCCTTCAGGCGCAGCGCGCTCTGGTTGTGCAGCAGGTGCTCGTACCAGTGGCCGACGACGTACTCGGGGATGATCACGGAGACCGCGTCGCGCGGGGACTCCTTGCGCAGGCTCTTGACGTACTCGATCACCGGGCGGGTGATCTCCCGGTAGGGCGAGTCGAGGACCTTCAGGGGTACGTCGATGCCGCGCCGCTCCCACTCCTCGCGCAGTGCCTTGGTCTCCGCCGGGTCGACGTTGACGGTCAGCGCTTCCAGGGTGTCGGAGCGCATCAGCTTGGCGTAGGCCAGGGCCCGCAGCGTCGGACGGTGGATCTTGGAGATCAGGACGACCGAGTGCACGCGGGAGGGGCGGACCAGGTCGTCGCTCGGGCCCTCGGGCGCGGCGATCTCCTCGGCGACCCGGTCGTAATGCTTTCGGATCGCGGTCATGGTCGCGTAGAAGATGCACATGCCGAGCAGGGCCACCCAGGCGCCGTGCGTGAACTTGGTGACCAGGACGACGACGAGCACCAGGCCGGTGAAGAAGGCGCCGAACGCGTTGATCGCGCGGGAGCGGACCATGTGGCGGCGCTTGGCCTGGTCCTTCTCCACGGCGAGGTGGCGGTTCCAGTGCCGGACCATGCCGGTCTGGCTGAGCGTGAAGGACACGAACACGCCGACGATGTACAGCTGGATCAGCCGGGTGGAGTCCGCGCCGTAGATGAACACCAGCAGCATCGCCGCGCCCGCGAGGAGCACGATGCCGTTGGAGAAGGCGAGCCGGTCGCCGCGGGTGTGGAGCTGGCGCGGCAGGTAGCGGTCCTGGGCGAGGATCGAGCCGAGCAGCGGGAAGCCGTTGTACGCCGTGTTGGCGGCCAGGAACAGCACCAGCGCGGTGGCGGCGGCGAGGAGGACGAACAGGAAACTGCCCTTGCCGAAGACCGCCTCGGCGACCTGGGAGATCACCGGGTTCTGGACGTAGCCGGAGCCGAGCGGGACGCCGCCCCGGAGCAGGTCGGTGGCCGGGTGCTCGGCCATGCGGACCTTGGTGACCATCGCGAGCGCGATGATGCCGCAGAACATGGTGACGGCGAGCAGGCCCATCATCGCGAGGGTGGTCGCGGCGTTCTTCGACTTGGGCTTGCGGAAGGCGGGGACGCCGTTGGAGATCGCCTCGACGCCGGTGAGGGCCGCGCAGCCGGAGGAGAAGGCGCGCAGCAGGAGGAAGACGAGCGCGAAGCCGGCGAGGCCCTGGTGTTCGGCCTTGATGTGGTAGCCGGCCGTCGGCGCGCGCATCGTGTCGCCGAGGACCAGGCCGCGGAAGGCGCCCCAGGCGATCATGATGAAGACGCCGCCGACGAACACGTACGTCGGGATGGCGAAGAGCTTGCCCGATTCCTTCACGCCGCGCAGGTTCATCAGCGTCAGCAGCACGATCACGGCGGCGGCGCAGAACACCTTGTGCTCGACGACGAAGGGGATCGCGGAGCCGAGGTTCTCGATGCCGGAGGAGATGGAGACGGCGACGGTGAGGACGTAGTCCACGAGCAGGGCGCTGGCCACGGTGAGGCCGGCCCTCGGGCCCAGGTTGGTCGTCGCCACCTCGTAGTCGCCGCCGCCGCTGGGGTAGGCGTGCACGTTCTGGCGGTAGGAGGCCACCACCGTGAACATGAGCACGACGACCGCGACGGCGATCCAGGGGCTGAAGTGGTACGCCGACACACCCGCGATGGAGAGGACCAGCAGAACCTCCCCCGGCGCGTAGGCGACGGAGGACAGCGGGTCGGAGGCGAAGACGGGGAGTGCGATGCGCTTCGGCAGGAGCGTTTCACCCAGCCGGTCACTGCGCAGTGCGCGCCCGATCAGGATCCGTTTGGGCACGTCGGTCAGTTTGGACACGAGAGAGGATCGTAAGCCTTCGAACTGGCACCCGCCCACCCGGCGTGCGGGATCTGCCTCACGAGTGAAATCCAGGGTGCGTGGAACTGCGGAATCCGTCGTCAATGTGCCCTCCGTGCCTAGATGGCAAACCCCGCCTGTCATCGCACTTCGGAGGTTCCATGCCCGCGACCGCGGAGCTGATCGGGGCGGTCCTCGCTCTGACCTGCCTCGGAATCCTGACCCTGTGCAGCGTGCGCAGCATCACTCGCCGGCGGGTCCGGCCCGCCGCCGCCCGCGGGTGTCCGGCACGCGGCGCCCGTGTGTAGCTTTGGGCGCCGGTCTGAGACCCTGATGCTGAGCAGTAACTTTTGGACACCGGAAGGACGGTCGTGCACATCGTCATCATGGGCTGCGGACGCGTGGGTTCCGCTCTTGCCCAGACCCTGGAGCAACAGGGACACACGGTCGCCGTGATCGACCAGGACCCCACCGCCTTCCGCCGGCTGGGCCCGGGATTCGGGGGCCGCCGGGTCACCGGTGTCGGCTTCGACCAGGACACCCTGCGCGAGGCGGGCATCGAGGAGGCCGGCGCCTTCGCCGCGGTCTCCAGCGGTGACAACTCCAACATCATCTCGGCGCGCGTGGCCCGCGAGATGTTCGGCGTGGAGAACGTGGCCGCCCGGATCTACGACCCTCGCCGCGCCGAGGTCTACCAGCGCCTGGGCATCCCGACGGTGGCCACCGTGCGCTGGACCGCCGACCAGATGCTGCGCCGGCTGCTGCCCTCCGGGGCCGAGCCGCTGTGGCGCGATCCCACCGGCGGGGTGCAGCTCGCCGAGGTGCACGCCTCCGCGAAGTGGGTCGGCCACAAGATCAGCAAGTTGCAGGACGAGACGGGCGTCCGGGTGGCGTTCCTGACCCGTCTGGGCGAGGCGATCCTGCCCACCTCCCAGACGGTGCTGCAGGAGGGCGACCTCGTGCACGTGATGATGCGGACGGACGACGTGGAGAAGGTCGAGGCGGCGTTCGCCGGTGGCCCGGAAGAGGAGGGCGGTCACTGATGAGGGTCGCCATTGCCGGGGCCGGCGCGGTCGGCCGCTCGATCGCGGGCGAGCTGCTGGAGAACGGCCACGAGGTCCTGCTGATCGACAAGGCGCCGACCGCGATCTCGGTCGAGCGCGTCCCGCAGGCGGAGTGGCTGCTGGCCGACGCCTGTGAGATCACCTCCCTGGACGAGGCCGCGCTCCAGCGCTGCAACGTCGTGATCGCCGCGACCGGCGACGACAAGGTGAATCTGGTCGTCTCGCTGCTCGCCAAGACGGAGTACGGCGTCCCGCGCGTCGTCGCCCGCGTGAACAACCCCAAGAACGAGTGGCTGTTCAACGAGGCCTGGGGCGTCGACGTCGCCGTCTCCACCCCGCGTCTGATGTCCGCCCTGGTCGAGGAGGCGGTGAGCGTCGGCGACCTGGTCCGCCTGCTCCGCTTCAGCCACGGCGACGCCAACCTGGTCGAGCTGACCCTGCCGGAGGAGTCGGCGCTGGCCGGCACCCAGGTCGGCGATGTGGAGTGGCCGGAGGACACCTCGCTGGTCACGATCATCCGCGGCACCCGGGTGCTGACCCCGTCCAAGGAGGACTCCCTGGAGCCGGGCGACGAGCTGCTGTTCGTGGCCGCGCAGGCCCGGGAGGAGCAGCTGGAGGACCTGCTGTCGGTGCGGCGCGAGGACTGACCGCCGCGCACGACGCGCGGACCGGCCGCACACGAGAAGGGCGCCCTTGCCGGCAAGGGCGCCCTTCCGCGCCGTACGACGGCTGCTCAGGCCTGACGGCGGTGCCGTCCCCCGGTCGTCTCGCCGCTCTCCGCGGCCGACGGCGCCGCGTTGAGCTCCGCCTCGGCCCTCTCGGCCCTCTCGGCCCTCGCGGCTTCCTCGGCCTTCTCGGCGGCCTCCATCTCCGCGAACACGTCGATCGGCGCGGGCGCCTTCGCGAGGAAGACCCAGGTCAGCCAGACCGCCAGCAGGAACGGGGGGATCTTCAGGATGACCAGGACCCAGCCGAGCTGCGTGGTGTCGGCCCACCAGTACAGCGGGAAGAGGATCGCGCACTTGGCGAGCAGGATCAGGCCCCAGGCCCAGCTGGCCTTGGCGTACGCCTTCTTGCGGCCCGGGTTGCGGGTCCGCCAGGAGAGGTTCTCCTTGAAGACCGGGCCGAGGATGAGACCCAGCAGGGGCACACCGGCCAGGGTGGTGACGATGTAGGCCAGCGCCATGCCCAGCGTGTAGAGCATGCCGGGGAGGTAGAAGTCCTTGGCGTTGCCGGTGAACATCGCGAAGACCACGCCGAAGGCCACGCCGAAGACACCGCTGAAGGCGTGCTTGACGGTGTCCTTCATGGCCAGCCGGACGACGACCAGGATCAGCGACAGGGCCAGCGCGGAGATCGCCGCCATGTGCAGGTTCTTGTTGACCGTGAAGATCGCGACGAAGAGCAGGCCCGGCAGGACCGTCTCGACCATGCCGCGGACCCCGCCGAACGCCTCGAACAGCGCCGCCTCGGTCACCGCACGGGCGTCGTGAGGCTCGGTCGTCTGGTCGGTGTCTTGGGTCGGCTTGTCGAGGGACGTCACCGGCTACTCCCGTCCGAGGGGTCGCAGTTCGTATTTCGGATTGAACAGCACCCGGCGGCCCCGGCTCATCGAGATCCGGCCCGATGCGAGCAGCTTGCGCCCCGGTTCTATGCCCACGATGGAGCGCCTGCCGAGCCACACCACGTCCAGCGCGGCGGAACCGTCGAACAGCTCCGCCTCCAGGGCCGGGACTCCGGCGCGCGGGCGCAGGGTGACCGTGCGCAAGGTACCAGTTACGGTGACGATCTGCCGGTCCTGACAGTCGCCGATCTTCGTGCAGCCGGCCGTCTCGGCGTCTTCGCGCAGCTCCTCGGACTCCAGGTCCTCCTGCGACGAGGAGAGCCGGTCGAGCATGCGCCGGAACCGGCCGGCCGGCTTTTCGGAACGAGGAACAGCAGTCATATCTGAAGCGTACCGGGGAGCGCCGACAGGGCTGTAAGCCCGCTCACCTCCGGCTGCTTCCGCGACCGCGGCCCTGCTTTCCGCGACCGCGGCCCCGACCCGCTTCGCCTGCCGCGGCCCCGTTTCCCCGAACGGCAGCCCTACTTCTCGAACCGGTACCCCATCCCCGGCTCCGTGACGAAGTGCCTCGGGTGCGACGGGTCCGCTTCGAGCTTCCGCCGCAGCTGGGCCATGTACACCCGCAGGTAGTTCGTCTCGGTGCCGTACGACGGCCCCCACACCTCCTGCAGCAGCTGCTTCTGGCCGACCAGCCGTCCGGTGTTGCGGACCAGCACCTCCAGCAGGTGCCACTCGGTGGGGGTGAGCCGGACGTCCTTGCCGCCGCGGTTGACCTTCTTTGCGGCGAGGTCGACGGTGAAACCCTCGGTCTCGACGGTCGTCAGGTCGTCCTCGCCCGGCCCGACCGGCTCGGCCCGGCGGACGGCGGCCCGCAGCCGGGCCAGCAGCTCGTCCATGCCGAACGGCTTGGTCACGTAGTCGTCGGCGCCCGCGTCCAGCGCCTCGACCTTCTCGTCCGAGGAGTGCCGGGCGGACAGCACCAGGATCGGCACCCGGGTCCAGCCGCGCAGGCCCCTGATCACCTCGACGCCGTCCATGTCGGGCAGGCCCAGGTCGAGGACGACCACGTCGGGGTGGCGGGAGGCGGCCGTGTCGAGTGCGGTCCGGCCGTCGGGGGCGGCGTCGACCTCGTACTTGCGCGCCTTGAGGTTGATCACGAGGGCGCGCACGATCTGCGGCTCGTCGTCGACCACGAGCACCCGGGTCATGGGGCGGCCTGCCTTTCCGGTTCGGTACGGGACTCCCCGGCGGGGAGCGGCTCGGGGCGCGGTCCGGCCGCGCGGAGGCTGAGCACCATGGTGAGCCCGCCGCCCGGCGTGTCCTCGGCGTCGAGGGTGCCGCCCATGGCCTCGGCGAACCCCCGGGCGACGGCGAGACCGAGCCCGACGCCGGCGCCGCGCGGAGCGTCACCGTACCGCTGGAAGGGCTCGAAGATACGGTCCTTCGCCTCGTCCGGCACGCCCGGGCCGCGGTCCACCACGCGCACCTCCACCCGGTCGGCGATGGCGCTCGCGGCCACCAGGACGCGCCGCCCGCGCGGGCTGTACTTGACGGCGTTCTCCACCAGGTTGGCCACCGACCGCTCCAGCAGCCCGGGGTCGACGGCGACCATCGGCAGCGTCTCGGGCACGTCCAGTTCGACGCTGTCCTCGGGTACGCCGCCGAGGGCCATCGGGACGACCTCGTCGACGTCGATCTCGCGGATGAGCGGTGTGACCGTGCCGGTCTGCAGCCGGGACATGTCCAGGAGGTTGCCCACGAGGTGGTCGAGCCGGTCGGCGCCCTCCTCGATGCCCTCCAGCAGCTCGGCCTCGTCCTCCTCGGACCAGGCGACGTCGTCGGAGCGCAGGGACGACACGGCGGCCTTGATGCCGGCCAGGGGGGTGCGCAGGTCGTGGCTGACGGCGGCCAGCAGGGCGGTGCGGATGCGGTTGCCCTCGGCGAGCGTGCGGGCCCGGTCGGCCTCCTCCCGCAGGCGCCGGCGGTCCAGGACGACGACGGCCTGGGCGGCGAAGGCGGCCAGCACCCGGCGGTCGGCGGCGGGCAGCACCCGGCCGGTGAGCGCGAGCGCCATGTGGTCGCCGACCGGCATGTCGACGTCGGCGTCCTCGGGGCGCTCCAGCGGCGGCCCGACGCCGGCGCGGCCCGCGCAGGTCCAGGGCGCCACGTCGCTCTCGCGTTCCAGCAGGGCGGCGGATTCCAGGGCGAAGGTCTCACGGACCCGTTCCAGCAGTTCCTCCAGGCTGGTCTCGCCGCGCAGCACGTTCCCGGCGAGGAAGGAGAGGATCCCGGACTCGGCGCGCAGCCGGGCGGCCTGGTGTGTGCGCCGGGCGGCGAGGTCGACCACCGAGGCGACCGACATGCCGACCCCGAAGAAGATCGCGATGGCGACGATGTTCCTGGGGTCGGCGACGGTCAGCCGGTGCAGCGGCGGGGTGTAGAAGTAGTTCAGCAGCAGCGAGCCGAAGGCCGCCGAGGCCAGCGCGGGCAGCAGACCGCCGAGCAGGGCCGCGGCGACGGTGACGGCCAGGAACAGCAGCATGTCGTTGGCGAGGCCGAGGTCGACGGTGTTCAGCAGCACCGCGAGGACCGCCGGGACGACGAGGCCCACCGCCCAGCCCCAGACGATCCGGGCCCGCCCGAGCCGGCCGCCGCGGGCGACGGGCAGGCCCCGGCCCTTGGCGACCTCCTCGTGGGTGACGATGTGCACGTCCAGGTCGGGGCCGGAGTCCCGGGCCACCGTGGCGCCGACGCCGGGCCCGAAGACGTACTGCCAGGCCTTGCGGCGCGAGGAGCCGAGCACGATCTGGGTGGCGTTCACCCCGCGCGCGAAGTCGAGCAGGGCGGCCGGGATGTCGTCGCCGACGACGTGGTGGAAGGTGCCGCCGAGGTCCTCGACAAGGGTGCGCTGGACGGCCAGTTCCTTCGGGGAGGCCGAGGTCAGCCCGTCGCTGCGGGCGATGTACACGGCGAGGACCTCGCCGCCCGCGCCCTTCTCCGCGAGCCGCACGGCGCGCCGGATCAGGGTGCGCCCCTCGGGGCCGCCGGTCAGACCCACCACGATCCGCTCCCGGGAGCCCCATATCCTCGAGACCCGGTGCTCGCTGCGGTACTCGTTCAGGTACTCGTCAACCCGGTCGGCCACCCACAGCAGCGCCAGCTCGCGCAGGGCCGTGAGGTTGCCGGGGCGGAAGTAGTTCGACAGGGCCGCGTCGACCTTGTCCGGCTGGTAGATGTTGCCGTGCGCCATGCGGCGGCGCAGGGCCTGCGGGGACATGTCGACCAGCTCGATCTGGTCGGCCCGCCGTACGACCTCGTCCGGGACGGTCTCCCGCTGCCGCACCCCGGTGATGGACTCGACCACGTCGCCGAGTGACTCCAGGTGCTGGATGTTGACGGTGGAGACGACGTCGACGCCGGCGGCGAGCAGCTCCTCCACGTCCTGCCAGCGCCTGGCGTTGCGGGAGCCGGGGGCGTTGGTGTGGGCGAGTTCGTCCACGAGGGCGACGGCGGGCGCCCGGCGCAGTACGGCGTCGACGTCCATCTCGCCGAAGACGGCGCCCCGGTGCTCCAGCCGTCTGCGCGGCACCTGCTCCAGGCCGTGCAGCAGCGCCTCGGTGCGCGGCCGGCCGTGGTGCTCCACGAACGCGACGACGCAGTCGGTGCCCCGCTCGATCCGGCGGTGCGCCTCGGCGAGCATGGCGTAGGTCTTGCCCACGCCCGGCGCCGCGCCGAGGTAGATCCGAAGCTTGCCGCGTGCCATGGCCCCATTGTCTTCCCGTGCCTGTCGCCTACGCAGCGTCGACCCTATGGCCAGCCATCACGGCGAACGGGGCGCGGGGAGCCGGCGGCCGGCAACTTTGACGCAACCCTGACGACCAGCGCGGACGAACAGGGGCTCAGTGCTCGGTGATCTCCCCGTCGCGCAGCTCCAGCACCCGGTCGGCCACGTCCAGCAGGGTCGCGTCGTGCGTGGCGACCAGCGCGGTGACCCGCTCGCTGTGGACGACGGCCCGCAGCAGCTCCATGACGGCGTGCCCGGTCTCGGCGTCGAGCTGGCCGGTGGGTTCGTCGGCGATGAGCAGGGCCGGCCGGTTGGCGAGGGCCCGGGCGACGGCGACCCGCTGCTGCTGGCCGCCGGAGAGCTCCCCCGGCCGCTGCGCCGCGTGCCCGGCGAGCCCCACGAGGGACAGCAGCAGCTCGACGCGCTCCTCCCGCTCCCGCGGCTCGGCCCGGCGCAGCCGCAGCGGTACGCCCACGTTCTCGGCGGCGCTGAGGATCGGGATCAGCCCGAACGACTGGAAGACGAACCCGACCCGGTCCCGCCGCAGCCGCAGCAGCTCGCTCTCCCCGAGCCGGGCGAGGTCCCGCCCCTCGACCTCCACCCGCCCCCGGTCGGGCACGTCGAGTCCGCCGACGATGTTCAGCAGGGTGGTCTTGCCCGACCCCGAGCGCCCCTTGAGCGCGACGAGTTCGCCCCGGGGCACCTCGAAGGACACCCCGCGCAGGGCGTGCACGGCGGCGGCGCCCTGCCCGTACGACTTGTGCACGTCCTCGACCCGCACCATGGTCTCGGTGACCACGTGACTCATGTCCCCTCCCCCAGACGACCGCGCATCAGTATCACCGGTCGGGGTCGCGCTCCGTAAGGGGCGCGGGGAACCGCGCGAGCGGCCACGGCAGAACCGCTCCCGGCGACACGGGGCACCGCCGACGGCGCGCCGCGCGCAAGAGAACGGGCCGCACCCCTGAGGGGCACGGCCCGTGCATCGCCGCTGAAAGCCGTCAGCGGACCTCGGTGATCTCGGGTCCCCGCTGCAGCTGCCCCATGCCCCCGGAGAAGCGCGAGCCCTCCTCCTGCTGGACACCCTCGGGGACCATCTGCGCGTCGTTGGGCAGCTTCAGGACGATCGGGTCGCGCGGAGCCATCGGCCCCTCACCGCGGACCACCACGGTGTCCCGGAAGATCTGCTCCAGCAGTCCGGCGGCCTGCGGCTGCACCGCGCCCTGGCCGGAGATCACACCGCGCAGGAACCAGCGCGGGCCGTCCACGCCGACGAACCGTACGACCTGGAAGCCACCGGTGCCGTCCGGCAGCTGCACCGGCACCTGGGCGCGCAGCTCCCAGCCAAGCGGGCCCTCGACCTCGTCGACGATGCCACCCTGCTGGGTGATGCCGGACGCGATCTCCTCGCGTACCTCGCCCCAGATGCCCTCGCGCTTGGGCGCGGCGAAGGCCTGGAGCTGGATGGCGCTGTCGCGCAGCACGACGGTCGCGGCGACGATGGCGTCACCGGCGACCTCGACCCGCAGCTCCATGCCGTCGACGCCCGGAACGAACAGACCGCCGAGGTCCACCCGGCCCTCGGCCGGGTCGCGCACCTCGCTGCCGTCCCACGGTCCGTCGGGCCGGGGCCCGGGCTCCAGCCGGACGCGCTCGCGCTCGGCCTCCTCCTCGTCCGCCTCGGTGTCGACGCTGTCGACGACCTGCTCGGCCTCGCCGGCCGCGTCCTCCGCGGCACCCTTCTTCTTGCGACGTCCGAACACGTCACTGTCCTTCCCGGTCGGATACGACCGAAGCGTATCGATTCCCACCCGTCGGACCGCCCTTGGCGGCCTGACCGATTGTGCCGCTCCCGCCGCCCACCGCGGCATGGCCACCGGTGGACCCGAAGCCCCCCTCGGCCCGCGCCGAGCCGGGAAGCTCCGCGACCTCCTGGAAGCGGACCTTCTCGACCTGCTGGACGACCAGTTGGGCGATCCGGTCGAAGCGCTCGAACCGCACGCTCTCGCGCGGGTCGAGATTCACCACGATCACCTTGATCTCCCCACGGTACCCGGCATCAACCGTCCCCGGGGCATTCACGAGGGCGACACCGCAGCGGGCGGCGAGACCGGAGCGCGGATGCACGAAGGCCGCGTACCCCTCGGGCAGGGCGATCGACACCCCCGTGGGCAGGACGGCCCGCTCGCCGGGCTTCAGCTCGCAGGCCTCGGTGGTGCGCAGATCGGCGCCGGCGTCGCCGGGGTGCTCGTACGCCGGAAGCGGTACGTCCGGATCGACGCGCCGGATCAGCACGTTCAGGGGGTCTCGGCTCACGGGTTCACCTCGAAGGCGCGGGCGCGCCGGATCTGGTCCGGGTCGTTCATGGCGGCCTGGATCTCCTCGGCGCGGCCGTGGTCGACGAAGTGATCGACCTTGACCTCGATGAAGAGGGCGTCGGCGCGGACGGCGACCGGGCCGCCGGGGCCGCCGATGCGCCCGGTGGCGGTGGAGTAGATCTTCCGCCCGGCGACGGCGGTGACCTCGGCCTCCAGGTACAGCGTGGTGCCGACGGGCACGGGCCGTACGTAGTCCGTCTCCAGCCGTCCCGTGACGGCGATGGTCCGCAACAGCCAGTTCAGCGAGCCGAGCGTCTCGTCCAGGGCGGTGGCCAGCACTCCGCCGTGGGCGAGGCCGGGGGCGCCCTGGTGGGCGGGCTGCACGGTGAACTCGGCGGTCAGCGAGACACCCTCGCCGGCGCGGACCTCCAGGTGCAGTCCGTGCGACTGCCCGGGGCCGCACCCGAAACAGTGTTCGTAGTGGGCGCCGAGGAGCTCCCCGGGTGCGGGCGCGTCGGGGTGCCGTACCGGTTTCGCCGCGTCGGCGGGGGGCTGAAGAGCTGCGGAACTACCTCTCACAGCCGCAGACCTTACCCGCGCGTCGGGGCGATGCGGATCCCGTGCCAAGCTTGGCTTCATGCAGCTTTCCGCCACCCCCTACGAAGAACGCCTCACCGCCCCCCGCTCGTGGTGGCTGGTCAGCTTCCTGGTGGGCGTCTCGTTCGCCCTGATCCTGCTGCCCTTCGGCACTCTGCCGCTGCTCGGCGGCCTGGTCGGCGGTACGGCCGCGGCGGCGGTGGTGGCCAGTGCCTACGGCTCCCCGCGCATCCGGCTCGTGGGTGACTCCCTGGTGGCGGGCGAGGCGAAGATCCCGGTGTCGGCACTGGGCGCGGCCGAGGTGCTGGACGCGGAGGAGGCCCGCGCCTGGCGGACGTACAAGGCCGACACCCGCGCCTTCCTGCTGCTGCGCGCCTACATCCCGACCGCGCTGAAGGTCGAGGTCACGGACCCCGAGGACCCGACGCCGTACCTGTACCTGTCGACGCGGGAGCCGGAGAAGCTGGCCGCGGCGATCGAGGCGGCGCGGACGGCGCAGGCCTAGGGCGGCACCCGAAGCGCGCGTCCGGAGCGGCGGCAGCCCGTCCGGCGGCTACTGCCCTTCGGGCGGTTCGCGCAGGCTCAGGGGTTCCTCGGGCTTCTCCAGGGGCGGCAGCTCGGGCAGCTCGTCCCAGGGCACCTGGAGTTTGCGCAGGTCGGCCCGGACATGGGCCGCGAGTCTCTTCGTGTCCCGGCGGTTCATGACCGCCCCGACCGCGGCTCCCACCATGAACGGCGTCAGGTGGGGCAGGTCGCGGACCGTCCGCCTCATGATCCGCTGGCGCAGTTCGCGCTTCATCCGGCCGCCCAGGGCCGTGTCGTACGTCGACGGCTTGAGCACGTCGATGCCGCGCTCCCCCGACCAGGAGGACAGATACGCGGCGGTACGGGTCTTGAGGCCGCCCGGCGGGCGTACGCCGTAGACCTCGTGCAGTTCGGCGACCAGTTTCAGTTCGATCGCGGCGACCCCGGTGATCTCCGCGGCCAGCTCGGTGGGCATGGCGGGCGGCACCGGCAGCATCGCCGCCGCTCCGACCCCCGCTCCTACGGCCGAGGTGCCGGTGGCGGCGCCGGCCACCAGTTTGTCGGCGAGTTCCTCCGGTCCGAGGCCGGGGAACTGCCTGCGCAGGGTCGCGAGGTCGCGTACGGGGACGCGCGGGGCGATCTCGATGATCCGGTCCGCGAGGTACCCGAGCCCGGCGCGGGCCCGGCTGCCGCCCTTACGGGTGCCTTCCCGGGTCAGTTCCCGGGCCTTGTCACGCATCACCGCCGCCCTGCGCCGGGCGACGGGTGCGGGATGCCGGGCCGACGCGGGCGGGTTCTCCCGGTCGGCCTCCGGTCCGGGCGGGGCTCCCGCTCCAGGGGAGCCCCGCCCGTCGTCACGCGCGCCGTACGGGCCGTCGAGGGGCCCTTTGTCCGCTTTCCGGAGGAGGAAGCGGCGCTTCCAGGGAGGGGTCGAGCCAGACACGGCCGACCCGTCCTCAGTCGCAGTCGCGGCAGATCGGCTGACCGTTCTTCTCCCGGGCCAGCTGGCTGCGGTGGTGGACCAGGAAGCAGCTCATGCAGGTGAACTCGTCCTGCTGCTTGGGCAGCACACGGACGGCCAGCTCCTCGTTCGAGAGGTCGGCGCCGGGCAGTTCGAGGCCCTCGGCGGCCTCGAACTCGTCGACGTCCACCGCCGAGGTGGACTTGTCGTTCCGCCGGGCCTTCAGCTCTTCCAGGCTGTCCGAGTCGACGTCGTCGTCGGTCTTGCGTGGAGTGTCGTAATCGGTTGCCATATCGCTCTCCCCCTCTGGGTGTCTGCGGTGTCTCCAGCGCACGTAACGCGTGAGAGGCCGGACTTGTGCCCGACCTGAGGCGGAGATTTTGCCTCACATCAAGGTCTGTTACTCAATCGACACCCAACCCGACCCCTCAAGAGTGATCGGCTTGGATGGCGGTGAGGACCGTACACGGTTCGAATGCCGCACCTCAAAGGCGCCTCACCGTGTACTTCCCGTGATCAAGAGCCCTGAAAACCAGGACTTTCCCGGCTTTCCCGCTTCTGTCATGATCACCGTGCGTACATGGCCGGAAATCCGTCCATGTGATCGATCACACAAGAAGAAGCCCATCCGGCCGCCGAAAAATTCCGCGTACAGCGAACAATCTCCGCGTGTGTCCGACCCGTCTCACAACGGCAGCGTGACGCGCATCACCAGGCCGCCGCCCTCGCGGGGCTGGGCCAGGATGTGGCCGCCGTGCGCACGGGCCACGGACCGGACGATGGAAAGGCCGAGGCCCACCCCCTTGTCGCTGCCCGTGCGCTCGGTACGCAAGCGCCGGAACGGCTCGAAGAGGTTGTCGATCTCGTACGCCGGCACCACCGGCCCGGTGTTCGTGACCGTCAGCACCGCCTGCCCGTGCTGGATGTCGGTGGTGACCTCCACCCAGCCGTCCTCCGGCACGTTGTACCGTACGGCGTTCTGCACCAGGTTGAGTGCGATCCGCTCCAGCAGCACGCCGTTGCCCTGCACCACGGCCGGTGTGCGCTCGCCGCGGATGCCGACGCCCTTGGCCTCCGCCTCTGCGTGCACCTGGTCGATGGCCTGCGTGGCGACCTCGGCCAGGTCGACCGGTTTGCGCTCGACGATCTGGTTGTCACTGCGGGCGAGCAGCAGCAGCCCCTCGACCAGCTGCTCGCTGCGCTCGTTGGTGGCGAGGAGGGTCTTTCCGAGCTGCTGGAGTTCCACCGGCGCGTTCGGATCCGACAGGTGCACTTCCAGGAGCGTGCGGTTGATCGCGAGCGGGGTGCGCAGCTCGTGCGAGGCGTTGCCGACGAAGCGCTGCTGGGCCGTGAAGGCCCGCTGCAGGCGCTCCAGCATGTCGTCGAAGGTGTCCGCCAGCTCCTTCAGCTCGTCGTCCGGGCCGTCCAGCTCGATCCGGCGGGACAGGTCCGAGCCGGCCACCTGGCGCGCGGTGCGGGTGATCCGGCCGAGCGGGGAGAGCACGCGGCCGGCCATCGCGTACCCGAACGCGAAGGCGATCACGGCGAGGCCCAGCAGGGCCAGCAGGGAGCGGCTGAGCAGGTTGTCCAGGGCGCCCTGGCGCTGCTGGTCCACGCAGTGGGAGATCGCGTCGTTGAAGTCCGACAGCGGCAGGCTGGTGGTGTTGATCGCGGGGCAGTTGTCGCTGGAGACCCGGATCTGGGTCCCGCTGACGATCTTGAACAGTGGCTGGTTGCCGGTGCTGATCGCCTGGGCGGCGAGCAGGTAGATGATCGACAGCAGCAGGATGCCGGCGATCAGGAACATGCCGCCGTACAGCAGCGTCAGCCGTATGCGGATGGTCGGACGCAGCCACGGGAAGGGGGCCTGCGGCCTCCTGGGGTCCCAGGTGGGCTTCGGTGGCGCCTGGGGCGGCGCGTGGGTCGTGGGTGTCGTGGCCACGGCGATCAGATCCGGTAGCCGGAGCCGGGGACGGTGACGATGACGGGCGGCTCGCCCAGCTTGCGGCGCAGGGTCATCACCGTCACACGCACCACGTTGGTGAACGGGTCGGTGTTCTCGTCCCAGGCCTTCTCCAGCAGCTGCTCCGCGGAGACGACCGCGCCCTCGCTGCGCATCAGCACCTCCAGCACCGCGAACTCCTTGGGCGCGAGCTGGACCTCCTTGCCGTCACGGAAGACCTCCCGCCGGTTGGGGTCGAGCTTGATGCCGGCGCGCTCCAGGACCGGCGGCAGGGGCACGCTGGTCCGGCGGCCGAGGGCGCGGACGCGCGCGATCAGCTCGCTGAACGCGAACGGCTTGGGCAGGTAGTCGTCGGCGCCGATCTCCAGGCCCTCGACGCGGTCGCTGACGTCTCCGGAGGCGGTGAGCATCAGCACGCGCGTGGGCATCCCCAGCTCCACGATCTTGCGGCAGACGTCGTCGCCGTGCACGAGCGGGAGGTCGCGGTCGAGGACGACCACGTCGTAGTCGTTGACGCCGATGCGCTCCAGGGCGGCCGCACCGTCGTACACGACGTCGACGGCCATGGCCTCCCGGCGCAGTCCGGTGGCCACCGCATCGGCGAGCAGTTGCTCGTCCTCGACGACGAGTACGCGCACGTCCCTTGTCCTTCCTGTGTCCACCCGCGCAGCGCACCGTGAGCGCGTGCGGGCAGGGGTGTCCGTGAGGTGTGACCCCCATCCTGCCCTTTTCGACCATAAGTCGGCTGTAAGGCGGGGTCCGGGCCACGGGGACGCGGGTTCCGGGGCGGGAATACGAGAAATTCTCCTCCGGTTGAGGTTTCCGCGGGAGGGAGCGGGGGGAGGACGGCTTTACACCCCGCGATCACGCTCTGCATGTGCCGCAGCACCATGCGGTACTGCTCCATCCGCTTCGCAGAGCGGACGCGGATGTCCGGCACCGTCGCCGCCCGGCAGGGCAGCGCTGGGCACCCGCGAGAGACGTGATCGCCCCTTCCCTACGGCACATCCGTGCCACCGACCCACGACCCAGGACGAGGGGGCGCAGCATGGACGCTTTCACCGCAGGACTTCTGCAGCGCATAAGGGCGACCGAGTCCGACCTGTCGCGGGCTCGTGACGAGGGCGACGACTTCCTCGTCGAGGTGGAGCAGGCAGAGCTCGACGACCTGCGACGCCTCGCCGCCGAACACGGTGTGGAGGTCGGCGCGTCACGCGTCTGATCGGCCCGAAAGCGCGACGAGGGACCCCGGCGAATCCAGCGCCGGGGTCCCTTCGCGTGTGTACCCCTGTGATCGGCGTGCATGCCCGTGGGGCCGGTGCGCATGCCCCACGGGCTCGGCGTGCGGGCTTCCGGCCTCGACGTGCGTGCTCCCCGGGCTCAGTCGTGCCAGGCGCCGAAGTCCTCCAGCAGCCGCTGGAGCGGCTCGAACACCCCCGGCGACCCGGCGACGGTCAGCTCCCTTGACGGCCGCTCTCCGGGCCGTCCACCGGTCAGCGCGCCCGCTTCCCGGGCGATCAGGTCACCCGCCCCGTAGTCCCACGCGTTGAGCCCCCGCTCGTAGTACCCGTCGAGCCGGCCGGCGGCCACATCGCACAGGTCGACCGCCGCGGAGCCGCTGCGCCGGATGTCCCTCAGCAGCGGGACGAGCCGGGCGGCGACCTCGGCCTGGTGGGTGCGGACCTCGGTGACGTAGTTGAACCCGGTGGAGACCAGGGCCTGGTCCAGCGGGGGCGCGGGGCGGCAGGCGAGCGCACGCTCGCCCTCCCAGGCGCCGCCGGCCCACGCCCCGCCGCCGCGCACGGCGTGGTAGGTCTCGCCGCGCATCGGGGCCGCGACGACCCCGACGACGGTCTCGCCGTCCTGCTCGGCCGCGATGGACACGGCCCACGTCGGCAGGCCGTACAGGTAGTTGACGGTGCCGTCGAGCGGGTCGATCACCCAGCGGACGCCGCTCGTTCCCTCGACGGAGGCGCCCTCCTCGCCGAGGAAGCCGTCCTCGGGGCGCTGCCCGGAGATCAGATCGGTGATCAGCTTCTCCGCGGCGATGTCCATCTCGGTGACGACGTCGATGGGGCTGGACTTGGTCCTCGACACGGCCAGGTCGGCGGGGCGGCCGTCGCGCAGCAGTTCGCCGGCGCGGCGGGCGGCCTCCTGGGCGAGTGCGAGCAGGTCCCGGTGCAGGGCGTCGGTCACGGGTCTCCTCACGCGTAGGGGCTGTCGGCGCCCGCGGCGGCGGGGCGGGGGGCGCGGGCCGGGCAGCAGCCGACCGGGCACAGGTGGTGGCTCGGTCCGAGCGCGCCGAGAGCGCAGGGGGTGATCTGCTCGCCGCGCTCCACGGCGGCCCGCTCCAGGATCAGCTCGCGGACGGCCGCGGCGAAGCGCGGGTCGGCGCCCACGGTGGCCGAGCGGCGCACCGGCAGGCCCAGCTCCTCGGCCTTGGCCTTCGCCTCGGTGTCGAGGTCGTAGAGGACCTCCATGTGGTCGGAGACGAAGCCGATCGGGGCCATGACCACGGCCGGGACGCCGGCGGCGTGCCGTTCCTGGAGGTGGTCGCAGATGTCGGGCTCCAGCCAGGGGATGTGCGGTGCGCCGGAACGGGACTGGTAGACGAGCCGCCAGGGGTGGTCGACGCCGGTGCGCTCGCGGACCGCGTCGGCGATCAGCTGGGCCACGTCCAGGTGCTGCTCGACGTAGGCACCGCCCTCGCCGTGGGCCTCGGCCGGGCCGGAGGTGTCGGCGGCGGAGGTGGGGATGGAGTGGGTGGTGAAGGCGATGTGGGCGCCCGCCCGGACGTCCTCGGGGAGGTCCTCCAGGGCGCGCAGCACGCCGTCGGTCATGGGCTCGACGAAGCCGGGGTGGTTGAAGTAGTGCCGCAGCTTGTCGATTTTGGGCGGCTCCAGGCCCTCGGCCTCCAGGGCGGCCAGCGCGTCGGCGAGGTTCTCCCGGTACTGGCGGCAGCCCGAGTAGGAGGCGTAGGCGCTGGTGGCGAGGACGAGCACGCGGCGGTGGCCGTCGGCGACCATCTCGCGCAGGGTGTCCGTCAGATACGGCGCCCAGTTGCGGTTGCCCCAGTAGACCGGCAGGTCGAGACCGTGGCCGGCGAAGTCCTCGCGCAGGGCTTCCAGGAGGGCACGGTTCTGGTCGTTGATGGGGCTGACCCCGCCGAACAGGAAGTAGTGCTGCCCGACTTCCTTGAGGCGTTCCTTCGGGATGCCGCGCCCGCGCGTGACGTTCTCCAGGAAGGGGACCACGTCGTCCGGGCCTTCGGGGCCGCCGAAGGAGAGCAGGAGCAGGGCGTCGTACGGGGTGGCATCGAGCGCGTCTGGCATGAGTCGATCCTGCCACCCGGCACTGACAGCGGGGAAACAGCGGGGTGGAGAGTCGGGTTGACATGGTTTGGCGGGATAAGTCCCTGACGGATGATCCGCGAGACTTAGGGTGTCCTAACCCGTAAGCTGTTGCTCCCTTCTTCACGCCTTACGGAGACCCGCGTGCCCAGCCCCTACAGAGCCCTGTTCGCCGAGCCCGGCACCAAGGCCTTCTCCGCCGCGGGGTTCCTCGGCCGGATGCCGCTGTCGATGATGGGCATCGGCGTGGTCACGATGGTCTCCCAGCTCACCGGCCGGTACGGTCTCGCGGGCGGCCTGTCGGCCACCATGGCACTGTCCGCGGCCGCGATCGGGCCGCGGATCTCCCGGCTGGTGGACCAGCACGGGCAGCGCCGGGTGCTGCGCCCCGCGACCCTGGTGGCCCTGGCCGCGGCGGCCGGGCTGCTGCTCGCCGCCCACCTGCGCGGGCCGGACTGGGTGTTGTTCCTGTGCGCGGCCGGGATCGGGGCGGTGCCGAGCCTGGGCGCGATGATCCGGGCCCGCTGGGCGGCGCTGTACCGGGGCACCCCGAAGCTGCACACCGCCTACTCGTTCGAGTCGGTCGTGGACGAGGTCTGCTTCATCTTCGGGCCGATCATCTCCATCGGCCTGTCCACCATCTGGTTCCCGGAGGCGGGCCCCCTGCTGGCCGCCTGCTTCCTGGCCGCCGGCGTCTTCTCGCTGACCGCCCAGCGCGCCACCGAGCCGGAGCCGCACCCGCGCGGGAAGCACGGCGGCGGCAGCGCCCTGCGCTCGACGGGGCTCCGGGTGCTGGTGGCGACCTTCGTGGCGACCGGCGCGATCTTCGGGGCCGTGGACGTGGTCACCGTCGCCTTCGCCGACGAGCGCGGTCACAAGGGCGCCGCGAGCGTGGTCCTCGCGCTGTACGCGGCCGGTTCCTGCGTGGCGGGCGTGGTCTTCGGACTGCTGCGCTTCCGCGGGGCGCCGGAACGACGCTGGCTGCTGGGCGTGGCGGCGATGGCCGTGAGTATGATCCCCCTCCTACTGGTCGGAAACCTGCCGCTTCTGGCCGTGGCGCTGTTCGTAGCGGGGCTGTCCATCGCGCCGACGATGATCACGACGATGTCCCTCATCGAAGAGCACGTACCGCGCGCGCGGCTCACCGAGGGCATGACCTGGGTGAGCACCGGCCTCGCCGTCGGCATCGCGGTCGGCTCCTCCGTGGCCGGCTGGGTGATCGACGCGGCCGGGGCGCGGGCCGGGTACGGGGTTCCGGCCGTGTCCGGGGCCGTCGCGATCGCGGTCGGTTTCCTCGGGTACCGCCGGCTGCGCAGGCCGGCCGCGGGTCGGGGAGGCACCGTTGAGCAGCACGGCGAGCGGGAAGAACGGCACCTGGCGTAACTGGGGAGGCAATGTCGCGGCCCGGCCCGCCCGGCAGGTCGAGCCGGCCTCGGTGGAGGAGCTGGCCGCCGCGGTGCGGCGGGCCCGGGAGGACGGCCTGAAGGTCAAGGCGGTCGGGACCGGGCACTCCTTCACCTCGATCGCCGCCACCGACGGTGTGCTGATACGTCCTCACCTGTTGACGGGCATACGCGCCGTCGACCGGGACTCCATGACGGTCACGGTGGAGGCGGGCACCCCGCTCAAGAGGCTCAACGCGGCTCTCGCGCGCGAGGGGCTGTCGCTCACCAACATGGGCGACATCATGGAGCAGACCGTCTCCGGGGCCACCAGCACCGGGACGCACGGCACGGGCCGCCTGTCGGGCTCCATCGCCGCCCAGATCAAGGGGCTCGAACTCGTCACGGCCGACGGCTCGGTGCTCACCTGCTCCGAGAAGGAGAACCCGGAGGTCTTCGCCGCGGCCCGGATCGGCCTCGGAGCCCTGGGCGTCGTCACCGCGATCACGTTCGCCGTGGAGCCGCTCTTCCTGCTCACGGCGCGCGAGGAACCCATGCCCTTCGAGCGGGTCGTCGCCGAGTTCGACCAGCTGTGGGCGGAGAACGAGCACTTCGAGTTCTACTGGTTCCCGCACACCGGCAACACCAACACCAAGCGGAACAACCGCAGCGCCGGCCCCGAACAGCCGGTGGGACGGGTGGCCGGCTGGTTCGAGGACGAATTCCTCTCCAACGGCGTCTTCCAGGTGGCCCAGTGGGCCGGCCGCGCGGTCCCGGCGTCGATCCCGGCGATCGCGCGGATCTCCAGCAAGGCCCTCTCCGCGCGGACGTACACGGACATCCCCTACAAGGTCTTCACCTCGCCGCGCCGGGTGCGTTTCGTGGAGATGGAGTACGCCGTCCCGCGCGCGGCCCTGGTAACGGTGCTGCGCGAGCTGCGGACCATGGTCGACCGCTCGGACCTGCGGATCAGCTTCCCGGTCGAGGTGCGCACCGCCCCGGCCGACGACATCACGCTGTCCACCGCGTCCGGCCGGGACAGTGCCTACATCGCCGTGCACATGTTCCGGGGCACGCCGTACCAGGCGTACTTCACCGCCGCCGAGCGCATCTTCACCGCGCACGAGGGACGTCCGCACTGGGGCAAGGTGCACACGCGGGACGCGGAGTACTTCTCCCGGGTGTATCCGCGCTTCGGCGAGTTCACGGCGCTGCGGGATCGTCTCGACCCGGATCGGCTGTTCCTGAACGACTACTTGCGGAGGGTGCTGGGGGCGTAGGCGCCGTGGCGGACGCGCTCGGCGCACCGGGGGTGGGGGCCGGGGTGGCCGGGCCGCCGCTCGGCTCCCTGCTCTTCCCCCCGCCGCCGTCCCCGCCCGGGTCGCTGCTCGGCTCCCTGCTCTTCCCCCCGTCGCCGTCCGCGCCCGGGTCGCTGCTCGGCTCCCCGCTCGGGGAGCCGCCGGGCGCCGGGGAGGTGCCGGGGGCCGTGCCGCCACCGGGGGCCGTACCGCCGCCGGTGGACGGGGTGTCCTCGGAGGACGGGGTGTCCGAAGGGGCGCGCCGGTCGTCGGACTTGGCGCCGGAGGAGCCCCGGCCGGCGACGGCGTCGCTGACCGTCGTCCCTCCGCCGCCGCTGAAGCTGCCGCCGGACACCAGCTCGTACGCCGTGATGCCGGCCATGGTGACCCCGAAGACCAGGGCCGCTGCGACCAGCGGGCGGCGCCGGCCCCTCACCCGCGCGCGATGGACGGTGCCCTCGGTGAACTCGCCCGGCGGCACGGGCGTTTGTCCCCTCGGCGGGGCCGTCACGGCGGTCTTCTCCCGCAGCTGCTCCCCGGTCCGCTTGAAGAAGTGCTGGAAGACCGAGCCGCCGCAGGTGGCGACGACGCTGACGACGCCTGCGCCGAGGATCGTGCCGTACACCCCGAAGTACGAAGCCATCTTGGCTGCCACGACCGCCGCCAGGGCGCTGCCCGCGACCTGGGGGACGTTCAGATCGATCCGCTTCCGCCCCGTATCGGGTGTCTCACGCATACCCGGACCTTGCCTGCCTTTCCCGTACGTGGCCGACAGGAGCCGACCGGCTGCACGAGAAGGGGACGTAGGGACGAAACCATTAGTTCCGTTTCTGGCGATTCCGTGAAGTTCGCCACGTTCATGATCGGGAAAACCGGTTGCGGAGGGCCAAGTCGCAGCCCTTGCCAGAAGTTGGGCGGCGCGCCAATCCACGCACGTGGTCCGAATGGAGTACTGTTGCGAGCCCTGGGTCCGGTCTCCCACCAGGGTGCCCGCGGCCAGCCAGGACCGCCGGGAGGGGGCTAGTTGCACAGGGTGACGGAGTTGGTCACTTAGCGTTGCGAACAGGTAACCGTGCCATAACGGCGGTCCCGGGCCCGTGCCCGACACGCCGGGCAACTCGGCAAGGTTGTGGCAGGCTGCACCCGGGCAGGCCACACTCGACTAGCGGAAGCAGCGACGCACGTGACGTCGGCAGGCACCACCCGGGAGGTCCCCATGCCCGAACTGCGTGTCGTGGCCGTCTCGAATGACGGCACACGACTGGTGCTGAAGGCTGCCGACTCTACGGAGTACACGCTTCCGATCGACGAACGCCTGCGCGCCGCCGTGCGCGGCGACCGGCCACGTCTCGGCCAGATCGAGATCGAGGTCGAGAGCCATCTGCGCCCGCGGGACATCCAGGCGCGGATACGAGCCGGTGCCACCGCGGAAGAGGTCGCCCAGCTCGCCGGCATCCCCGTCGACCGGGTACGGCGCTTCGAGGGGCCGGTGCTGGCTGAGCGCGCCTTCATGGCCGAGCGGGCCCGCAAGACCCCGGTCCGCCGCCCCGGTGAGAACTCCGGCCCGCTGCTCGGCGAGGCCGTGCAGGAGCGCCTGCTGCTGCGCGGTGCCGAGAAGGACACCGTGCAGTGGGACTCCTGGCGCCGCGACGACGGCACCTGGGAGGTGCTCCTCGTCTACCGGGTCGCGGGCGAACCGCACTCGGCGAGCTGGACGTACGACCCGCCCCGGCGGCTCGTGCAGGCGGTGGACGACGAGGCGCGCTCGCTGATCGGCGAGTCCGACGACCTCGCCGTGCCGGAGCCGAGCTTCCCGTTCGTCCCCCGCATCGCCCGGCTGCCGCGTGAGCGCTCGATGGACCGCGCGCTCGAACGGCTCGACCGCGACCGGCCCGGCCTGCCCGCGCCGTCGCCGGAACCGGAGGAGGACGGCTCGGGCGAGCGTGACTCGCTGACCAGCCTGCTGGAGGCCGTACCGAGCTTCCGGGGCGACCTGGTGGTCCCGGAACGCCCGGCGGAGCCCTCGGAGGAGCCCGACGACGAGGCCGCCGCCGAGGAGCCGCCGGCGCCCGCCGCGTCCGCCGGCTCCGCCTACGCGGACGTCCTCATGCCGCGCTCGGTCAGCAGCCACCGCGACCGGCTCGTCGGCGCGACCGACCGGCAGGCGGAGGCCGACGGCGTCCGCCCCGGCCGCCGCGCCGCCGTCCCGAGCTGGGACGAGATCGTGTTCGGCACCCGGCGCAAGAAGCAGGAGTAGCTCTTCGTGGGAGGGGGCACGCGCCCCCTCCCACGGGGAGTCCCGCTACTGCGGATCGGCCCCCACCGCCACCGGCCGGGACGGATCCGAGGACCACTCGGACCAGGAACCCACGTACAGGGCCGCCGGGATGCCCGCCACCGCCAGCGCGAGGACCTGGTGGGCGCCGGAGACGCCCGAACCGCAGTACACGCCCACCTCGGTGTCCTCGGACACCCCCAGGGCCTTGAAACGGTCCCTCAGCTCCACGGCGGGCAGGAAACGGCCGTCGGGGCCCACGTTCTCCGTCGTCGGAGCCGAGACCGCGCCCGGGATGTGCCCGCCGACCCGGTCGATCGGCTCCACCTCGCCGCGGTACCGCTCCCCCGCGCGCGCGTCCAGCAGCACACCCGTACGGGCCAGGGCCGCGGCCGCGTCCGCGTCCAGCAGCCCCGCGGCCGCGGGCCGGGGCACGAAGTCGCCCCCGGCCGGAAGGGGTGTCTCTGTGGACAGTTCGCCTCCCCAGGACGGCAACCCGCCGTCGAGCACCCGCACGTCCGGGTGACCCGTCCAGCGCAGCAGCCACCACGCGCGCGCGGCGGCCCAGCCCTGTCCGCCGTCGTACACGACGACCGGCCGCCCGGCCGACACGCCCGCGCGGCGCATCGAGGCGCCGAACTCCGCGAGGTCGGGCAGCGGATGGCGGCCGTGCGCCCCGGGCGCGGAGGCCAGCTCCCGGTCCAGGTCGACGAAGACCGCGCCGGGGATGTGGCCGGCCTCGTACTCGGCCCGGCCGTCGAAGGCGGGCGCGCCCGCCGCCTTCGCCAGGCTCAGCTGCCAGCGCACGTCCAGCAGCACCGGCGGGGCGCCCCCGGTCAGCTCCTGTGCGAGTTCGGATGCGGTGATGATGGCTGTCATGGCGTCCATCCATACGCCAGGGGTGGCCGCGGCGTCCAGGTCCGGCTACTCTGCTCGGCCGGACACGCTCGATCACGAGGCGTACGGGATCGAGCACGTGCTGTACAGCCGACGGACCCCCGCCGGCCCTCGTCAGCAAGCGGCGAAAGACGGCAGATCGGGCATCCTCCTGTGGAACGGCCGAGCGGCGCGGTACGGCCCCGGGCCACCGCGGAGGGTGCGGGTACCGGCACGGGCGTACGCGCCAGCGGCGTGGACACCCCTTCCGGGGAGTGGAAGCGACACGGCCACCGCGAGGGGCCGAGAAGAGAGTGATCGATGACCGAGGCACGGGAGTCGGCCGGTCCGCACGCGCGGCGCGTGCCCGGCACGCCCTGCTGGGTGAGCCTGATGGTGCACGCGCTGGACACCACCGAGGAGTTCTACGGTGAGCTGTTCGGCTGGGAGTTCCGGCCGGGTCCGCAGCAGCTCGGCCCGTATGTGCGGGCGCTGCTGGACGGACGGGAGGTGGCGGGCATGGGCCAGCTGCCGCCGGACCGCCGGCTGCCGGTCGCCTGGACGCCGTACTTCGCCTCGGACGACGTGGACCACACGGCCGACACGGTACGGGAGTGCGGCGGCACGGTGGCGGTCGGCCCGCTGGACGCCGCGGAGGCCGGGCGGATGGCCATCGCCGCGGATCCCTGCGGGGCGGTGTTCGGCATCTGGCAGGCCACCGCGCATTTCGGCACGGCGATCACCGGTGTGCCCGGCACGCCCGTCTGGAACGAGCTGCGCACCTTCGAGACGGAGAGCGTCGCCAAGTTCTACAAGAGCGTCTTCGGCTACGCGGAGGAGCCGCTGGTCCCCGCCGACCTCGACTGCCTGACCCTGCGCCTCGGCGGCCGGCCGGTGGCCGGACTGCACGGCATGGGCCAGGCCCTGCCGCGGGACCGGGGGCCGCACTGGGAGACGTACTTCGAGGTGGCCGACATCGGAGAGACGCTGCGTCGGGTCACCGGCCTGGGCGGCCGGATCCTGCGGCCGGCCCACGACAGCCCGCACGGGCGGGTGGCGTCGGTGGCCGACCCGGAGGGCGCGGAGTTCTCGGTGGTCCAGGACCCGCGCTGAACCCGGTCCAGGACCCGCGCCGAGCCTCGTACGGAGCCGGGAGGGTCAGGAGGCGGGGACGGGCAGCACGTCCGGGGAGAGGGCCGCCGCACGGGCCGACGCGGCGGTCATCCGGCGCCGGTGGTGGCGGCGGCACAGCACCTCGTAGCCGACCTCGCCCGCGGCCTGGTTGACGTCGCCGACGACCACCTGGGCGCCCTCGACCACCATCTCGCCGCCGACCGTGCGGGCGTTGTGCGTGGCGCGGGCGCCGCACCAGCACAGCGCCTCCACCTGGAGCACCTCGATCCGGTCGGCCAGCTCCACCAGCCGCTGCGAACCGGGGAACAGCTTGGAGCGGAAGTCGGTGGTGATGCCGAAGGCGAAGACGTCCAGGTCGAGATCGTCCACCACGCGGGCGAGCTGGTCGATCTGCTCGGGTGCGAGGAACTGCGCCTCGTCCGCGATGACGTAGTCGGCCCGGCCGCCCTGCGAGAGATGGTCCACGAGGTAGGCGTACAGGTCCTGGCCGTCCTCGACCTCCACCGCGTCGGTGACCAGGCCCAGCCGGGAGGACAGCTTGCCCTCGCCCGCCCGGTCGTCCCGGGTGAAGATCATCCCGACCAGCCCGCGCGCCGAGCGGTTGTGCTCGATCTGCAGAGCCAGCGTCGACTTCCCGCAGTCCATGGTTCCGGAGAAGAACACCAGCTCGGGCATGAGACGTCGAGGACCTTTCTGCAGGGGAGGACAGGGGTGGACGGGGGGAGGGGTCAGGAACGTACTTCGAGCAGCGGGACCAGTTGCTCGGCAGGGGTCATCGAGCCGTGGTTGCCGACCAGAGCGGACTCCTTGGGCTCCCGTTCGGAGGCGATGATCAGGACGTCGTCGTGCGCGGCGGCGACCACGTCGCCGATCCGCGGGTACACACGCTCGTCGCACGCGCCGGGCGGCCCGAACCAGCCGGCCGCGATCGCCTCGTCGCGCGAGGCCACCCAGAACTGCTCCCCGAGCACCTCGCGCCAGACGGTCAGCACGTCGTTCCCGGCGCCCGGCACCGCGTACACGTGCCGGGCCCGGCCCTCCCCGCCCAGCAGGGCGACGCCGGCCCGCAGTTCCCAGTCCTCGTCGAAGTCGATGCGGTGCTGCTCGTCGAACGGCACGTCGACCATGCCGTGGTCGGCGGTGACGTAGAGGGCGCTGCGCGGCGGCAGCTGTTCCGCGAGGCGCTGGGCGAGCCGGTCGACGGTCATGAGCTGGCCGCGCCAGGTGTCCGAGGCGACGCCGTAGCGGTGTCCGGCGCCGTCCAGCTCGGAGTAGTACGTGTACACCAGCGAGCGGTCCCCGGCGGCCAGTTGCTCGGCCGCCAGGTCCATGCGGTCCTCGCCGGTGAGCCGGCCGTGGAAGCTGCCGCCGCTGAGCGCGACCTTGGTGAGCGGGGTGTGCTCGAAGGCGGGCGAGGACACCTGGGCGGCGTGCACCCCGGCCTCGTGGGCCAGCTGGAAGACGGTGGGGTACGGCTGCCAGGGGCGCGGGTCCGTGTACGGCTGCCAGCGGAGCTGGTTCATCAGCTCGCCGGTCTGCGGGTTGCGCACGGCGTAGCCGGGCAGGCCGTGGGCGCCGGGCGGCAGGCCGGTGCCGACGGAGGCGAGGGAGGTCGCGGTGGTCGCCGGGTACCCGGCGGTGAGCGGACGGCCGGTGCCACCGCGCGAGCTGCCGAGCAGCGAGTTCAGGAAGGGGGCCTCGTCCGGGTGTGCCCTGAGCTGCTCCCAGCCGAGCCCGTCGACCAGGAAGACGCAGACCCGGTCGGCGGGGGTCAGCTCCCCGATCGTGGCGGTCAGGCCGGGGACGCCCATGCCGGCGGCCAGGGTGGGCAGCAGGTCGGCGAGGGAGCCGGTGCCGTACTCGGGCAGCGGGGCGGTGTCGAGGGCGAGGGGTTCCGGATGATCCCAGGCGGAGAGCTGGGACATCAGCGGGTGAGGTCCGCGGTCGCCTCCGAGATGGACTGCGCGAAGGCGAGCGCCTGGCGCACCGTCTCCGGGCCGTCCCCGGCCTCGCTGACGCGCAGGCTGAGGTCGTCCGCCGTCGAGCTGCCCGTGTAGCCGTGGTCGGCGTCGCAGTTGGGGTCGCCGCAGGCGGCGGGCTCCAGGTCGATGCGGTTGACGGCGCCCCAGCCGATGGTGAGCACGACCTCGCGGGGCAGCGTGCCCGGCTTGTACTGCTCGGGGTTGGCGACCACCCGGCTGACCACGACCGAGGAGATCCGGTCGAGCTTCACGGACTCGGTGGAGGTGGTGGCGTACGGCGTCGGGGAGGTGCTGTCGGCGGCCTGCTCGTCGGTGTGGCTGACGATGAAGCGGTTGCCGGTGAGCACCAGGACGGTCACATGCCGCCGCACCTCGTTCTGGTCGAAGGTGGTCTCCTGGTGGACCAGGTACGACCGGACGGGCTCGCCGCCCACGGCGGCCTCCACCGCCTCGGCCACGAGGGCCGGGTAGTAGCCGCTGCGCTCGATCGCCGCGCGCAGCCCCTGGGTCGTCGTACTGGTCTTGGCCATGGCGTCCATCCTAATCCGTGGGCAAGGGGGGTCCGGGCCAGTCGCGCGGACCGGGAGGCGCCTGTGTGCCCGCGGGCGGGTGCCTGCGCACGAGCCCCGGGCGGACGGCCAACGCCTCGGCGGCGATCAGGCAGGAGACGGGCTCCCGGCCGCCGGCGTCCGCCTCGAACGCGACGACGAGGGGCGCGGCCTCCCCCAGGACCCGCGCGAGACGCTCGGTCTCCGTGGGGGTGGGCGGGCGGAAGGCGGGGTCCCGGAAGGCCGGCGGGCAGGAGACGAACAGCGGGTCGGTGAAGATCACTTCGAGGCCGTGGTGGCAGGTGAGGTCGTACCCGGCGGCGAGGCACAGCCGCCCCGCGTCGCAGGCGGTGATCTCCCAGTCCCACCAGCTGCCCTCGGGCAGCTTCCGTCCGGCGATCTCCATGCGCTCCCCCTCCCCCGGGCTCCCCCGGACTCCCCCGGGTCCGCTCAGTAGGCCGGCAGGGTCCGTGGGCCGAGGTCGTCGCGGGCGGGGGGCGGTGCGAGACGCACCGTGGCACCGAGCACGCTGACTCCGTGCGGGGCGACGACGACCGGCTCCAGGGTGACCGCGACCACCTCCGGGTGGTCGTCGACCAGCCGGGACACCCGCAGCAGCAGGTCCTCCAGGGCCGGGGTGTCCACCGGTGTGGAGCCGCGCCAGCCGAACAGCAGCGGTGCCGTCCGGATCGACCGCACGAGCGAGGTCGCCTCCCGGTCGGTGACGGGGACCAGCCGGTGGGCCATGTCGCCGAGCAGTTGCGAGGCGGCACCGGCCAGGCCGAAGGACAGCACGGCGCCGGCCGCCGGATCGATCACCGCGCGGACGACCGTGTCGACCCCGCGCGGTGCCATGCCCTGCACCACCGGTCGCAGCTCCTCCGGCTGCCCGAACAGCTCGGTCAACTCGGTGTACGCCCGCAGCAGTTGCTCCTCGTCCGCCAGGTCCAGGCGTACGCCGCCCAGGTCGGCTCGGTGCCTCAGGTGCGGGGCGGTGGCCTTGAGGGCGACCGGGTAGCCGAGCGTGCGGGCGGCCTCCACGGCGGCGTCCGGGGTGGGCGCGGGCAGGGCGCGGCGCACGGGTATGCCGTACCGGCCGAGCAGATCGCAGGTCTCCCCGTCGGAGGTGGTGAGCCCCTCCCCGCGCGCGAGCAGCTCGCCGATCAGCCGGGCGGCCCCCTTCTCGTCGATGTCGTCGAACTCCGGCACCTTCCCGGGATCGGCTGCCTCCCGCCGCCACTCGGCGTACTTGACGGCTTCGGCGAGGGCCCGGACGGCACGTTCGGCGGCGGGGTAGGCCGGGATGAGGTGGGTGCCCTCGGGAGGGGTCGGCAGCGTGGGCGGGGCCGTCGCCTCCGCCGTGCCGGGTGTCTTGTCGACGGCCCCGGGTGCGGTGCTCGCCGCGGCCGACAGCGCCTCCGCCAGTCCGCCCAGCTCCACGTGGACCACCAGCACCGGCTTTCCCGGCACCGCCGCGGCGGCCGACCGCAGCGCCTCCGCCAGCTCGGCGTCCTCCGGCGAGCCCTCGCCGATCGCGGGGATCGCCGTCACGACGACGGCGTCGTTCGTGTCGTCGGCCAGCGCCGCGGCGAGCGCCCGGTGGAAGTCCTCCGGCCTCGCCCCGGTCGTCAGGTCCACCGGCCGGGCCGGCCTCAGCCCCTCGGCGAGGCACCGGTCGTAGGTCAGCACGCCCAGCGACTCGGAGTTGCCGAGGATGGCCACGCGCGGACCCGTGGGCAGCGGCTGGCGGGCGAGGAGCAGCCCCGCGTCGACCAGCTCGGTGATCGTGTCGACACGGATCACGCCGGCCTGCCGGAGCAGCGCGGAGACGGTCGCGTACGGCAGCCGCGTCGCCCGTACCGCGTGCCCCTGCGGTGCCGTGCCGGTGCCCTGCACCACCACGAGCGGCTTGGCCGCG
Source organism: Streptomyces sp. NPDC107654 (assembly GCF_055639035.1). Lineage (NCBI taxonomy): Bacteria > Bacillati > Actinomycetota > Actinomycetes > Kitasatosporales > Streptomycetaceae > Streptomyces > Streptomyces sp. NPDC107654. The sequence goes on from NZ_JBVKBI010000008.1 coordinate 222,327, forward strand.
GCCGTCCGCCGGGCGAGGCGGGTGAACTTGCGGGGGTTGCCGATGGACTCCAGGTACATGAGGACGACGTCGGTCTCGGGGTCGTCGTACCAGTACTGCAGGACGTCGTTGCCGGAGACGTCGGCGCGGTTGCCGGCGGACACGAACGTGGAGACGCCGGTGACGCCGGTGACCCCTCCGCCGCGCCGGTGCAGCCGGGACAGCAGGGCGATGCCGATGGCGCCGGACTGGGCGAACAGCCCGATGCGGCCGGGGCGGGGCATCTCGGGGGCGAGGGAGGCGTTCAGCCGGACGCCGGCGGCGGTGTTGATGAGCCCGAAGGCGTTCGGGCCGATGATCCGCATGCCGTACGCGCGCGCGGCCCGCACGAGGGCGCGCTGCCGCTCGCGTCCCTCCGACCCGCTCTCGGCGTATCCGGCGGAGAGCACGACCAGTCCCTGGACGCCGTGTTCACCGCACTCGGCGACCACGGCGGGCACGTGCTCGGCCGGTACGGCGACGACGGCGAGGTCGACCGGCGCGTCGATGTCCCGCACCGAGCGGTGCGCGGGCACCCCGTCGACCTCCTCGAGGTCTTCGGGGAAGGCCTTGTTCACCGCGTACAGGCGGCCGGGGTAGCCGGCGTCGCGGATGTTGCCGAGGACGCCGCGGCCCACTCCGCCGGGGGCACGGCCGACGCCGACGACGGCGACGGAGCCGGGCGCGAGGAGCCGCCGTACCGACCGGGCCTCGGCGCGCTGCTCCCGCGCGTGCTGCACGGCGAGGGAACGGTCGGTGGGTTCGAGGTCGAACTCCAGGCGGACGACGCCGTCCTCGAAGCTGCGGTTCTGGGTGTAGCCGGCGTCCGTGAACACCTTGATCATCTTGTTGTTGGCGGGCAGCACCTCGGCGGCGAAACGGCGGATGCCCCGCTCGCGCGCGACGGCCGCGATGTGCTCCAGCAGCGCGGAGGCGACCCCGCGGCCCTGGTGGGCGTCCTGCACCAGGAAGGCGACCTCGGCCTCGTCGGCGGGCGCGGACGCGGGCAGCCCGTCCGTGCCGATGCGGTCATAGCGTACGGTGGCGATGAACTCGCCGCCGATGGTGGCCGCGAGTCCCACCCGGTCCACGAAGTCGTGGTGCGTGAAGCGGTGGACGTCCTTGGCGGAGAGCCGTGGGTACGGCGCGAAGAAGCGGTAGTACTTCGACTCGTCCGAGACCTGCTCGTAGAAGCTGACCAGGCGGTCGGCGTCATCGATGGTGATGGGCCGGATGCGCGCGGTGCCACCGTCGCGCAGCACCACGTCCGCCTCCCAGTGGGCGGGGTACTGGTGCCGGTCCTGCCGGTCCGCCGAGGTCTGCATGGGCCCCAGAGTACGGCTCGCGTACGACAACGGCGCGAGGCAGTCTGTGGGGGACGGAGGAGCCGGACCGAGGCCGCGGTCCGGCGCCACACCGAGAGGGGACGCGGGTCCTCTCCGGGCACGCTTCACGATGTGGGAAACTGGTCTAGACAACCCTGAACACCGAAGGGCAGCAACACATGGCTGAGCGCCGCGTCAACGTCGGCTGGGCCGAGGGCCTCCACGCCCGCCCCGCCTCCATCTTCGTCCGAGCCGCCACGGCCGCAGGCGTCCCGGTGACGATCGCCAAGGCCGGGGGCAACCCCGTCAACGCGGCCTCCATGCTGGCCGTCCTGGGCCTGGGTGCCCAGGGTGGCGAGGAGATCGTCCTCGCCTCCGACGCCGAGGGCGCGGACGCCGCCCTCGACCGTCTGGCCAAGCTGGTCTCCGAGGGCCTGGAGGAGCTGCCCGAGACCGTCTGAGCGAGCCGTCGCGCAGAGCACCGGAGCCGCGTCGCCTTTCGGGGCGGGGCGGCTTCGGCGTATCCGGGCACAGCCCGGCCTTCGTTCCGTCTATTCGCCGCCCATTTTACGCGCTCGGCCGGTTCCTTAATTCCGGGCGCGATAAACAAGGGCAGCCGAAACACCCCGCCCGGACATACATTGTCTTTGTATACGGCGCCCGTGTTAATGCCGCGAACCCGACGTGTGTACGGGGTGTTGCGAAGTCCTCACACGCTCGGCCGCCACCGAAAAGCGCAGTCGACGGGCGTCCGCCGCCCGCTCGGCGTGCAGGGTCGTGAGCGCCCGCGCGCGCTCGGCGTCCCCGCGTGCCACCGCGTCCACGATCGCCCCGTGCTCCGCCCAGGACTCCACGGGGCTCTTCGGCGCCTCCACCGTGTACATCCAGGCGATCTTGTACCGCAGCCGCGTGAGCGTGGAGGTCAGTGAGGGGCTGCCACAGGCCTGGGTGAGCGTCTCGTGGAACCAGCCGCCCAGCGAGCGGAGATCCTCGCTGCCGCCCCTCCTGGCCCGCTCCTGCCCCAGCCGGACCAGGCCGCGCAGCACCTTCAGATGGGCCTCGGTCCGCCGCCGGGCGGCCCGGGCGGCGCCCAGCGGCTCCAGCAGCATCCGCATCTCCAGCAGGTCGGCTGCCTCCTGCTCGGTCGGCTCGGCCACGCACGCGCCCGCGTGCCGGCGCGTCACGACGAACCCCTCGGCCTCCAGGGTCCGCAGGGCCTCGCGCACGGGGACGCGCGAGACGCCGTACCGGCGGGCCAGGACTTCCTCGGTGAGCCGGCTGCCGCGCCCGTGGACGCCGGCGACGATGTCGTCCCGGATCGCCGTGCACACCGAATGCGCCGGAATACGCATGACCGACCTCCGCCTCGATCCCCGTGAAACGCCGACGAAAGACGTGTACGCCGACGATGGACGGGTGTTTCCGTGACTCTATTCCAATGAGCCGGAATTTCCGACGGCGGGCGGCGATCCATGGATATTTTTTGGTCAGCACATCCGGCGGACACAGTGAAGAACGGCGAAAGCCCCGGCTCGATGAGCCGGGGCTTCGGACAGCCGTGCGGTGGCGTCAGATGTTCACGCCGTGCCTGCGGAGGTAGGCGACGGGGTCGACGTCCGAGCCGTACTCGGGGGACGTGCGCGCCTCGAAGTGCAGGTGCGGGCCGGTGACGTTGCCGGTGGCGCCGGACAGGGCGATCTGCTGGCCCGGCACGACCTTCTGGCCCACCGTGACGCCGATGGACGACAGGTGCCCGTACTGGGTGTACATGCCGTCGGCCATCCGGATCACGATCTGGTTGCCGTACGCGCCGCCCCAGCCGGTGGAGACGACCGTGCCCGAACCCACCGCGTGGACGGCCGTGCCGCTGGCCGCGTGGAAGTCGATGCCGGTGTGCGAGCCGGAGGACCACAGGGAACTGCTGGCCTGGTAGGCGGTGGAGACGTACGAGTGCGCGATCGGGGCGACGAAGGTGTTCAGCAGCTTGCGCTCCGCCTCGCGGGCGGCACGGGCCTTGGCCGCCCGCACCTCCTCGGCCCGCTTGGCGGCGGCCTTCGCCGCGGCCTCCTCGGCCGCCTTCTGCTCGGCGGCCTGCTGCTGGGCGGCGGCCTGCGCGTCGATCTGCTCGGGGACGTCCTCGGTCACGGCGAGGACGGGGACGAGACCGGTCTGCTCCGCGGAGTTCTCGGCGGCGAGCGCCGGGGAGGCGGCGAGGGTGCCGATGACACCGGTGGTGGTGAGGGCCGCGACGCCGGCCGCCTGAGCCGTGGTCCGCTTGACCCGGCCGGGCTTGCGATGCTTCCCGGTGGCGCACATGAACGCCATGAAGTGGCTGGTCCTTTCCTTCCCTCTCGCCTACCGGGTTAGCTGACGGGTTCGGAGCAGGAAGGTCTCCTACGAGCCCCCTCGCAGCCGCGCGGGCGCCCGATTCACCCCAGGGACGGTGGGTCCCCGGCTCCCCTGGCTCGCGCCGTACGGGGACTCGGCGATGACTGTCCGGTGCCGCGGGTGCGGCGCACTGCCTGACGAACAGCCCGGACGACGCTACGGCGGCCCGCTTTCAATCCTCAAACGGATCCGGGTTTTTGTAGCGCATCCCACAGGGCAGACAGGCAACCTCCGCCCCAAAACGGGCATCTGAGGGAGCGAGTGGAACAGCGGGGCCCTGACGACCCGTAGGTCGCCAGGGCCCACGCGCGCGCGGCGCTACTCGGCCGCCACCACGGTCACTTCGCCGATGCCGAGCGCCTCCACCGGCGCCTTGATCTGCGAAGCGTCACCGACGAGGACGGTCACCAGGCGGTCCACGGGGAAGGCGTTCACGACGGCCGCGGTGGCCTCCACCGTGCCCGTGGCGGCCAGCTGCTGGTACAGCGTCGCCTGGAAGTCGTCGGGCAGGTGCTGCTCGACCTGGTCGGCCAGCGTGCTCGCGACGGCCGCCGCGGTCTCGTACTTCAGCGGGGCCACGCCGACGAGGTTCTGCACGGCGACGTCCCGCTCGGCGTCGGTCAGGCCCTCCGCCGCGACGGTCCGCAGCACCTTCCACAGGTCGTCCAGCGCCGGGCCGGTGTTCGGCGTGTCCACGGAGCCGCTGATGGCGAGCATCGCCGCGCCCGTGCCGTCGGGCGCGGACCTGAGGACCTGCCCGAAGGAGCGCACGCCGTAGGTGTAGCCCTTCTCCTCGCGCAGGACGCGGTCCAGGCGGGAGGTGAGGGTGCCGCCGAGGCAGTACGTGCCGAGCACCTGGGCGGGCCAGACGCGGTCGTGCCGGTCGGGACCGATCCGGCCGATGAGCAGCTGCGTCTGGACGGCACCGGGCCGGTCCACGATGACCACGCGCCCGGTGTCGTCGGCGGTCACCGGCGGCACCGGCCGGGGCTCGCCCGGGGTGCCCGTCCAGGCGCCCAGGGTGTCGCCGAGCAGCTCGTCCAGGTCGATGCCGGTCAGGTCGCCGACGACGACCGCGGTGGCCGTGGCGGGCCGCACATGACGGTCGTAGAAGGCGCGCACGGCCGCCGCGTCGATCTTCTCGACCGTCTCCTCGGTGCCCTGGCGCGGCCGGGACATGCGCGAGGTGGCCGGGAACAACTCCTTGGAGAGTTCCTTGGCCGCGCGGCGGGCGGGGTTGGCCAGCTCGTGCGGGATCTCGTCCAGGCGGTTGCGGACGAGCCGCTCGACCTCGCCCGGGGCGAAGGCGGGCGCGCGCAGGGCGTCGGCGAGCAGGCCGAGGCCCTTGGCCAGGCGGGAGGCCGGGACCTCCAGGCCGAGCCGGACGCCGGGGTGGTCGGCGTGGGCGTCCAGGGTGGCCCCCGCACGCTCCAGCTCGGCCGCGAACTCCTCGGCGGAGTGCTTGTCGGTGCCCTCGGAGAAGGCCCGCGCCATGATCGTGGCGACGCCGTCCAGGCCGGCCGGCTCGGCGTCCAGGGGCGCGTCCAGCAGCACCTCGACGGCGACGACCTGCTGGCCCGGGCGGTGGCAGCGCAGCACGGTCAGGCCGTTGTCGAGCGTGCCGCGCTCGGGCGCCGGGAACGCCCACGGCCTGGCCTCGCCCGGCTGCGGCTGGGGGTGGAAGTCCATCGTGGCGAGCTGGGTCACTTGGCCGTCTCCTCGTTCTCGGTCTCGTCGCGGCCCGCCTCCACGGTCGCTTCCTGCTCCGGGTCCTCGGGAACCCCGGCGTCCGGGACTGCCTCAGGGGACTTCGGCTCGTAGACGAGGACCGCGCGGTTGTCGGGCCGCAGACGGGCCTTGGCCACCTCCTGGACCTCCTCCGGGGTCACCTCCAGGACGCGGTTGACGGCGGTCAGGGCGAGCTGCGGGTCGCCGAACAGGACGGCGTACCGGCACAGTTCGTCGGCGCGGCCGGCGACCGTGCCGAGCCGGTCCAGCCACTCGCGCTCCAGCTGGGCCTGGGCGCGCTCCATCTCCTCGGGCGTGGGGCCCTCCGCGGCGAACCGGGCCAGCTCCTCGTCGATGGCGGTCTCGATGACGGGCACCTCGACGTCACCGGAGGTCTTCACGTCCAGCCAGCCCATGGAGGGCGCGCCGGCCAGGCGCAGCAGGCCGAAACCGGCCGCGACGGCCGTACGGTCGCGGCGCACCAGCCGGTTGTACAGGCGGGAGGACTCGCCGCCGCCGAGGATGGTCAGGGCGAGGTCGGCCGCGTCGCACGCGCGCGTGCCGTCGTGCGGGAGCCGGTAGGCGGCCATCAGGGCGCGTGCCGGGACCTCCTCCACGACGACCTCGCGCTTCTGCTCGCCGATGACGTCCGGGAGGGATCCGTCGCGGGGGGCGGGCTTGCCGTCGTGGGACGCGATGGAGCCGAAGTACTTCTCGACCCAGGCGAGGGTCTGCTGGGGGTCGATGTCACCGACCACGGAGAGCACCGCGTTGTTCGGCGCGTAGTAGGTGCGGAAGAACTGGCGGGCGTCCTCCAGGGTGGCCGCGTCCAGGTCCGCCATCGAGCCGATCGGCGTGTGGTGGTAGGGGTGGCCCTCCGGGTAGGAGAGGGCGGTCAGCTTCTCGAAGGCGGTGCCGTACGGCACGTGGTCGTAGCGCTGGCGGCGCTCGTTCTTGACGACGTCCCGCTGGTTCTCCATGGACTCGTCGTCCAGGGCGGCCAGCAGCGAGCCCATGCGGTCGGCCTCCAGCCAGAGCGCCAGCTCCAGCTGGTGGGCGGGCATGGTCTCGAAGTAGTTGGTGCGCTCGAAACTGGTGGTGCCGTTGAGCGAACCGCCGGCGCCCTGCACCAGCTCGAAGTGGCCGTTGCCCTTCACCTGCGCGGAGCCCTGGAACATCAGGTGCTCGAAGAGGTGAGCCAGGCCGGTACGCCCCTTGACTTCGTGGCGGGAGCCGACGTCGTACCAGAGGCAGACCGCCGCCACCGGGGTCAGGTGGTCCTCGGAGAGCACCACGCGCAGACCGTTGGCCAGCCGGTGCTCGGTCGCTGTCAGGCCTCCGGAGCCTGCCTCGGCTGTGGTCGTGTGACCCATGGGCATGTACGTCCCTTCGCGAGCGGAGGCGGTTGATGGAAACCGCTGTTTTCCTGCCGGTCCTGCCACTGTATGCAAAGCGTGCGGGGGCTTCGCGAAGTTCCCGCGGGACGTACGCCCACAGCGGATCCCGGGGTGCGCCCGAGCGCCCGGGCGGGTCGGGGTCGGGTCGGGGTCGGGCCGGGTTTGGGTCGAGTCGCGGTCGCGGTCGCGGTCGAGCCGGTTCTCGGTCTGGTCGGGTCGGGGTTGGGTCGCGGTCCGGTCGGGCCGGGTCGGGTCGGGTCGCGGTCCGGTAGGGCCGGGTCGGCGCGGTCAAGCCGGGTCTTGCTCTGGTCCGACGCGGTCGGGCTGTGGTCGGGGCGCGGTAGGGCCGTGGTCGGGGCGCGGTCGCGGATGTCTTCCGGCGCCCCGGCCCGGGTGTCTCGCGCTGCCTCATCAGCCCGGCCCGGATGACTCGCGCTTCACCGGCGCCCGGTGCCTGCCGCGGCGCGCGGCCCCGCGTGCCGGGCGACGGGCGACGGGCGACGGGCGACGGGCGACGGGCGACGGGCGACGGGCGATCCTCCGGTACCGGGTCGCGGCACGGGTTGTCAGTGCCTCGGTCCACAATGGTCCGCGTCAGTTCCGTCCATCCTTTCAGCAAGGAGCCGGCAGCGATGGCCCGCCGCAGCACGAAGACCCCGCCGCCCGACGATTCGTTCGAGGAGAGGATCCTCGACATCGACGTCGTGGACGAGATGCGTGGCTCCTACCTGGAGTACGCGTACTCGGTCATCTACTCGCGCGCCCTGCCGGACGCCCGTGACGGCCTCAAGCCGGTGCACCGCCGGATCGTCTACCAGATGAACGAGATGGGCCTGCGCCCCGACCGCGGCTACGTGAAGTGCGCGCGTGTCGTCGGCGAGGTCATGGGCAAGCTGCACCCGCACGGCGACTCGTCGATCTACGACGCCCTGGTGCGCATGGCGCAGCCGTTCTCCATGCGCGTGCCGCTGGTCGACGGCCACGGCAACTTCGGCTCGCTGGGCAACGACGACCCGCCCGCCGCCATGCGGTACACCGAATGCCGGATGGCCGAGGCGACGAGCCTGATGACCGAGTCGATCGACGAGGACACGGTCGACTTCGCACCGAACTACGACGGCCAGGAGCAGGAGCCGGTGGCGCTGCCCGCCGCCTTCCCGAACCTGCTGGTCAACGGCTCCTCCGGCATCGCGGTCGGCATGGCGACGAACATGCCGCCGCACAACCTGCGCGAGGTGATCAACGCCGCGCGCCACCTCATCCGGTTCCCGAACGCCGACCTGGACGCGCTGATGAAGCACGTCCCGGGCCCCGACCTGCCCACGGGCGGCCGGGTCGTCGGCCTGGACGGCATCCGGGACGCGTACGCGACCGGTCGCGGCACCTTCAAGATGCGCGCGACGGTCTCGATCGAGACGGTCACGGCCCGTCGCAAGGGTCTGGTCGTCACCGAACTGCCGTTCACGGTCGGCCCCGAGAAGGTCATCGCGAAGATCAAGGATCTGGTCAACGCGAAGAAGGTCCAGGGCATCGCCGACGTCAAGGACCTCACCGACCGCGAGCACGGCCTGCGTCTGGTCATCGAGATCAAGAACGGCTTCGTGCCGGAGGCGATCCTGGAGCAGCTGTACAAGCTGACCCCCATGGAGGAGTCCTTCGGCATCAACAACGTCGCCCTGGTCGACGGCCAGCCGCTCACCCTGGGTCTGAAGGAGCTGCTGGAGGTCTACCTGGACCACCGCTTCGAGGTGGTCCGGCGCCGCAGCGAGTTCCGCCGGGGCAAGAAGCGGGACCGGCTGCACCTGGTCGAGGGCCTGCTGACCGCGCTGGTCGACATCGACGAGGTCATCCGGATCATCCGGTCCAGCGAGAACTCCGCGCAGGCCAAGGAACGCCTGATGGAGCGCTTCTCGCTGAGCGAGGTGCAGACGCAGTACATCCTCGACACGCCGCTGCGCCGGCTCACCAAGTACGACCGGATCGAGCTGGAGGCGGAGAAGGACAGGCTCACCGCGGAGATCGAGGAGCTGACCCGGATCCTGGAGTCGGACACGGAGCTGCGCAAGCTGGTCTCGGCCGAACTGGCCGCGGTGGCGAAGAAGTTCGGCACCGACCGGCGCACGGTCCTGCTGGAGTCCGGAGCCGCCCCGGTGGCCGCCGTGCCGCTGCAGGTGGCCGACGACCCGTGCCGGGTGCTGCTGTCCTCGACGGGGCTGCTGGCCCGTACGGCGACCGCCGGCCCGTTCCCGGAGGCGACGTCCGCCCAGCGCGTCAAGCACGACGTGATCGTCTCGGCGGTGCCGACGACCGCGCGCGGGGTGATCGGCGCGGTGACCTCGGCGGGCCGGCTGCTGCGGATCAACGTGGTCGATCTGCCGCAGCTGCCCGAGTCGGCGACGGCCCCGAACCTCTCCGGAGGCGCCCCGCTGGCGGAGTTCGTCTCCCTGGAGGACGACGAGACGGTGGTCTGCCTGACCACGCTGGACGAGTCGTCCCCGGGTCTGGCGCTCGGCACCGAGCAGGGTGTCGTCAAGCGGGTGGTACCCGACTACCCGTCCAACAAGGACGAGTTGGAGGTCATCACCCTCAAGGAGGGTGACCGGATCGTCGGCGCGGTGGAGCTGCGCACCGGCGAGGAGGACCTGGTGTTCGTCACGGACGACGCGCAGCTGCTGCGTTTCCAGGCCTCGATCGTCCGTCCGCAGGGCCGCCCGGCGGGCGGTATGGCGGGCGTCAAGCTCACCGAGGGCGCGAAGGTGATCTCCTTCACGGCGGTCGATCCGGCCGTTGACGCGGTGGTGTTCACGGTGGCGGGCTCACGCGGCACGCTGGACGACTCGGTGCAGACGACGGCCAAGCTGACCCCGTTCGACCAGTACCCCCGCAAGGGCCGCGCCACGGGCGGTGTGCGCTGCCAGCGGTTCCTGAAGGGCGAGGACTGCCTGTCGCTGGCCTGGGCGGGCCCGACGCCCGCGCTCGCCGCGCAGAAGAACGGCACTCCGGTGGAGCTGCCGGAGGTGGACCCGCGCCGGGACGGCTCGGGCACGTCGCTGCCGAAGACGGTGTCCGTGGTGGCGGGCCCGGTCCTCTAGGCGGGCGGCCCGTGTCCTAGGCGGGCGGATCCTCCAGGTCGGCTTCCGCCTCGTCGGGACCCTGTACGTAGCGCAGGACGCCCCACATGCCGTGCTCGTCGGCGTGTGGGGCGCTGTCCCTGCACCCCCGCAGTTCCTTGCCGAGGGTGTCGGCGTCGATGCCGGAGCCGATCAGCACGAGCTGGGTGAGGCGGGCCTCGCGGGCTGTCCAGGGCTCCGGGTAGAAGCGCAGGAACCGGCCGACGGCGTGGACGGCGTACCGGTTGAGCGGGTCGTACGGCCCGAAGTCGACGTACCCCTTGATCCGGTACAGCCCCTCGGGCCGGCTGTCCAGGAAACGCATGAGCCGACGGGGCTCCAGCGGCACGTCCGAGGTGAAGGACAGGCTGTCGTAGCCGGTGTGCAGGTGCCCGGCGTGGTCGTGTCCCTCCCGCCCGTGCTCGTGCAGGTCGTCGAAGGACAGCTGCCCGACGCGTTCCTCGCTCGGGCGGCAGTCGAAGAGGAATTCGGGGTCGATGCGGCCGTAGGTGGCGGGGACGACGGCGGCGCGGTCGGTGAGCGAGCGGACGATCCCCAGGGTCCGGTCGGCGTCGTCGGCGCGGTCGACCTTGTTGACGACCACCAGGTCGGCGAGGGCGAGGTGCCGGTCGATCTCGGGGTGCTTCGCCCGCGTCTCGTCGAACTCGGCGGCGTCGACCACCTCGACCAGGCCGCCGTAGACGATGCCGGGGTGCTCGCTGGCGAGGACCATCCGCACGAGTTCCTGCGGTTCGGCCAGCCCGCTCGCCTCGATGACGATCACGTCGATGCCGGCGGCGGGTGCGGCGAGCCGGTCCAGGTAGAGGTCGAGTTCGCTCGCGTCGACGGCACAGCACAGGCAGCCGTTGCCGAGGGAGACGGTCGAGTCGCCGAGGGCGCCCGCGACGGCCATCGCGTCGATCTCGATGGCCCCGAAGTCGTTGACGATGGCCCCGATCCTGCTGCCTCCGCTGCGGTGCAGCAGATGGTTGAGCAGTGTGGTCTTCCCGGAACCCAGGAATCCGGCGAGCACGATCACCGGGACCTGCCGCGGACTGCCGCTGCCTCCCGTGCTGTTCCCCAACGTGACGACCTCTTCCCTCTCTCCCACGGTGTCCGGGGACCAGGATAGGAGCGGGAGAAACGCGGCGGAGTGACCCTCTCCGCACGATTGATCATGCCGTCCATGAGCGACTCGCTCACATCAACATTGACTGCGTCAAGACAGACGCGTCCATGTATGCAGGGCGACTACGGTGACCTCCATGCGCGATCACGACACCGCTCCCCACCGTCCCGGGCGCCGGCTGACCACCAAGGAGACCGCCGAACTCCTCGGCGTGAAGCCCGAGACGGTCTACGCGTACGTGAGCCGCGGCCTGCTCAGCAGCAGACGCGAGCCCGGCGGCCGGGCCAGCACCTTCGAGGCGGCCGAGGTCGAGGCCCTCGCCCGCCGCAACCGGCGGGAGGCTGCCGGGACTCCGGGGTCCGGCGGAGACCTGTCCGTCCGCACCCGGATCACGCTGATCGACCAGGACCGGTACTACTACCGGGGAGTCGACGCCGTCGAACTGGCCACCCGTCACTCCTACGAGGAGGTCGCCGAGTGGCTCTGGACGGGCCGGCCGGCCCCCGGGGTGGGTTTCGCCGCGCCCGAGGACACCGTCGAGGTCGCCCGGCGCGCCGTGGGCGCCCTGTCCGAGCACGCCTCCCCCGTCGACCGGCTGAGGGTGGCGGCGATCGCCGCGGCGGCCGAGGACCCGCTGCGCTTCGACCTGTCCGAGGAGGCCGTGCTGAACACGGCGCGCATCCTCATCCCGACCCTCGTCGCCGCGCTGCCGCCGGCCGCGCACCAGCGCCAGGACGACGGCCCGCTGGCCCACCGCCTGTGGTACCGGCTGACCGGCCGCCCGGCCGACGAGGCCTCCCTGCGCGTGCTGGACACCGCGCTCGCGCTGCTCGCCGACCACGACCTGGCCGCCTCCACCCTGGCGGTGCGCGTCGCCGCATCGGCCCGGGCGCACGCGTACGCGGCCGTATCGGCGGGGCTCGGCGTGCTGGAGGGGCCGCTGCACGGCGCCGCCAGCGGCCTGGCCCACCGGATGCTCCTGGACGTGCTCGACCAGGGCACGGCGGTTCCGGTGATCGCCGCCGAGCTGCGCGCGGGCCGTCGCGTGCCCGGCCTCGGCCACCGGCTGTACACGGGCGAGGACCCCCGCGCGCGGGTGCTGTTCGGCCTCCTGGAGCAGATCCCGGGCGCGGAGTCCGCGCTGCTGGCGGCCCGGGACATCGTCGCCACCACCGCCCGGCACACCCCGCTGCACGCCAACGTGGACCTGGCCCTGGCGGTGTTCACCGCGTCCTCCGGCATGCCGGCCACGGCCGGGGAGACGATCTTCGCGGTCGCCCGGACCGCGGGCTGGATCGCCCACGCCCTGGAGGAGTACGGCGAGCGCCCGCTGCGCATGCGCCCCAGTGGCCACTACGTCGGTGCGCGCCCGCCCCAAACCCTCCCGGAGTAGGACACGGCAGGGGCCGGAAGTCGCCCTGGGGGAACTCAGGTTAGGCTCACCTCTGTGAGTAGGTGTGCGACCGTCTCCCGGAGCCTCGACGAGCCGATCTCCGGTACGGCTGCCACGGCGACGACGTGGCTGCTGCTGGAACAGCCCGGCCCGTGGGGTGCCAGGGCGCTGATCTCCAGCCACCTGGACCCCGCGCTGGGCCGGGCCCTGGAGGCCGCCGCCGACGGGACCGGCGTGCGGATCGCGCTCATCCGGCATCCCGGGCGCCATGCGGACCCCGGCACGCCCCCGATCCGGCAGGTGTACGCCGCACACACCGTTCCGGGACGCGTGTGGCTGCACAGCGCCACCACCCGTGATCCGCGGCGGCTGCTCGACCTGGACTTCGCCGGCCTCGGGAGCGGCGACCACCGTTCCTTCGGCGCGGTGCTCGACGGACGACCGCACCAGGGCGACCCGCTGGCGCTCGTGTGCACCAACGGCAAGCGCGACCGCTGCTGTGCCCTGCTCGGCCGCCCCCTCGCCACCGAGCTGGTCTCCTCCGGGGTGCGCGGCGTCTGGGAGGTCACCCATCTGGGTGGACATCGCTTCGCGCCGACGGTGCTCGTGCTGCCGTACGGCTACGCCTACGGCCGTGCCGAGGCGCACACCGTCAAGGAGGCTCTGCAGGGCGTGCGGGAGGGGCGTGTGGTCGTGGAGGGGTGCCGGGGGTGTTCCGCGTGGGAGCGGCCCGGCCAGGCGGCGGAGCTGGCCGTGCGGTCGGCCGCGCAGGAGTACCGGACCGGTGTGCTCAGCGTCGCACGGACCGACGGCGCGGCTCCGCGCTGGGAGGTCACCGTCGGCCACACCGACGGCCGCCGGTGGCGGGTCACCGTGGCGCAGGGGGCGTCGTTGCCGCCCCGCCCGGAGAGCTGTGGCGCGACCGCGCTCGGCGCGCCGGCGCGGATGGACGTGGTCGAGGTACGCGAGCTGAGGCCGACGGCGCTGGCGAGCTAGCCGGACGGCACGCGCCTCCCCTCATCGATCAACAGGTGGATCAAGAGATCCACACCACACCCGCTGGGGCGCCTGCGGACGGCCCACGTACCGTCGTGGGTATGAGCCCCACTCCCCCCGCCCGCCGACTGCGCCTCGGACTGCCCCGGCGGATGTTCTCGCAGGTGCTGCTGATGCAGGTGGCGATCGCGGCGGGAGTCGCGGTGCTCGCGACCGGGCTCTTCCTCGCCCCGCTGAGCAAGCAGCTGGACCAGGAGGCGATGCGCCGCGCGCTGGCCATCGCCGAGACCACCGCCCAGGACCCGCAGATCGCCGAGGGTGTCGCCACCACACCGCCGTCCAGGAACGGCCCGGTGCAGCGGGAGGCCGAACGGATCCGGCGGGCCACCCACGCCGAGTACATCGTGGTGCTGAACCGAGACTGGGTGCGCTGGTCGCACCCCACGCCCTCGGAGATCGGCCGCCGCGTCTCCACCGACCCCACCGACGCCCTCGGCGGCCAGGAGGTCATGGAGATCGACAGGGGCACCCTGGGGCGCTCGGCACGCGGCAAGGTGCCGCTGTACGACGCGGGCCACCACATCGTCGGCGCGGTCTCGGTCGGCATCGCCTACGACAGCGTCCGGGCACGGCTGATCAGCGCGATCCCGGGGCTGTTCGCGTACGCCGGGGGCGCACTCGCGGTGGGCGCGCTGGCCGCCTGGCTGATCTCGCGCCGGGTCCAGCGGCAGACCCGGGACCTGGCCTTCTCCGACATCTCCGCGCTGCTCGCCGAACGCGAGGCGATGCTGCACGGCATCCGGGAGGGCGTGGTCGCGCTCGACCGGACCGGTCGCGTCCGGCTGCTCAACGACGAGGCGCGACGGCTGCTGGGCATCGGCGACGAGGCCGTCGGGCGGAGCCCCGACGAGGCGCTCGGCGCGGGCCGCACGACGGATGTGCTGGCAGGACGGGTGACCGGCACCGACCTGCTCACCGTGCGCGGCCAGCGCGTCCTGGTCGCCAACCGCATGCCCACCGGGGACGGCGGCGCCGTGGCCACCCTGCGCGACCGCACGGAACTGGAGCAGCTGGGGCGCGAACTCGATTCCACACGCGGGCTGATCGACGCCCTGCGCGCCCAGGACCACGAGCACGCCAACCGCATGCACACCCTGCTGGGGCTGCTGGAGCTGGAGATGTACGACGACGCCGTGGAGTTCGTCGGCGAGGTGGTCGGGGACCACCGGGCCACCGCCGAGCAGGTCACCGAGAAGATCCAGGACCCGCTGCTCGCCGCGCTGCTGGTCGGCAAGGCGACGGTGGCGGCCGAGCGCGGGGTCGCCCTGTGGGTGTCGGAGCGGACCCGGCTTCCGGACCGTCTGATCGACCCCCGGGGGCTGGTGACGGTCGTGGGCAACCTCGTGGACAACGCCCTCGACGCGGTCGCGGGCACCCCGCACGCGCGCGTGGAGGTCGAGTTGCGCGCGGAGGGCCGCACGGTCGTCCTGCGGGTGCGCGACACGGGCCCCGGTATCCCGGAGGAGCAGCGGGAGGTGGTCTTCACGGAGGGCTGGTCCACCAAGAAGCCGCCGGCGCACGGCAAGCGGGGTATCGGGCTGTCCCTGGTGCGCCGGCTCGCCGAGCGGCAGGGCGGGCACGCGACCGTGGGCACGGCGGCCGGCGGTGGCGCGGAGTTCACCGTGGTCCTGCCCGAGGCGCTGACCGAGCCGGAACGGGAACCGGCCGTGTCCGACGTGTCCTTGGAGACCGCCGCCGTCGCCGAGGAGGAGGCGCGATGATCGAGGTCCTGGTCGTGGACGACGACACGCGCGTCGCCCGCGTGAACGCCGCCTACGTCGAGAAGGTGCCCGGCTTCCGGGTGGCCGGCGAGGCCCACAACGCGGCCGAGGCGCTGCGCCTGGTGGAGAGCCTGCCGCGGCTCGATCTCGTGCTGATGGACCACTACCTGCCCGACGACACGGGTCTCGCGGTCGTCCAGGAGATGCGCCGGCGCGGCCACCAGACCGATGTGATCATGGTGACGGCGGCACGGGACGTGTCGACCGTGCAGGCGGCCATGCGGCAGGGGGCGTTGCAGTACCTGGTGAAGCCGTTCGCCTTCGCCGGTCTGCGGGCCAAGCTGGAGGCGTACGCCGAGCTGCGGCGCACCCTGGACGGCGGCGGCGAGGCCGAGCAGGCGGAGGTCGACCGCATCTTCGGCGCCCTGTCCGCCTCCTCGGAGCCCGGGCTGCCCAAGGGGCACTCCCCGACGACGGCCGAGCTGGTGCGCCAGGCACTGCTGAGCGCCGACGGCCCCCTGTCCGCCCAGGAGATCGCCGAGCGGACCGGGGTGAGCCGGCAGACCGCCCAGCGGTACCTGAAGCTTCTGGAGCGCACGGGCCGGGCCCGGCTGACCCTCAAGTACGGCGACGCGGGCCGCCCGGAACACCGTTATGTGTGGGCGACCCGCGCTTGAGGACTCACGCTGCGGGGTTCACGCGGCGGACCGTGCAGGGTTGACGCAGCGGGATTCATGTACGGGTCACTTGACCGCCTTGACGAACTCTGTCGTGTACGTCTTGCTCAAGTCGACCTTCGCGTTCTTGATGTTGGGGTTGAACGCCTTGAGCACCTTCTCGACGGTCTCGGGGCCGCCCTGGGGCATCACCCCGTCGTCGGTGAACATCGGAAGGGTGCTCTTGACGGCCTGCGCGTACAGGGCCTTGTTGCCCTGTGAGTAGTCGGCGGGCATCTTGGCGGCGATCTCGTCGGCGCTGTGCGTGGACATCCACTTGAGCGTCTTGACCAATGCGTTGACCAGCTTCTGGACGGTGTCCTTGTGTCCGTTCACCCAGTCCGTCTGCATGTACAGACTTGACGAGGGGTACGGCCCGCCGAGCGCCTCCCGAGAACCCTCGGGGGTCCGCATGTCGAGCAGGATCTTCCCTGCCTTCTTGTCCAGGATCGTCGCCACGGTCGGATCGGTGGTCATGCCGGCGTCTATCGCCCCCTTCTGGAGCGCCGCGATGAACGTCGGCCCCGCGCCCACCGCGACCGGCGTGAACTCGCTGATCGGCACGCCGTTCTCGACCGCCAGGTACTTGGTGAGGAAGTCGGTCGAGGATCCGAGGCCGGTCACGCCGAGTTTGCGGCCCTTGAAGTCCTTGGGCGAGGTGAGGTCGCCGGCGGCCTTGTCCGAGACGACCTCCACCTCGCCGGGAGCGTGCGAGAACTGCACGACCGACTCCACCGCCTTGCCCTTCACCTGCAGGTCGAGCGTGTGGTCGTAGAACCCGACCGCGCCCTGCACCTGGCCGGAGACGAGCGCGGTCTCGGCCTGGACGCCGGCGGGCTCGCTGAGGAGCTGGACGTTCAGCCCCTCGGCCTGGAAGTAGCCGAGGCGCTGGGTGAGCATCGCGGGGAGGTAGATGACCTTGTCCAGGCCGCCGACCATGATCTTGACGCTCTCACCCTTGCCGCCGCCGCTGCCGGTGTCGGCCGTGGAGCTCGCCGCGTCGTTGGCGCAGGCGGTGAGGGAGGAGAGGGCGAGGAGTGCGGCGGCGGCCAGGGAGGCGTGTCTGGCGGTCTTGCGCATGCGGTTCACGTCCTTGTGAGAGGGCGGTACGGGGGTGGGTGAGGAGGCCGGGGGTCCGGTCAGCTGTCGGAACCGGAGGACTTCCAGCGGAAGATGCGGCGCTCGGCGAAGGTCAGCAGCCCCTCGGCGACGAGGGCGACGACGGCGAGGATGACCATCGCGGCGTACACCCCCGCCGCGTTGAAGGTGTTCTGCGACTGCGCGACGAGCAGGCCGATCCCCTTGGTCGCGCCGATGTACTCGCCGACGATGGCGCCGATGAGCGCGAAGCCGAAACTGACGTGGAGGCTGGTGAAGATCCAGGAGGTGGCGGACGGGATGACCACCTGGAGGGTCACCCGGCGGTCGCTCGCGCCCAGGATCCGGGCGTTGGCCACGAGGTTGCGGTCCACTTCGCGGGCGCCCTGGAAGGCGTTGAAGAACACCGGGAAGAAGACGAGCACCACGGCGGAGGCCACCTTGGAGGACGGCCCCAGGCCGAACCAGATCAGGAAGATGGGCGCCAGCACGATCCTGGGGATCGAGTTGAGCACCTTGATGTAGGGACCAAGGACCTCGGCGAGCAATCTGATCCTCCCGAGCGCGATGCCGAGGACCACACCGGCGACCACGCCGATGACCCAGCCGAGCAGCGCCTCGTACAGCGTGTACCAGATCTGTTCGCCCAGGGAGCCGAGCGCTGTCCCGTGGGCGACCCAGGTGTCGATCTGGTCCCAGATCTGTGAGGGCATCGAGAAGTTGAACGGGTCGATGACCTTGGCCCGGGAGAGTGCCTCCCACAGTCCGAGGACGGCGACCAGGACCACCACGCGCGCCGCGTTGACGAACACCTTGCGCCGGCGTGCGGCCTGGGCTCGGGTCTGCGCGCGACCGGGTGCCTTGGCGGTGTCGACGACCGGCGTGCCGAGGACCTCAGGCGACATGGGCGGCACCCCTCTCGCGGGTGATGCGGACCTCTTCGCCGAGGGACTCCCAGATCTCGCGGTAGATCTCGATGAACCGCGGCTCAAGTCGCACCGACTCGACTTTCCGCGGGCGGGGGAGATCGATGGCGAAGACCTGCTTCACGGTCGCGGGTCCGGCGGTCATCACGACGACCTTGTCCGCCAGCGCGATGGACTCCTCCAGGTCGTGGGTGACGAAGACGACGGAGGCGCCGGTGCCCTCCCACAGCTCCAGCAGCTCGTCCGACATCAGTGCCCGGGTCTGCACGTCGAGCGCCGAGAACGGCTCGTCCATCAGCAGGATCTCGGGGTCGTTGACGAAGGTGGCCGCCAGGGCGACGCGCTTGCGCTGACCGCCGGAGAGCTGGTGAGGATAGCGGTCCTCGAAGTCGGCGAGTCCCACCCGGGCCAGCCATTCACGGGCCTTCCGCCTGGCCTCCGCCTTGGACACACCCCTGAAGCGCGGGCCCGCCATGACGTTCGACAGGACCGTCCGCCAGGGGAAGGTGGCGTCCTGCTGGAAGACGAAGCCGACCTTGTCGCCGACGCCGTCGACCGGCTCACCGGCCACCAGCACCTCGCCCTCGGTGGGCTCCTCCAGGCCGCTGACGAGGGTCAGCGTGGTGGACTTCCCGCACCCGGTCGGCCCTACGACGGCCACGAACTCGCCGCGCCCGACGGTGAGGTCCAGACCGCGCACGGCCGTGTGCAGCCCCCCGGACGGGGTTCTGAAAGTCTTGCTCGCGCCCCGTAGCTCGATGGCGGGGCCGGTGTGTGCGCTCATGGGCCGGGACGGTAGGTGTGGCCCCGGCCACAGCAGCAGTCTTGTGAGCACAAGCCGTTCTTTTGCTCGCAAGAACCTGTTGTGCTCGTTTAGCTCGCGCTACAACTGCGGAGCCGAACACGGGCTGCACGCTCGGCGGCCTTGAAGGAGAGGCCTGATGATTGACGTCCTGGTGGTCGACGACGACTTCCGTGTCGCCGAGATCAACGCCAAGTATGTGGGAAAGGTTCCCGGCTTCCGGGTGGCCGCCCGCGCGCACAGCGCCGCGCAGGCCCTGACCGCCGTCGAGCGCGGCACCATCGACCTGGTCCTGCTCGACCACTACCTGCCGGACGGGACCGGCCTCGAGCTGGTGCACCGCATGCGCGAGCAGGGGCACGGCACCGACGTCATCATGATCACCGCGGCCAGTGATGTGACGACCGTCCAGCAGGCGATGCGCCTGGGCGCCCTGCACTACCTGGTCAAACCGTTCACCTTCGCCGCCCTGCGGACCCGCCTGGACTCCTACGCCGCCCTGCGGCGCACGGTCGACCGGGTGGGCGACCGCGGCCTGACGGGTCAGGAGCAGGTCGACCGGATCTTCGGCGCCCTGCGCACCGCTCCCGCGCCCTCCGCACCCGGCCTGCCCACCGGCCACTCCGAGCCCACGACCGACCTCATCTGCGGTGTCCTGCACCGCGCCGACCATCCGCTCTCGGCCCACGAGGTGGCCACCCGGACCGGCCTGAGCCGCTCCACCGCCCAGCGCTACCTCCGCCACCTGGAACAGGCGGGCCGGCTCCGCCTCTCCCTGAAGTACGGCGACACCGGCCGCCCGGAGCACCGGTACGCCTGGGTGACGCCCTGACCCCACCGGCGACCGGTGCTAGACGGCTCCGGCCCCGGTCAGCGAACGCACCTCCGTCTCGGCGAACTTGGCCTCGTCCGCGACCTCGTCCGAGGTGACCGTGCCCAGCCAGCCGGCGAGGAAGCCGAGCGGGATGGAGACGATGCCCGGGTTGTCCAGCGGGAAGTACTGGAAGTCGACGGTCGGGAAGAGGGAGTCCGGGCCACCGGACACCACCGGCGACAGCAGCACCAGCCCGAGCGCCGGAAGCAGCCCGCCGTACACCGCCCACACCGCTCCACGCGTCGTGAAGCCGCGCCAGAAAAGCGAGTAGAGCAGGACCGGCAGGTTCGCCGACGCGGCGACGGCGAAGGCGAGGCCGACCAGGAAGGCGACGTTGAGATCGCGGGCCAGCAGGCCGAGCGCGATCGCCACGACACCGATACCGACCGCCGCCCACCGGGCCACGGCCACCTCACCGCGCGTATCGCCGTGCCGGCGGCGCAGCGAGGCGTACAGATCGTGGGCCACCGAGGCCGAGGAGGCCAGCGTGATGCCCGCGACCACCGCGAGGATCGTGGCGAAGGCCACCGCGGCGACCACCGCGAACAGCACGGTTCCACCGGTGGAACCCGCTCCGCCGCCAAGGTCGAGAGCGAGGAGCGGCACCGCCGTGTTCCCCGCCGCGTTGGATCCGCGTACGGCACCCGGCCCCACCACCGCCGCCGCGCCGAATCCGAGGACGATGATCATCAGATAGAAGCTGCCGATCAGACCGATGGACCACACCACGGAGCGACGGGCGGCCCGTGCGGTGGGCACGGTGTAGAAGCGGGACAGGATGTGCGGCAGTCCGGCCGTGCCCAGCACCAGCGCGAGCCCCAGGCTGATGAAGTCGAACCGGGCGGTCCAGTCTCCGCCGTACTTCAGTCCCGGCGCCAGGAACGCCGTCCCGTGCCCGCTGCGCTCCGCGGCCGTGAGCAGCAGCCGGTCGACGTCTCCGTGGAACCTCAGCAGGACGAGCACGGTCAGCACGACCGTCCCCCCGAGCAGCAGCACCGCCTTCACGATCTGGATCCAGGTGGTGGCCCGCATCCCTCCCAACGACACATAGATCACCATGAGCGCCCCGACGCCGATGACCGTCCAGGCCTGCGCCGCGGCGCTCGTCCGCCCCAGCAGCAGCGCCACCAGACTGCCCGC
Source organism: Streptomyces sp. NPDC107654 (assembly GCF_055639035.1). Lineage (NCBI taxonomy): Bacteria > Bacillati > Actinomycetota > Actinomycetes > Kitasatosporales > Streptomycetaceae > Streptomyces > Streptomyces sp. NPDC107654. The sequence continues at coordinate 243,148 of NZ_JBVKBI010000008.1, forward strand.
GCCGACCATCTGCGCCACCAGATAGAGAACGGACACCGTGACCGAGGACGTTCCCGCGGCGATCCGCACCGGCCGCTCGCTCATCCGCGCGGCCACCACGTCGGCCAGCGTGAACCGCCCGCAGTTGCGCACCAGTTCGGCCACCAGGAACAGCACGACCAGCCACGCCACGAGGAATCCCACGCAGTAGAGCAGCCCGTCGTACCCGTACAGCGCGATGAGTCCGGCGATCCCCAGGAAGGAGGCCGCCGACATGTAGTCACCCGCGATGGCAAAACCATTCTCCATAGGGGAGAACAACCGCCCGCCGGCGTAGAACTCCTCCGCCGACCCGTGCCGCCGGCGGCTCACCCAGGTCGTGATCCCGAGGGTGACCGCCACGAACCCGATGAACAGCAGCAGTCCCAGCGTCTGGTGGTCACCGGTCACAGGCCCCCTCCCCGGGCACCACGGGCCAGTTCCTGTGTGTCCCAGCGCAGCTCCAGCGCGGCCCGGTCCCGCCGCAGCCGCGCGTGCCGGGCGTATGCCCAGGTCAGCAGAAACGTGGTGAGGAACTGCCCGAGCCCCGCGAGCATCCCCACGTTCACCGCCCCGGCCACGGGCCGGGCCATGAGTCCGGGCGCCGTCGTCGCGGTGACCACGTACCCCACGTACCAGACCAGGAAGCCGACGACCCCCGGCACCACGAACCGCCGGTACCTTCCCCTCACCTCCTGGAACGCCGCACTGCGCTGCACCTCGACGTACACGTCCCGGGCGCGCGCCGCCGTCGCGCCGGGCTCGCCCCGCGCGGGCGGCACGGCCGGCGCCGGCGTCCCGGTGCCGTCGAGTCCGCTCCAGCCCGGAGCCAGCGCGTCATGCCAGGGGTCCTCGAACGTGACGTCGCGGGAGGGCGTACCGCTGTCGTCCTGGTTTCCGGCCGGTCTCTCGGGACCGTCCCCGGCACCGCGGGGACCGTTGCTTGACTGCATGCCCAAGGATGGACAGACCGGAAGGATCCCTGACTTCCCTTCCTCCGGCTCTTCACCCCATCAGGTGACTCACCCCGTGGGTGGCTGCACCAGCCTCTTGCTATAGGCGTACCGCACGGCCTGCGCCCGGTCCTTGAGACCCGTCTTGGCGAAGAGGTTGTTGATGTGTGTCTTCACGGTCGCGGTCGACACATGCAGTCTGCGGGCGATCTCCTGATTGCTGAGGCCTTCGGCGATCAGCACCAGGACCTCGGTCTCGCGCGCGGTCAGCCCGTCGGGGGTCTCGTCGGCCGCGGGGACCGGTTCGGGCTCGGGCTGTGACAGCCGCTCCAGCAACCGTCGCTGCACACTCGGCGACAGCCCCGCGTCCCCCGAGAGCACGCTGTGCACGGCACGTACGATCTCGTCACCACCCGCGTCCTTGGTCAGGTACCCCCGGGCGCCGGCCCGCAGCGCGGGGAACAGCGACTCGTCGTCCGCGAAGGTCGTGAGCACCACCACCTGGGTTCCCGGGTACCGGGCTCGGATCCGCCGGGTGGCCTCCACACCGTCGCAGCGGGGCATCCTGAGGTCCATCAGGACGACGTCGGGGGCGAGTTCGGCGACCAACTGCACCGCCTCCTCGCCGTCTCCCGCGGCCCCGACGACCTCCACGCCCGGCAGCAGCCCGAGCAGCATCACGATGCCCTCACGAACCACGGTCTGGTCGTCGGCCACCACGACCCGCGCCGGCTTCCTCTCCCCTTCCGTCGCCGTCATCCGGGCACCTTCAGCGTCACCACGAACCCCTCCTCGTCCGGACCCGCGTCCAGCGAGCCGCCCAGCAGTTCGGCGCGCTCGCGCATGCCCAGCAGACCGTACCCGGCTCCGGCTGCGCCCAGGTCGCCCGGCCGTCCGCCCGAGTCCCGGACGTCCAGCGTCACTTCACGCTCGCTGTAGTCGAGCCGTACGGCCACCTTGGCGCCCTGGGCGTGCTTGCGGACGTTCGTCAGTGCCTCTTGTGCGACCCGCCGCACGGCCTGGGACGTCTCGGCCGGCAGGGGCCTGCGTTCACCTGTGACGGTGACCTCGGCCCCGTCGGCCGTGCTGACGAGTTCGGTCAGGAAGTCCTCCAGCGGGGTCAGCTCGCCCCGGAGTGCGGAGAGCGCCTGCCGGGTCTCGGCGAGCCCGTCGCGGGCCATTCCCCGGGCGGCCACCACCCGCTCCAGGATCCGTTCGCGCTCCGCGCCGTTCTCGATCAGCAGCCGGGCCGCCTCCAGGTGCACGAGCTGTGCCGAGAGACTGTGCGCCAGCAGGTCGTGGATCTCCCGTGCGATGCGGGCCCGCTCGGCCAGTGCCGCGGACTCGGCCTCGGCCGCTCGGGCGGCACGCTCCTGGGCGAGCAGCCGCTGCGCACTGCCCCGGGCCTCCGCGTCCAGCCGCAGGACGTACCCGGCGAGGGCCATACCGGCCACGGTCGCGGCCGTGGTCAGCCAGACGTCGTTGTTGAACGCGGAGTACGAGGCCAGCGCCACCGACGTCACGGGCACCGCGGCGCCGAGCGGCAGCCGCTCCAGCGCTGCGACTCCGCAGCCGCACCAGATCAGGAGCGCGGGGCCGGTGAATCCGCCGGCCTCGGCCGCGACCGCGATGGCCAGGAGGGCCGCTATGAGCAGGAGGGACGGCACCAGCCGGTGCTCGTAGGTGGTGCGGAAGAAGGCCCAGGCGACGAGTCCGGCGGCGATCACTCCCGCCGCTGCCGCGAGCGTTCCCCACAGGCCGACGTGCCGCTGGGTGAAGGCGCCCCACAGGAGCAGGGCCAGCGCGAGCAGTCGCACGATCCAGGCGAGCAGTCGGCGGGGCCGGGGCGTTCCCGTCCGGCCGAGCGCTTCGCGGGACGGCCAGCGTGTCCAGGCGTTCTCGGTCACACGCGCTCCTTCCAGGCCGGCTGCACGCCGCCACCGTACGCGGGGGCGGGGACACTCATGGTGCCGAGGGCCTGGGCCCGCCAGACCAGGATCCCGCCTCGGACCAGCAGGGTGCAGGCGAGCCCGAGCAGCAACGCCGAGCTGTCCTGGTGGATGCCGAGTGCCAAGCCGAGGGCGAAGGTGCCGACGCGCAGGGCCACGCCCACACCCCACACGGCGATGCTCGCCTTGGTGCTCTTGGTCCATATGACGCCGTCCGACGCCGTCCAGATGCGGGTGGTCCAGCCCCAGCCGGCGCCGGTGGCCAGACCGATGAGCAACTCGACCGTGAGCAGTGCGGCGGATTCGATGCGGTGGTGGGCGTCGAGCACGCCGGGCTCGCGCAGCGCGACGACGGCGAGCACCACGGGCAGAAGCCACCAGCGCCGGTCCGTGTCGATCGCCCGGGCGCGGAACTGTCGGGCGATCACTACGGCGACGACGGCCACGATCACCAGTGCGTTGACGAGCCCGGGCATCGGATCCTCCGTGAGCGAAAGGTGGTGCCGGCAGCGAGCGCTGCCGACGCCTTCGAAACTACGGAAATCCGCAGGCCGGGAGATCGGAGCCGGGGTGGATCAAGGGTGGAACCTCGCAACGGCTCGCCTCCACCCAGGGGTGGAGAGATCGTGCGGACCGGGCCGATGCCGGAGTGGGCGATGGGGTAGCGGGTGGGTGGAGCGGGCGGTGCGGCAGGGCCCCCACGTGAGCGGTGATCAATCGCGGCAGGTCCGACAGCGGCCCTGCCCAGCCCCACTGCGGGCCGCCCGTCACCCGTCTCGTCGCCGCCGGAGCGGGAGCCGGTCTGCCCTCGCTCAGCTATCGGGTACCGGGCAGCGGCTCGTCCCCACGACGACGGCCCACCGTCATGGTGCGACGCCCACTCGGCCAGGCGTCTGTTGGGGCTCGCCTGACGGACAGGTCCGTCGGTGCCTTTCCGTGACCCCAGGGTGACCCGTCGGCCGGCAGCGGGCCGTGGGGTCCGGGCGGGCCCCTCTCCGGTGCCAGGAGTGCAGCCGCGGACGTCCGACCGCAGGCGTCCGGCCCCCAGAGTGCTGACCGCGGGGATCTGGCGCCGACGGACAGGGAAGCCCGCTCACCAGGGCCGGACGGGTTGAGGGTCGGTGCGGAGGGCAGGCGCATGCCGCTGCCAGGCCGGCCGACGCACAGGCTCCCGTACGCGTCGTCCGGCCACCCGGCAGGGCCCGCTCTCGGCGAGGAGCCCGCCTCCGGCGCCGGACGTCCGCAAACCGCACCGTCCCGGGACGGCACCCCCACCCGCAGCAGGCCCTCAGCGGCCACAGCCCCGCCGACGAAGACCCAGCGCAGCGGTCAGGCGTCGATGCGAGAACGGTCCAGCGTCGCCGCCGAGCTGGAGATGAACTCCTTGCGGGGAGCCACCTCGTTGCCCATCAGCAGGTCGAAGACCTGTTCCGCCGCCTCCAGGTCGGAGAGGTTGATGCGGCGCAGGGTGCGGTGGCGCGGGTCCATCGTGGTCTCGGCCAGCTGGTCGGCGTCCATCTCGCCCAGACCCTTGTAGCGCTGGATGGAGTCCTTGTACCGGATGCCCTTGCTCTGGAACTCCATGAGCTTGTCGCGCAGCTCGCGGTCCGAGTACGTGTAGACGTACTTTTCCTGGCCCTTCTTCGGCTGGATCAGCTCGATGCGGTGCAGCGGCGGCACGGCGGCGAAGACCCGGCCGGCCTCGACCATGGGCCGCATGTAGCGCTGGAACAGGGTGAGCAGCAGACAGCGGATGTGCGAGCCGTCCACATCGGCGTCGGTCATCATGATGATCTTGCCGTAGCGGGCCTGGTCGATGTCGAAGGTGCGGCCCGAGCCCGCCCCTATGACCTGGATGATCGCGCCGCACTCGACGTTCTTGAGCATGTCGGTCACCGATGACCGCTGCACGTTGAGGATCTTGCCCCGGATCGGCAGCAGGGCCTGGAACTCGGAGTTCCGCGCCAGCTTGGCCGTGCCGAGCGCGGAGTCGCCCTCGACGATGAACAGCTCGCTGCGGTCGACGTCGTCGCTGCGGCAGTCGGCCAGTTTGGCGGGCAGGGACGAGGACTCCAGGGCCGTCTTCCGGCGCTGGGCGTCCTTGTGCTGACGGGCAGCGACCCGGGTGCGGGCGGCCGCGACCACCTTTTCCATGACGACTCGCGCCTGCGCGGCGGCGTCCCGCTTGGTGGAGGTCAGGAACGCCTTCAGTTCCTTGGAGATCACGTTGAAGACGATCCGGCGAGCCGCGGAGGTGCCCAGCACCTCCTTGGTCTGGCCCTCGAACTGCGGCTCGGCCAGACGCACGGTGACGACCGCGGTCAGGCCCTCCAGGGCGTCGTCCTTGACGATGTCGTCCTCGGCCACACGCAGCAGCTTCTTGGCCCGGAGCATCTCGTTCATGGTCTTGGTGACGGCCTGCTCGAAGCCGGCCACGTGCGTGCCGCCCTTGGGGGTGGCGATGATGTTCACGAACGACCGGAGGGTCGTGTCGTAGCCGGTGCCCCAGCGCATCGCGACGTCGACGCCCAGCTCACGGGTGACCTCGGTGGGGGTCATCTGGCCATGCTCGTCGAGGACCGGGACCGTCTCCTTGAAGGTGCCCTTGCCCGAGAAGCGGAGGACGTCGCAGATCGCCTTGTCCCTGCCCAGGTACTCGCAGAACTCGCTGATGCCGCCGTCGAAGCGGAAGGACTCCTCGCCCTTGCTGCCGCCCTCGCCGAGACCGAACTCGTCACGGACGACGATGGTCAGGCCCGGCACCAGGAACGCGGTCTGCCGGGCGCGCTGGTGCAGGTTCTCCAGGGAGAGCTTGGCGTCCTTGAGGAAGATCTGCCGGTCGGCCCAGTAGCGCACGCGCGTGCCGGTACGCGTCTTGGGGATCTTCCTGGCCTTGCGCAGGCCGCTCTTGGCCTCGAACTTCGCGTCGGGGTTGGCGGAGGAGAAGACGCCGGGCACGCCGCGCCGGAAGCTGATGGCATGGGTGTGGCCGCTGCGGTCCACCTCGACGTCGAGACGGGCGGAGAGGGCGTTGACCACGGAGGCGCCGACGCCGTGCAGACCGCCGGAAGCGGCGTAGGAGCCGCCCCCGAACTTGCCGCCCGCGTGGAGCTTGGTCATGACGACCTCGACGCCGGACAGGCCGGTCTTCGGCTCCACGTCCACGGGGATGCCGCGGCCGTTGTCGCGCACCTCGACGGAGCCGTCGTCGTGGAGGACGACCTCGATGTGGTCGCAGTAGCCGCCGAGGGCCTCGTCGACCGAGTTGTCGATGATCTCCCACAGGCAGTGCATCAGACCGCGACTGTCCGTCGAGCCGATGTACATACCGGGGCGCTTGCGCACGGCCTCAAGGCCCTCAAGGACGAGCAGGTGCCGCGCGGTGTAGTTGGAACCGTCCCGGTCTGCTCCTGCCAGCAGCGCTGTGGACGGCACGGACGTATCGGCGGTCACGCGGTTCGCTCCTCGCTGAATTTCAGGTGGCCCCCCTTTGGGTAAGGGGGCGGCTTCGGTCGCCGCTCAGAGGGTACCGAGCCCTGGTAGAGCCGGTGTAACGCCACCCTCGTCGGAAACTCACACTAGTCCAGACTCGTATGCGTGTTCGATCCCTCGATGGAGTGAAGTCCACATCACGTTCCCTTCGAGGCATGAACCATTTAGGCTCCGGGCACGTCCTCATGAACAACCGGCAACCCGGCCGGGAGGACCAAGACAGCAAGACAGCGCGAACCCGTACGCATACAAGAGACGCAATACGGCACATTCGCCGCCAACCGGCAGCAGACAGCCGCCCCGGAAAGATTTTTTCGAGGAAAAGCCACGAGCGGGAACGTTTTCGGGCTGGTTGGATGTTGACCCTGGTACGACAGCTCGTCGAGCTAGAGAAGAGGCGACGTGACTACTGTTCTGACCCCCGCGAGCCCGCTGACGGCCGCCGATCGCTGCGACCGCTGCGGCGCCCAGGCATACCTGCGCGTGGTCCTGCTCAGCGGCGGAGAACTGCTCTTCTGCGCCCACCACGGTCGCAAGTTCGAGCCGGAACTCAAGAAGATCGCCGCTGAGATACAGGACGAGACGGAGCGACTCACGTCCGCTCCTAACAACGCTTCCGACGAAGAGCGCTGAATCTCGCACCACGACGAGCCAGCCCCGGCACAGGCCGGTGAACGGGCGGCCGTTCCTCCCAGGAGCGTCCGCCCGTGCTCATGCCCCCGCACCCGCGCTCACGAGCGCGTGACGGATCCTCCCTGAGTCCCCTCGGCCGCCTCCAGGACCCGTACGACCTGGGAGACGCGCGTGTAGACGCCGGGGAGCCCCGGCCGCCCGCAGCCGCTCCCCCATGACACGAGGCCGATCAGCCGCCCCTTGGCCACCAGCGGCCCACCGCTGTCCCCCTGGCAGCCGTCGGGCCCACCGGCGGCCTCGCCGGCGCACAGCATGGTGCCGGCCTGGTAGGTGCCGTCGGGGCCACCGGGGTAGGCGCGGGCACACAGCTCGTCGGGCAGTACACGCACGCGTGCGGCGCGCAGCCGCCGCGCGTACGTTCCTCCGCCGGTCGTGTCGCCCCATCCGGACACCATGGCCTCCGTGCCCGGCGTGTAGGCGGGATCGCCCGCGCCCGCCATGGCGACGACCGCGCTCTGCGGCAGCTCTCCGGCGAGTCCGAGGACCGCGAAGTCGCCGGAGTTGGTGGTGATGTCGTACGCGGGATTGACCCGGATGTCCCGTACGGGGATCTCCTGGCCCTTCCCGGACAGCAGGTCCGTGCGCCCCGCGATGACCTTGAGGTCACGCAGACGGTTGGGCGCTACCCCGAGGACGTCCTGGGCCAGGCAGTGGGCCGCGGTGAGCACCGTGCTGCGCCCGATGGCCACAGCCCCGCAGAACTGCCCCGCCCGCATACCGCCGAACAGGTCACGGCTGGCCAGTGCGACCGTCCACGGAGCCTGGGAGACGTCAATCGGAAACCCGCCTACCACCACGCTGTCGGCGACCGCGGGAGGGGCGCTCGCGAGGGGTATCGCGGTGACGGTGGCCGCCAGGGCCAACGGCCGGATCAGTGCCCGGGCAACGGAACGGTGCATGCATGCTCCTCACTCTGCGGTCCTCCTGGACACCCAGGGTGATCCACCCGTCGCACGTGCGCAGCGCGAAGGCCCGGCTCCCGTGAGGGAGCCGGGCCTTCGTCGTCCTGGCAGCGGGACCTAGTCGAGGTAGTCGCGCAGCACCTGCGAACGCGACGGGTGGCGCAGCTTCGACATGGTCTTGGACTCGATCTGGCGGATGCGCTCTCGGGTCACGCCGTACACCTTGCCGATCTCGTCGAGGGTCTTCGGCTGACCGTCGGTGAGACCGAAGCGCATGGAGACGACGCCCGCCTCGCGCTCGGACAGGGTGTCGAGGACCGAGTGCAGCTGCTCCTGCAGGAGCGTGAAGCTGACCGCGTCGGCCGGGACGACGGCCTCGGAGTCCTCGATGAGGTCACCGAACTCGCTGTCACCGTCCTCGCCCAGCGGGGTGTGCAGCGAGATGGGCTCGCGGCCGTACTTCTGGACCTCGATGACCTTCTCCGGGGTCATGTCCAGCTCCTTGGCCAGCTCCTCCGGGGTGGGCTCGCGGCCCAGGTCCTGGAGCATCTGGCGCTGCACGCGCGCGAGCTTGTTGATGACCTCGACCATGTGCACCGGGATACGGATGGTGCGGGCCTGGTCGGCCATGGCGCGGGTGATCGCCTGACGGATCCACCAGGTGGCGTACGTGGAGAACTTGTAGCCCTTGGTGTAGTCGAACTTCTCGACCGCGCGGATCAGACCGAGGTTGCCCTCCTGGATGAGGTCCAGGAAGAGCATGCCGCGGCCGGTGTAGCGCTTGGCCAGGGAGACCACGAGTCGGAGGTTGGCCTCCAGCAGGTGGTTCTTGGCGCGGCGGCCGTCCTCGGCGATGATCTCCAGCTCGCGCTTGAGCTTCGGGGCGAGCTTGTCGGCGTTGGCCAGCTTGTCCTCGGCGAACAGGCCCGCCTCGATGCGCTTGGCCAGCTCGACCTCCTGCTCGGCGTTGAGCAGGGGAACCTTGCCGATCTGCTTCAGGTAGTCCTTGACCGGGTCGGCGGTGGCACCGGCCGCGGCGACCTGCTGCGCGGGCGCGTCGTCCTCGTCCTCGTCGGACAGGACGAAGCCGGCGCTCTCGGCACCCTCGGGCTCGTCGGCGACCTTGGTGTCCTCCAGGACCTCCTCGTCGAGAAGCTCGACGTCGTCCTTCTTGGCCGTGGTCTTCTTCGCGGCCGTCTTCTTCGCGACGGCCTTCTTGGCGACCGTCTTCTTCGCGGTCGTCTTCTTGGCGGCGGCCTTCTTGGCGGGGGCGGTTTCCTCGGCGGAATCAGCTGCGGCCGGGGCGGCCGGCGCCGCGGGGGCGGCCGTGGTGGCGGTGGCCTTCCTGGTGGTCACCGTCTTCGCGGCGACCGTCTTGGTGGCGGTGCGCTTAGCCGGGCTCTTCGCTGCGACGCTCTTGCGGGTGCGCTTGGGCTCTGCGGCACTGACCATCAGCGTCACACCCTCTTCCTCAAGAATCTGGTTGAGGCTGCGCAGTACGTTCTTCCACTGAGTGGCCGGAATCTGGTCAGCTTCGAAGGCCCGACGCACATCGTCGCCGGCGATCTGCCCCTCAGCCTTTCCCCGCTCAATGAGCGCCATGACAGAGACGGACTCGGCGATCTCCGGCGGGAGCGTACGGGATGTGCTGGCCGACACGAACAACCTCTCGGAACGTTGGAAAACGGCTTCCGGCACCGTCCACTGCGGACAGGAGCCGACCACCGGCCTGGGGATGGGCCGACGGCGCGGGCGGGGGCCGGGAAGATGCACAGCGCCTGATGTGGCGTCCGTATTCCCTCCGCGGCTGTCACCTCTTAGGTCATCGCGCTGTCTCCACGAGCGTTACGCCCAATCTACGTGGCCCGAGTCACACCCCGTAAGCGGTCAAAAGCGGTCAGACATGCCCAAATGAGATCAACAACGCCCTTCGTCCCGGTCGCACCGAAGAGAGGGGGCGTCCGTCGCACCGCCGGACCCCGCCGGACCCCCATGGCCCGACGGGGTCCGGCGACGGCCGGCACCCGGGCCGGCGTCGTCACGAGCACCACCAGCACGCCGCACACCGACGACCGCACACACCCCCTCGCGGGGTCAGTGCTCGCGGGGGGCGGGTACCACGCGCTCCACTTCGGGGTGGACCGTCAGCAGCTGACGCATGGCCGCCTCCGCCGCCATACCGTCGCCGGTGCCGAGTGCGTCGACGATCCGCGCGTGCTGGGCGAGGGATGCCTCGTTCGGCCGGTCACAGCCGGTGACCGGGCCGCCGGAGACCTGGAGGGCCGCCGAGACGATGCCGGAGAGGTGCTCCAGCATGCGGTTGCCCGCGATCTGGATGAGCAGCGCGTGGAACTCCGTGTCGGCGCGCGAGTAGGTGAGCGCGTCACCCTGCGCCATGGCGTGGCTCATGATCTCGACCATGTCGCACAGGCGCTGCTGCACCTCCTCGCGCCCGTGCCCGGCGGCGAGGCGGGCGGCGAGCGGCTCGATCGTCCACCGCAGCTCGCTCAGCTCCCGGCGCTGGTCGTCGCGCTGCGGCCCGAAGGCCCGCCACTCGATGATGTCCGGGTCGAGGAGGTTCCAGTCGCTCACGGGACGCACGCGCGTGCCGACGTTCGGGCGGGCGCTGACCAGGCCCTTGGCCTCCAGGACGCGGAGGGACTCGCGGACGACGGTGCGGGACACCTCGAACCGCTGGCCGATCTCCTCCGGCACCAGCGGGCGGTCGGCCCCCAGGTCGCCGGAGACGATCATCTGTCCCAGCTGCTGGACGAGTTGGCCGTGCAGTCCGCGCCCGCGGCTGCCCGCGGCGCGCCGGCCTACCCGGCCCAGCTCGGGATCCCCGGTGTCCCAGGCCGGCGCGCCGACGCGGTCGGCCACCGGGGCCTCGGCGTAGGGGTAGCGGTCGAGTTCGCCCGGGCCGGCCAGACCTGAGTCTGCGGGGCGGGCGGCGGTCATCATGGTGTGCGCAAGGGTACTCACGGATCCTTTGTCGGCGCCGGTTCCAACTCCCTTGAGGTCTTTGGTGAAAAGCACACGAAAGGGTGATCGCTCACCCCGTCGCAATTGACGCCTTATCGGAAAGAAATGGGCTTTCTTCGGGGAGTTGTGGGCATAGGGGAACCATAAGGGTACGGAGCGTAGTCATCGGAGTCGGGTGCGCAGCGCGGTGAACAGGTACGCGCAGAGCAGCCCCCCGATCGACAACGCCAGTGCGCCGCCCACCGGTTGAGCGAGGACCCGCGCGGCCGCGAGCAGGTACCGCTCCCCTCCGAACGGCCACTGCAGCAGGAGAACCTGCCGCATCCGCACCGGGAAACCGGCGGCCAGACGCACGGCCGGGCCTTGCAGGGCCTGGTGCAGGAGGGGTGCGACGAGGACGGGGACGGCGAGGACGGCGGCCAGTCCCGCCGTCGTGGACCGGAACACCCCGGCCGCCAGCACCCCTGCCCAGGCGCAGCCGACGACCAGTCCGAACCAACTCGCGGTGAGCGAGAGCCAGTCCGCGGGAACTTGCGTGAGCTCCCGTCCGTAGACGATGTAGAGCACCTCGGCGTCGCACCCCACGGTCAGGAAGGCGAGCAGGACCGCGGCGGCTCCGGCGACGAGCAGTTTCGCGGTGAGCAGCCCCAGTCGGCGGGGGACGGTGCCGCGGTCCGCCGCCAGGGCGGGGTGGCGGAACTCGTCCCCGAAGGCCAGCGCACCGAGCAGTCCCGCCGCGAGCGCCGCGGGCGGCAGCGGCAGCTGCCCCGGCCAGGCCGCGAACAACCGCGCCCGCGGGGTGTGACCGATGCGCGCCAGGAGTACGGCGGTGAGCGCGGACACCACCAGTACGGCACCGCAGATGAGGAAGCCGGTGCCGATCCCGGTGGCGCGGCGGATCTCGTAACGGAGGGGGCGCAGGGGGCTGGGAGCGGGGCGGACGGAGATGGGGGGCGGGAGGGGGGAGGGGGCGGCGAGAGGGCTGACACCGTCGGGGCCGGCGGCGCGGTCGGCCTGCGGGTGCCGGGCGCCGGGCGTCCTGGCGCCGGGGAGGAGGGTACGCGTGCCGGTCAGAGTCGTCGCGGAAGTGCGAGGGCCGTTGGTCTGCGGCCCGGACGCCGTCGTCACCGTGCCGAGGCCGGCGCCGGGGGTGGCTGTCGGGTCGGCGGACCGGCCATCGGCGGCTCCGGCAGTCGCCTCGCCGGCGCCGGCGCCGGGAGTGGCCGTGTCACCGGAGGCGGAGACGCCGTTCATCCTGGCGTCGGCCGCGGCGGCAGTCGGCGGGGCATGGCGGGTGGGCACGGTGGAGACGGGCAGCGGGCGATCCTGAGCGATCCCTTGATCAGCAGCCTGGCCGCGTGCGGACCACTCGCTGTCGGCGGTCGCCATCGGCGCCGAGAGGTCGGCTTCCGGTTGCCGTTCTCCGGCCGGGGAGAGGCCGGTGGCAGCCCGCTCCGTCCCCGTCGCCGACGGGTCGGCCGGTGTGCGTTCCCATCGGCTCGACGGAGTCCCGGAGGCGGTGGCGTTCGCGGACGGAAGATCCGGTTCCGGCGTGTCCGCGTCGGGCGCCGGCCGGTCAAGGGCGAGGACGCGGGGTTCGGCCGCTTCGGAGTCGGGCGTCGCGACGCCCGGTGTCACCGTCGGCTCCTGAGCGCGCCGCTCCCACCCGGGAGAGCCCGCCGTCGTGCTCTCCCGCGAGCCCTCGTGACTCGCGTGCTCGGGCGCCGGCGGCCGCGCGCCCGTGGCCCGGCCGGGCTCCTCGGATGAGCCGCCGACTGGGGAGAAACCGAACACCGGACGTCCGCGACCCGCCCACCCGCGACGGGTCGAGACCCGCTTCCGTTCCCCGTCCAGGGCGTCGGGTGCCGCCGTGCGCCGCTCCGCCGGACGGTGATCCGGATAGGGCTCCCGGTTCACCGCAGCTGCGTCCGGCACCACCTTCCGGGGCTCGGCGGAGCACTCGCCCTCGCCGCCCCCGGTACCGGTCCCCGGCCCCATGTCCCCGACCTCGTCAGCGAGTTGATGGACGAGGATGCCGTTGCGGAAGGCGATCTCGCCGACGTCGGCGGTCGTCGTGCCGTACACCGACAGGCGGTTGCCGTCCTCACGTACGACTTCGACGGAGCGGCGGGCGATGCGGGCGTCCTTGGCGAGCAGGGCCGCGAGGCGTGCGGCGTGGGGACTGCGGACGGCGACACGCGGGCGCAGCCGGGTGCGGGCGAAGGCCTTGGCCTCCTGGTCGGCGACGAGTCGACCACCGTCGAGGGCGACGACCCGGTCGGCGCTGCGTGCGGCCTCCTTGGTGTCGGCCGTGGTGAAGAGCACGGTGCCGCCCTGGGCGGCGTGGGCCCGCAACATGCCGTGCAGCCACTGGGCCTCCCGGACGGAGAGACCGTCGGTGGGTTCGTCCAGGACGAGCGTGTGCGGGTCGGGCAGCAGGGCGCAGGCCAGACCGAGCCTGCGGTCCATACCGCGGGACAGGGTGCCGAGGCGCTCCTCGCGAAGGCTGACGAGACCGACCACTTCGAGGACTTCGTCGGCCCGGCGGGCGGGAACTCCCGATGCCGCGGACAGCATGCGCAGATGGCCGCGGACCGAGCGGGCCGGGTGACCCGGTACGTCACCGAGGAGAACGCCGACTTCCCAGGAAGGGTGGGCGGTCAGATGGAGGGGGCGGCCCCTGAAGTACGTGATGCCGCGCCCCTGTTGGAGCTCAAGCATCAGTTTGAGCACCGTCGTCTTGCCCGCGCCGGCGCTCCCGAGGAGCGCGGTGACATGCCCGGCGCGCGCTTCGAAGGAGATGTCGTCGACGGCGGGCGGATGCGCCTTGCGGGGATTGCTGGTCAGTCCGAAGGCCTGGATCACCTGCAGCAAGATAGCGCGACATGTCTGGTTTTTCGGGCATAAGCCGCTTTGCGTGAAGATGCCGCGTGGCCCGGTGTCCTCCCTGTCCGCCGTTCGATGGAGTCGGAGCTCGGCACGGGCGGCCGGTGCACCGACCGTCCGGTGGCCCGCCGGTCAGACCTCGGGACGCAGCATCGGTGGGTTGAGCAGGGTGGCGCCGCCGGCGCGGAAGAGCTGGGCCGGCCTGCCGCCCTGGCGTGTGGTCGTACCTCCCGTCGGGACGAGGAAGCCGGGGGTTCCGGTGACCTTGCGGTGGAAGTTGCGCGGGTCGAGTGCCACGCCCCACACCGCCTCGTACACCCGGCGCAGCTCTCCGACGGTGAACTCGGGCGGGCAGAAGGCCGTGGCCAGCGACGAGTACTCGATCTTCGAGCGGGCGCGCTCCACTCCGTCGGCGAGGATCTGGGCGTGATCGAACGCGAGCGGTGCCACGGGTTCGCCGTCCCGGCCGTAACCGCCCCGCTGGAGCAGTTCCTCGACCGGGGCCCAGCGGGCGTTGCTGGCGTCGCCGCCGGCACGCGGTGCGGGCAGGTCGGGCGCGAGTGCGAGATGCGCGACACTGACCACGCGCATGCGCGGGTCCCGCTTGGGGTCGCCATAGGTGGCGAGCTGCTCCAGATGTGCTCCGTTGTCCTGGACCGGGACCGAGGGGTCGTGAGCGCTCAGCCCCGTTTCCTCGGCCAGCTCGCGCGCCGCCGCCTGGGACAGGTCCTCGTCGGCCCGTACGAAGCCGCCGGGCAGCGCCCAGCGCCCCTGGAAGGGAGGCTCGCCCCTGCGGACCGCCAGCGCGCACAGGGCATGGCGGCGCACGGTCAGCACGACCAGGTCCACGGTGACGGCGAAGGGCGGAAAGGCTGACGGGTCGTAGGGCATGCGGCGATCATAGTCGTCTTCCTGACGATAAACACTCCCTCCATCGGGCGCATCGGTGGTGGTTCCGCTTCGTTCCGGTTAATGCGGGCAGGGCCCGCTCGCAGTTCGTCGGTCCGGTCGTGTCGGACGAGGTCACCCTCCTTTCCCGGAATGTCATGGGCCCAGTTGCAGGCCGTCCGCCGCCGCCTCCACCGTGGCGAGTCCCAGTCGGCTGATCCGGACGGCGAAGGGGGCACCCGTGACGCGTAGGCCGGTGAGGCCGAGTTCGCCGAGCGGGGCGCTCCGCACGGGGCGCAGCGTGACCGTGCGGGCCGGGGCGTCGGGACGGATGCCGGCGAGGGCGGTGAACAAATCGATCACGAAGGCCGCTGTGGTGACCGCCGGGGGGCAGGCCGCGGGTGTGAAAGGGGCGCGGCGGTGGCGGAGCGCTGTTCGCCGGCGAACATCTCGGGGATCCGGCGGCCGAAGTGTTCCGCCGCTTCCATCAGCCCTTTCAGCAGGCCGGCCGCTGCTCTCTCGTAGCCGGCCGCCGCCAGCCCGGCGACTGCTGGTGCGGTCTCATGGACCCGCATCGCTCCGGTGCGGTGGCCGAACGGGTTGTGTCCCGCCTCCTTGGTCCCCAGACCACGCAGTCCCCATCCCGTGTCCATGACGGGGGTGGCGAGCAGCCGGGCGAGGAGTTCGGCCGCCCCGGAGGACAGGGAGGGTACGGCGGCAGGGCCTGTCCAGGCGCTCCGCCACTCAGGTGAACGCGAGGCGTCTCGGCCGGGTCACGGCCCGGTGGGAGGAAGCCGACCGAATCGTGGTGTGACCGGCCGACGGGCGTGGCGCTCGACGTGCTCCGCGCCGGTCGACCTCCGCACTGCATCGGGAGGGCGCGGCGGCGGTGGGTGGTGACGCCTCCGCTGTCCGCCGTGGACCCGCCCGCCGTTCCGGCGAGAGCCGTACCGGTCAGGGCCGACGGCGCGGACCGGCTCCGGCCGACGCTCATCCTTCCCCCTCGGTCTGCCGGCTCCGGCCGTCCCGCAGGGCGTCACCGGACGTCGCGTCACTCGAAGCCGCCGCACGCGTGCGCGTGGTGCTCGCCGCACGGGTGCCAGGACCGGTGACGTCGGTGGCGGACGATCCGGGGCGGGAGTCGGCCGGCCGCTGCCGGCGTCCCTTCGGCCGCCCCGTGTGCCCGCCGCCGTCGTCCTGGGTCCGTGCACGGCGTCGCCTCTGCACACGCGTCGGGGAGCCGGGTTCGGCGTCCTGGTCCCTCTCGCGCGAGTCCACCCCGCCTGGCAGAGCCGGGGTCTGCCGCGATTCGGCGAGAGCGGTCCGGGGTCCCGGGGCCGCAGTCTCCGTCGAGCACGTGCGGGGTGCGTGCGCTTGTTCCGTCTTGTCCGCCGAGTTCACTGGCTCGCCCGTGGTGCCCCGCTCCCCCGAAGCGGCGTTCTCCGAACCGGGCGCCGGTGTGCGCCGCGCGCCCTCCCCCCGCAGGCAGCGGCGGACCGCCTCGGGGTCGAGCCCTTCGTTGCAGGCCTGATGCAGCAGGCGGGCGAAGAGGTAGTCGGGATCCGCGGCCAGCGCCATGGCCAGTGCCTCACGCGCCTCCAGTTCGTCGCCCATGGACCAGGCGACCCAGCCCGCGAGGGTCAGCGGTGCCGCGGCGTGCTCCCCATAGGGTCCGACGCAGCGGCGGGCCAGGGCACGCCACAGCCGGAGTGCCGGACCGGCCTCGTCCCCTTCCATCCAGGCGGCGGCCCTGTCACGGGTCGTGCGGTCCTGGAGTCCGAGGATCAGGGTCGCCGCCTCGTCGTGGGCGAGGAGGTCGTCGTCGCGTACGTCGGCCGGGTGGGTGCCGGAGACGGGTGCCACCGCGGCGTAGCGGCGGATGATCCGATCGGCGAGAGCGAGCGTCTCCTCCGCCACTTCCTGGCGGGCGTTCTCGTCCAGGATGCGGGGCACGAGGCTCATGCCGGCCGCGTCCAGGGCGATCTCCTGCTCCAGTGCCGCGGTGGTCTCCCAGGGCTGCAGCCGGGCGCGCAGTTCCCTCAGGGTGCCGCGGACCTGGATGCCGGCGTAGGTGGCCGCCGCGGCGAGCACGGAGGTTCCGGGCAGGCCCATCGGCGAGCCCTCCTCGGGGCAGCAGTCCGCGATCGGGCAGCAGTACGACCAGAAGCGGCCGTCCGAGACGCACAGGGCCTCGATGACCGGCACGTCGAGGTTGCCGCACTCGATGCGCATCAGCTGGGCCAGCCTCTCCAGCCGTCGTTTGACGTCCCGGCCGGACTCTCCGGGGCGGGGCTCCTGGCAGACGTAGGCCACCATCCGCTCGGGCCGGGAGCCTCGCCGCTCGCTGCCGGTGACCAGCCCGCGGGCCAGCTGCCGGGCGGCGGCCTCCCAGTCCTCGTCGTTCGCGGGGATGCCGAGCCGGGCCCGGCCCCCGAACCTGCCGCGGCCTCCGTGGTCGTGCAGGGCGACGAGGACCATGCTGTCCTCCGGGCGGTAGCCGAGCAGGTAGGGCAGGGCGTCGGCCAGTTCGGCCGGGGTGCGCAGAGTGACCTGCGCGGCGTGTTCGACCGGGCCGGTCGCGGGCGCCTGCCCCGGGATGTCGTCGTTTCCGTGGGATCCGGTGGTTCCGCCGTGATTCGTCATGCGCCGACGATCTCGCGGATCACGGCATTCCGGTTGAGCCTGTGGATAAGTCGGATCAGGGACACGACAAGACGGTCCGTTCGTCCACAGCCCTGCCTCGGCCTCGCCCGGATGTCGGTCCCGTCCTGTTGTATGGACGCATGGAGCACACGAGCAGCGCGGATCTCCGCGCACAGGCCGATGCCGTCCTCGCCCGGCTCGTCGGGGACGCCACGGGCACCGCCAGGCTGCGCGAGGACCAGTGGCGGGCGATCGAGGCACTGGTGGCCGACCGGCGCCGGGCCTTGGTCGTGCAGCGCACGGGATGGGGCAAGTCCGCGGTGTACTTCGTGGCGACCTCGCTGCTGCGGGCCAGAGGCAGCGGTCCCACGGTGATCGTCTCACCGCTGCTCGCGCTCATGCGGAACCAGGTGGAGGCCGCGAGCCGGGCCGGTATCCACGCCCGGACCATCAACTCCGCCAACACCGAGGAGTGGGAGGTCGTGCAAACGGAGATCGCGGCGGGCGACGTCGACGTGCTGCTCGTCTCGCCGGAGCGGCTGAACAACCCCGACTTCCGGGACCAGGTCCTGCCCAAGCTGTCCGCGGCCACCGGCCTGCTGGTCGTGGACGAGGCCCACTGCATCTCCGACTGGGGCCACGACTTCCGCCCCGACTACCGTCGGCTGCGCACCATGCTCGCCGAGCTCCCGCCCGGCGTCCCCGTGCTGGCCACCACCGCCACGGCCAACGCACGGGTGACCGCCGACGTCGCCGAGCAGCTCGGCACCGGCGGCACATCGGACGCGCTGGTGCTGCGCGGGCCACTGGACCGGGAGAGCCTGAGCCTCGGTGTCCTGCGTCTCCCGGACGCCGCCCACCGGATGGCGTGGCTCGCGGACCACCTCGCCGATCTGCCGGGCTCGGGCATCATCTACACGCTCACGGTCGCCGCGGCCGAGGAGGTCACCGCCTTCCTGCGGCAGCGCGGGCATGTCGTCGCCTCGTACACGGGCAAGACGGAGAACGCCGAGCGGCAGCAGGCGGAGGACGACCTGCTCGCCAACCGCGTCAAGGCCCTGGTCGCCACCTCCGCGCTCGGCATGGGATTCGACAAGCCGGATCTCGGTTTCGTGGTCCATCTCGGCTCGCCCTCCTCCCCCATCGCCTACTACCAGCAGGTCGGCCGGGCCGGCCGCGGCGTAGAGCACGCCGAGGTGCTGCTGCTGCCGGGCAAGGAGGACGAGGCGATCTGGGAGTACTTCGCCTCGCTGGCCTTTCCTGCCGAGGATCTGGTGCGGCGCACGCTGGACGTCCTCGCCCGGGCGGACGGACCCCTGTCGCTGCCGGCCCTGGAACCGCTGGTCGAGCTGCGCCGCTCACGCCTGGAGACCATGCTGAAGGTCCTCGACGTGGACGGAGCGGTGCGCCGAGTGAAGGGCGGCTGGGTCGCGACCGGGCAGCCGTGGTCGTACGACACCGAGCGCTACGCGTGGGTGGCTCGGCAGCGCGCGGCCGAACAGCAGGCGATGCGCGAGTACGCGACCACCACCGAGTGCCGGATGGAGTTCCTGCAGCGCCAGCTGGACGACGAGGGCGCCAAGCCCTGCGGACGCTGCGACAACTGCGCGGGCCCCCGCTTCACTTCCGGTCTGTCCACCGCGGCCCTGGACGCGGCACGCAGCGACCTGGGCCGCGCGGGGGTCGAGGTGGAGCCCCGCCGTATGTGGCCGACGGGCCTCCCGGCAATCGGCATCGATCTCAAGGGACGTATCCCGGCGGGGGAACAGGCCTTGCCGGGGCGGGCTCTGGGACGTCTGTCGGACATCGGCTGGGGCAACCGGCTGCGACCGCTGCTCGCGCCCGGCGCTCCGGACGCCGCGGTGCCGGACGACGTGGCGCGGGCCGTGGTCGACGTCCTGGCCGACTGGGCCCGGGGTCCCGGTGGCTGGGCCTCCGATGCGTCCGGCGCCCCGCCCCGGCCGGTGGGCGTGGTGACCGTGGCCTCGCGCAGCCGGCCGCAGCTGATCCATTCGCTGGGCGCGCGTATCGCCGAGATCGGCCGGCTCCCGCTGCTGGGCTCGGTGGAATACGCCGCGGACGCGCCGCGGTTGCCGCGCAGCAACAGCGCGCAGCGGCTGAAGGCCCTGGACGGCGCGTTGACGGTGCCGGCCGCTTTGGCGGCGGCCCTCGGCCAGGCACACGGTCCGGTGCTGCTGGTCGACGACTTCACGGAGACGGGCTGGACCCTGGCGATCGCGGCACGGCTGCTCCGCAAGTCCGGTGCGCGGGGTGTGCTGCCGCTGGTCCTCGCCGTTCAGGGATGACCGGCGCCCGCCGCTGCACCCGCCTGTGCCTGGCGCGGTCGGCCGCCGGCCCCGGGGAGCCCAAGGCTGGTCCGCGGACCCCTGGTCCCGGCGGACCCGGGGCTGGTCCGCGGGCCCGGAGCCGGTCCGCGCGGCCGCTCGCGGAAACCGTGGGGCGATGACCGGCCGTCGCAGGCGTCACCAGCCGAACCATTGGGTAGGGATATAAGCCACGCACCACCTGATAACAGTCGGTGGCCCCAATTGCTCGTTGCCGCATCCAAGTTCGACAGGAAGAATTGAGGTCCGCTCCCCGCACGGCTCTCTGTGATCCGGTTGGGCTCCGCTGCGGTGCGCGCTCCCCCGAATCCGACCTCGCCCGCAGTATGGGCGCGTAGCCGAAGGGAGGAACGTGACCTTCGGATTCGCCTCGTCCTCGGCGGCCTCGTTGTCGACGTCCGCGTCCGCCGCCTCCGCCAGTCGCCTGCTTGAGCCGGCGGAGTGGGCTGCCGCCGGTATCCCTCTGCTGCGCAACCCCCGTGAGGTCGTGAGCGGGTTGCACGCCCGCCATCACCCGAAGCCGCTCACTGCGATCGTGGCGGTCCTCGATCCGGACGAACGGCTGCGGGCCAGCGCCTCGTTCACCCGCCGTGCGGCCCAGGCCGACGGCTGGATGTTCCGTAACACGCTGCTGGCCCAGCTGCGCCGGGTGATCCCCCACGACCTGCGCCGCCGCACCCCCGTGCGCACGGCCGTGCTCCTCTACTGCCGTGAGGGTGACGGACGTTGGACCGAGGAGGACGGGGCCTGGATGTGGGGACTGCGTGACGCCTGCACCTTGCACGGGCTGCGATGCGGGGCGTACATCACGCTGACGCATGAAGGCTGGCAGGTGCTCGGCGAGGGCCGTGGCGGACGCCGCCCCAACGCGCACTCGGAGCCGGAGCCCTTCGCCACGTCGGAGGCCCCGCCGCTCGTGCCACGCACCGGGGGCCCGGTCTCCGAGGTGCTGCGCCGGGCAGCGGCCCGCTGACCCGCTCGAAGCGAACGGTACGCCGGCCCCCGCTGCCGGCCGACAACGCGAACGGCACCGGGACGGTGCGCGATGACCCGGCGACGAGCCGACGTGCGCCACGAACAGCGCCAACGTGCGCCCCGAACAGCGCCGATGAGCGCCGCCTCGGAGGTCCGGCGACCTGCGAGACCGACTCCGGAAACGCTTCAACGGGGTCGCCTGCGCTACGGCCGCATGGCTGCACGGGCACGGCTGGGCCGCAGGGGGTGCGGCCCCGGCATGCGCCGCCGCGGCAACCCGGATCAGCCCGCCGGACAGGCCGGCGTGCTCTCCGGGCTCGCCATGGGAACAGTCCCACCGGCAGCACTGCGGCCGCCTGGCGTCCGCGCACGTCGCAAGCCGCACCGTGCGGATTCCGCCGGAGCGGCTCCTTCGGCACCCCGGTGCAGGCGGTGCCGGACGTGGCTCAGACGCCGGCGCCCAGCACCGAGTTGATCTGCTGCGGGTCGCCGCAGACGATCAGCAGGGAACCGGCCCGCGCGTGCGCCAGGGGAAGGGCGGTGGCGGCGACGGAGGCGGGGCCCCCGTTGACGGCCACGACGACCACCGGGCGGGACGCGGCACGGGAGACCAGAGCGGCGTCCGCGTAGAAGACGTCGTCACCGGCGTCGTGCTGCGCCCAGTAGGACGCCTCACCGAAGGACAGCTCGTGCTCGGCCCACGGATGCTGCGCACCCGTGGTGACCACGAGCACGTCGCCGGGGGCGCGGCCCGAGTCAAGGAGCAGGTCCACCGCCTCTTCGGCGGCGTCGAGCGCACCCTCGGCGGAGGCCGGGATCAGCTGGATCTGGGGACTCGCCGTGGTGGCGGGAGCGGCCTGACCGGACGGACCAGGCTTGGCCGGAACCACGTCACGCGGCGTGCGCTGCACCGGCGGCGTGGGCCGCAGAGGGCCGGGACGACCGGGGCGGGACGGAGCCGCGGGGCGGGGGCCGGGTACGGGGCGGGGGGTCGGCGCGGTACGGCCACTGGCCGGAGTGGCGCGGGGACCCTGGGCACTCTCGTGAATCTGAGGCTCCTCGGGAATGAGAGGCATGAGCTGATATTTATCAAACGTTGGTGCGGCGCGGATGACCGGGTGGCACATCAGTGCGAGCGGAACCGTCAGAAATCGAAGCCGAGCTGACCCTCAATTTCCGGAACGCTTCCGTCCGCCCAGCTGCGGACCTTCTTGAGGTGCCGCCACTGAGGCAACGCATCAAGATACGCCCACGACAAGCGGTGGTGTGGGGTGGGCCCCCACTCCTCCAGTGCGGCCTTGTGCACGGGCGACGGATACCCGGCGTTGTCCGCAAATCCGAAGTGTGCATGGTCGACACCCAGTTCGGCCATCATTTTGTCGCGCTGAACCTTGGCGATCACCGACGCCGCCGCTACGGCCACGCACGAACGATCGCCCTTGATCACCGTGCGCACCCTCCACGGGGTGCCGAGGTAGTCGTGCTTCCCGTCGAGGATCACGGCTTCGGGGCGGACCGGCAGAGCGTCCAGGGCGCGGGCCGCGGCGAGCCGCAGCGCGGCCGTCATCCCCAGGTGGTCGATCTCCTCGGGGGAAGCATGCCCCAGCGCGTAGGACGTCACCCATCCCTGCAGGGTCGCGGCGAGTTCCGTGCGCCGCTTGACCGTCAGCAGTTTGGAGTCGGTCAGCCCCTCCGGCGGGCGACGAAGACCGGTGATCGCCGCGCAGACGGTGACGGGCCCGGCCCAGGCGCCGCGTCCCACCTCGTCGATACCGGCAATGATCTTCGCTCCGGTCGTGGCGCGCAGGGAGCGCTCGACGGTGTGAGTAGGTGGTTCGTACGGCATGGCGCCCTTAGCCTACGCCGCCGTTGTCGCCGCGCGACACCCCGGTCATGCCGCCGCGCGACACCCCGGCGTACCACCACACGGCAGTTCGGACGCACCAACGGGCAAGGCCCCGCCGCCGGGCCGGCGCGCACAGCTCCGGAGGGGGGTCAGGTGCCGTACGGCAGTAGCAGCGGGAGCATCGGCTGGACGATCACCTCCACGCGATCTTGATCGCTTCATTCGCTCACGCACATCTTCGCCCGTACAGCGCCATGACCGGGACCGCGTCGGCCACATACCCGCTGGCCGTGCCCGAACCAGCCCCTCCCCTGACTATTGCGCGCTCACTTGCCTCACGAAGCAGCTTGACGGTCGCCTGCACCACGCTCCCGGAGATCACACCTTCGAAGCATTCGACTCCCATGTGGTCGCATTCGTGAATGACAAACTCAGGGCTACACCAGGCCGCAAGTACGTGATCTTCCGCACCTGCCGGTACAGGGCCAAGAGGTCTTAGCGCACACTGCCGGGTCCGGTGCCCGCTCGACCCGGACCACGCCGACGAGGCCACGCCGTCCGGGGGGCGCGGCCGTCCAGCGCGAGGCAACCGTCCTTCTTCTTCTCCTGCATACAAGGAGAGCGGGGATTCCGGGGCAATGGCGCCGCAACGCAGCAACAAGGGGACGGGCCGATGGTGACGGCCTATCAGCTCCTCGTGGACGACAAGAAACCGGGCGCCAGCCCGCCGGCAGGGGCACCCCGGCATCGCCCCCTCCGTCACGCGCTCCCGCATATGCAAGATCGCGGCCGCGCGGTGGGCCGGTGGTCCGGTGGGCCGCACAGAAGCGCCCAGGGCGCCTGACAGGGTGAGCAACAGGGCCAGGAGGAGAGCGGGAACCAGGTGCAGCGGCTCCAGCGGCGCCGGCAGCGGGCCCAGCGAGACGAACGCCATCTCCCGACCCTCCCTCTCCCGTCGTCGTGGCTCCGCCGGCACTCACACCGTCGACACGGTGAGCAGCGGATACCGGAACAACGCGCGGCGGTCACGGAGAGTTCCCGGCAATCACGGAGAGTTTTTCGACCGGTCGGCGCGGAAGAACCTCCGACCGGTCGACGGCGTGAAAGAGCGTCTGACCGGCCGGTAGCGGGGGCGGAGCGAGCACCGCGGAAGCCGTCAGGCCCGCGCAGGCACCCAGTCCGGCAGGGTCTCGGTGCGCTGCACCCATTCAGCGGGCGGTGTCCCGGCCTTGCCCGCGGCGAGCACGCCGCCGACGATCGCGCAGGTGGTGTCGACGTCCCCGCCCACCTGGGCGGTCGTCCAGAAGGCCGTCTCGTAGTCGCCGAGGGCCCGTGCGGCGGACCAGAGGGCGAAGGGGACGGTGTCATGGGCCGTCGTACGGCGTCCGCAGCCCAGGACGGCCGCGACGGTGGCCGCGTCGTCGTAGTCGAGCATGTCGCGGGCGCGGCGCAGGCCCTGGCCGACCGCGCTCTTCGGGACGAGCGCGACGACGCCGTCGAGGAGGGTCTCGGGGGCGGGTGGCCCGCCCGGCGAGCCGGCCAGTGCCGCGGCGGCGGCCACGGCCATGGCCCCGACCACGGCCTCCCGGTGCTGGTGGGTGGGATAGGCCGAGATCTCCGCCTGGTGGGTCGCCTGCTCGGGATCGTCCGCGTACCAGGCGCCCAGGGGCGCGATCCGCATGGCGGCGCCGTTGCCCCAGGATCCCTGCCCCTTGAAGAGGCCGGCGGCCAGCTCCCGCCAGTCACCCCCCTCCCGGACCAGGCGCAGCAGCCGGTTGACCGCGGGGCCGTAGCCCCGGTCGAAGTCGTGGTGCTCGGCGAAGGAGCGGGCGAGCGCGTCCTGGTCGATGCGGTGGTGGGCGGCGAGGACGGCCACCACGGAGCAGGCCATCTCGGTGTCGTCCGTCCACTGCCAGGGGGCTGCGGGCAGCTCGCGGCGCTTGAGCAGGGGATAGTTCGCGGGAACGAAGAACTGGGAGCCCAGCGCGTCCCCCACGGCCAGTCCGCGCAGGCTCGCCAGGGCACGCTCCAGGCGCCCGAGGGAAGAGGAGTCAGCGGTCATCGCCCTGCCACTCTATCCGTTCACCCAGTACGGCACAGGCTTCCGCCAGCGCTCGAAGGGCCGGTCGAGCGTGTACTTGCCGTCGTCTCCCAGAACGAGCATCCGCATCTCGGCGTTCCCGGGATTGGCCAGGGACTCGAAATCCGCCACCGTCCAGTGGAACCAGCGCATGCAGAACAGCCGCATCGCGAGCCCGTGGGTCACGAGAAGAACGTTCGGGGGGTGGTCGGGGGCCTCGAAACTGCGGAACAGGCTCTCCAGGAAGCCGCCGACCCGGTCGTACACGTCGGCCCCGGACTCGCCCTGCGGGAACCTGAAGAAGAAGTGGCCGTACGCGTCGCGGTAGGCCTTCTGCAGACGTACGTCGTCGCGGTCCTGCCAGTTGCCCCAGTCCTGCTCGCGCAGTCGGGGTTCCTCCCGGACGCGTATGAGGTCGGGGTCGAGGTGGAACGCGCGGAGGGTCTCGTGGGTGCGTCGGTACGGGGAGACGTAGACGCTCACGCGTTCCCGGCCGAACAGCTCACGGAGCCGCTTGCCGGTCTCCTCGGCCTGCGTCCAGCCGCGCTCGGTCAGCGCGAGGGCGTGGTCGGGCTCGCGTTCGTACACGGAGTCGTCGACGTTGCCCGTTGACTCGCCGTGTCGGACAAGGACGATGCGCCGTGGTCGTGCCATGCCAAAACCCTAGATCGAACGGCGGGGGGACGAGCACTCGTACGGGCTCTATACAGCGTAGGTCACATGTCCCTCATCTTCGCGGGCCGGCTCCCGGACCTGCGCTGCGGCGGTTCGGAGCAGTTCGCTCGGTCCGTGCGACGGTTGGGAGCGGTGCGTTAGGTCATCGAACCAAAGGGTCTTTCAGACCGTCCAGGACGGCTCCAGGTCCACGATGTCGCCGGAGAGTGCCGCTACGTCCGCCTCCGTCTGAGCACGCAGCGCGAGGCGTTCCACACGCTCGGTGCGGTACTTGCCGTGCTCGGCCGCCGACCGCCACATCGAAAGGATCAGGAACTCCTGCTCGGGCGCCTCGCCGAACATGCCGCGGATCATGCCGGGCGAACCGGCCATCGCGGGGTTCCAGACCTTCTCCTGCATGAGCGTGAAGTGCTCGACGCGCTCCTCATGGATGCGGCACAGGGCCACGCGGATCAGGTCGGTGTCGCTGAACCGCGGCTCGAAGCCCGTCTTCACATCGAAGCGGTACTCGAACAGTTTGACCTGGGCATCCTTGAACGTGCCGGACTGGGCGGCGGCCAGGCGGTCGTGGGAACGGGCCATGAAGGAGTCGTAGAAGGCACGGCTCTCCCAGAAGGCGAATATGTGCGCCACCCCCGGCCGCTGCCGGCTCCAGCCCCCGCCCTGTCCCCGAAACCCCGGCTCCCCCAGAAGCCCCGCCCATTTCCGCTGCCCCCGCTCGAAGCCCCGGCGGTCAACCACGGTGCAGCGAATCCACTTGACCAGCACCGCGCCATCGTAAGGCCACCGGGCGTGGCGTCGGTCACGCTCCGGCGGAGATCGCTCGCGCACGCTCGCCCGCGCGCGTGGCACGATGGGCAAGGAACCCCGGCCGATGGGGAGTTGGGGGCGAGCGAGCCACAGGGGGAAGGGAAAGCCTGGTGACCGGCTTCAGCAAGGGAATCCGCAAGGTCGAGGTCGCGCTCAAGTGGGATCCGAGTCCCGCGGGCCGGCCGCCGACGGACCTCGACATCGTCGCCGCGACCTTCCTGTCGGGTGACCCGTACGGGGCTCCGGCCTATCTGGTGCACTTCGACAGCCGCTCTCCGGACGGCACGATCCTGCTCAACCGCGACAGCACGGACGGCAAGGGGTTCGGCTGGGACGAGGTCATGACCGTCGAACTGGACCGCCTCGACGACCGCTACGCGCGCGTGGTGGTCGGTGTCGTCATCCAACAGCGGTCCGGGCGCAAGACGTTCGCCGACGTGCTGAACCCCGCCGCGCGCATCCGTGAGGGCTACACCGTGCTCGCCGAGGACGACTTCGGTTCGGTCCTCGGTGCGACGGCCGCCACCTTCGCCGAGTTCGTCCGGGACGACTCGGGCGAATGGGCCTTCCACGCCGGCGCGCACGGATTCGACGAGGACGCCGCCTCCTTCACGCAGGTGATGGGCCGAATACGTCGGCCATAACGCCCTCGGCACGCATGTGTAAGGGGCGTCGGCCCGAGCGGACGCCCCTTACTTCAGGCACGCCGTTCCGCGGTGACGACGGGCCCCGGGCGTCCCCGGTCGGGACGTTGCGGACGCGTCCGTCGCCGGCGGCAAGAGGCTTTCGGCGGTACGACGAAGGGGACCGCCCGTGGGTCGGTCCCCTTCGTGAGCTGCTGGTCAGCTATGTGCGCCGCTCACGCCGGAGGTGATGTCCGGCGCGATCGGAGCGGTTCAGCTGCAGCCGCTGGTCGAGCCGCAGCCCTCGCAGATGTAGCAGGAGCCGGCCCGCTGCATCTTCGTACCGCAGGAGAAGCACAGCGGGGCGTCGGCCTGGATGCCCAGCTGCATCTCCACCAGCTCGGCGCTGGTGTGGGCCTGCTTGGGGGCGGGCTTGGCCGCCTCGGACTCGGCCTTCGGCGTGGCGACGGCCTTCAGCTCCTGAGCACGCGGCGCCGACTGGGCCAGGCCCTCGACGTCGACCTCGTCCTCGGCCGGCTCGTAGGAGCCGGTCTCCAGGTGCCGCTGACGCTCCTCGGCGGAGTGGATGCCGAGCGCGGAGCGGGTCTCGAAGGGCAGGAAGTCCAGCGCCAGGCGGCGGAAGATGTAGTCGACGATCGACTGCGCCATCCGCACGTCCGGGTCGTCCGTCATACCGGCCGGCTCGAAGCGCATGTTGGTGAACTTCGAGACGTACGTCTCCAGCGGCACGCCGTACTGCAGACCGACGGAGACGGCGATGGAGAAGGCGTCCATCATGCCCGCGAGGGTGGAGCCCTGCTTGGACATCTTCAGGAAGACCTCGCCGAGGCCGTCGTCCGGGTAGGAGTTGGCGGTCATGTAGCCCTCGGCGCCGCCGACCGTGAAGGACGTGGTGATTCCGGGACGTCCCTTCGGGAGGCGCTTGCGGACGGGGCGGTACTCGATGACCTTCTCGACCTTGGGCTCGACGGCCGGGGTCTCCTCGGTCTTCTTCTCCTCGGTCTCCTTCTTCTTGGCGGAGAGCGGCTGACCGACCTTGCAGTTGTCGCGGTAGATCGCCAGCGCCTTGACGCCCAGCTTCCAGGCCTCGAAGTAGATCTCCTCGACCTCCTCGACGGTCGCCGTCTCCGGCATGTTGACCGTCTTGGAGATGGCGCCGGAGATCCACGGCTGGATCGCGGCCATCATGCGGACGTGGCCCATCGGGGAGATGGCGCGCTCGCCCATGGCGCAGTCGAACACCTCGTAGTGCTCGTGCGCGAGGCCGGGGGCGTCGATCACATTGCCGTGCTCGGCGATGTGGGCGACGATCGCCTCGATCTGCTCCTCCTGGTAGCCCAGGCGGCGCAGGGCCTGCGGGACGGTGCCGTTGACGATCTGCATCGAACCGCCGCCGACCAGCTTCTTGAACTTCACCAGCGCCAGGTCGGGCTCGACACCGGTGGTGTCGCAGGACATGGCCAGGCCGATGGTGCCGGTCGGCGCGAGGACGGACGCCTGGGAGTTACGGAAACCGTTCTTCTCGCCGAGGCGGACGACGTCCTGCCAGGCCTCCGTGGCGGCGGCCCACACCGGAGTGTCCAGGTCGTCCATGCGGACGGCCTTGCCGTTGGCGTCGGCGTGCTGCTTCATGACGCGGTTGTGGGCGTCGGCGTTGCGGGCGTAGCCGTCGTAGGCGCCGACGACCGAAGCCAGCTCGGCGGAGCGGCGGTAGGCCGTACCCGTCATCAGGGAGGTGATGGCGCCGGCGAGGGCGCGGCCGCCGTCGGAGTCGTAGGCGTGGCCGGTGGCCATCAGCAGGGCGCCGAGGTTGGCGTAGCCGATGCCGAGCTGGCGGAACGCGCGCGTGTTCTCGCCGATCTTCTGGGTCGGGAAGTCCGCGAAGCAGATCGAGATGTCCATCGCGGTGATGACCAGCTCGACGACCTTCTGGAAGCGCTCGGTCTCGAAGGACTGGTTGCCCTTGCCGTCGTCCTTCAGGAACTTCATCAGGTTCAGCGAGGCCAGGTTGCAGGACGTGTTGTCCAGGTGCATGTACTCGCTGCACGGGTTCGACGCGGTGATCCGGCCGGACTCGGGGCAGGTGTGCCAGGTGTTGATGGTGTCGTCGTACTGGATGCCCGGGTCGGCGCAGGCCCAGGCGGCCTCGGCGATCTTGCGGAAGAGCGCCTTGGCGTCGACCTCCTCGATGACCTCACCGGTCATACGGGCGCGCAGGCCGAACTTGCCGCCGTCCTCGACCGCCTTCATGAACTCGTCGTTCACGCGGACCGAGTTGTTGGCGTTCTGGTACTGGACGGACGCGATGTCGTCGCCGCCCAGGTCCATGTCGAAGCCCGCGTCACGCAGGACGCGGATCTTCTCCTCTTCCTTGACCTTGGTCTCGATGAAGTCCTCGATGTCGGGGTGGTCGACGTCGAGCACGACCATCTTGGCGGCGCGGCGGGTGGCGCCACCGGACTTGATGGTGCCGGCGGAGGCGTCGGCGCCACGCATGAAGGAGACCGGGCCGGAGGCGTTGCCGCCGGAGGAGAGCAGCTCCTTGGAGGAGCGGATGCGGGAGAGGTTCAGGCCGGCGCCGGAGCCGCCCTTGAAGATCATGCCCTCTTCCTTGTACCAGTCGAGGATCGACTCCATGGAGTCGTCGACGGACAGGATGAAGCAGGCGGAGACCTGCTGGGGCTGCGGGGTGCCGACGTTGAACCAGACGGGGCTGTTGAAGCTGAAGATCTGGTGCAGGAGGGCGTACGCCAGCTCGTGCTCGAAGATCTCGGCGTCGGCGGGCGAGGAGAAGTACTTGTAGTCCTCACCGGCCTTCCGGTACGTCTGCACGATGCGGTCGATCAGCTGCCTGAGGCTGGTCTCGCGCTGCGGCGTGCCGACGGCACCGCGGAAGTACTTGCTGGTGACGATGTTGACCGCGTTCACCGACCAGAAGTCGGGGAACTCGACGCCACGCTGCTCGAAGTTGACCGAGCCGTCGCGCCAGTTGGTCATGACGACGTCACGGCGCTCCCACGACACCTCGTCGTACGGGTGTACGCCGGGGGTGGTGTGGATGCGCTCGACACGCAGCCCCTTGGTGGCCTTGGCGCCCTTGGCTCGGGAACCTCGCGCCGGACCGCTCGCCGTCTCTGTCATGCCGCCTCCCTGTACGGGCAAAAACGCCCTGAAGTGCCCATTTGTTCCCGTGGGCACGTGTTTCTGTCTAGCGTCGCGGGCGCCCTCAGCTGCCGCCCGCAACAGGTCTTCGTTCGCCGCCTTCCGGCCGGAACCCAGGCGCTCTCCCGGTTTCCGGCCCGCCGGTCAGTCGGCGGCGCGGGCGGGCTCGGGGACCTGAGTGGTCCCGCCGGGCCCGCGGTCGTCTTCCTGGCTCCCCGCTCGCGCGTCGCCCTCGTCCGCGGCGGAGCCTCCCGTCGCTTCCCTCAGCTCCGCGATGGCGGCCTCGAAGTCATCCAGCGAGTCGAACGCCCGGTAGACGGAGGCGAATCGCAGATAGGCGACGAGGTCGAGCTCCTGCAACGGGCCGAGTATGGCCAGACCCACGTCATGGGTGGTCAGCTCGGCGCTTCCGGTCGCGCGCACCGCCTCCTCGACCCGCTGGCCGAGCTGGGCGAGTGCGTCCTCGGTGACAGGCCGCCCCTGGCATGCCTTGCGCACACCATTGATGACCTTGGTACGACTGAAAGGCTCGGTGACTCCGGACCGCTTCACCACCATGAGCGAGCACGTCTCCACAGTCGTGAACCGACGGGAGCAGTCAGGGCACTGGCGGCGTCTGCGGATGGATGTGCCGTCGTCGGTCGTACGACTGTCGACCACACGGCTGTCGGGGTGCCTGCAGAAGGGGCAGTGCATGTTCTCCAACCCTCCTCACAGCAGACTCGTCAGCCCCGCTGGACCCACAGGTCTCGCGAGGCAGCCCTAAGCATAGGCGATGACCGAGCAGTCGCCGACCGGGGGACCACAACTTCTGGGCCGCTGTAGCCATCCAACCACTACATGTGGGGCTTGAGTCTCACATCACGGGGTATGCGCGTGTCGCCAGGAACGGGGCACGCGCGCGGGACGCGCGCCGACAGCGGCACCGGCATGGCGGCGACCAGCGCGGACACGCGGGCGCCGAGCCGGGCCGTCGGAGCGCTCGCGGGGATACCGTGGGCGCCGCGAGGAGGTGCGTGGCACTCCCGCGCAGAACCGACCCCGGATCCCGGACTGCGGGATTCCGGGTGGCAGACTGGGGCGCGGCCCACAAGGCGAACGACTCCGGCGGTGAAGAGTACAACAATGGGCGCTTTTGCCCGACAGGTGTCGCGTGAGCCATACACCCAGACACATGATCGCGTCGGGTAAAACGCACTTTTTCACTCGAACGTGTGTTTGGCGCAACCTTTCGAAAGCAACTACCGTTGTGCAGCAGGGAGACCATCGAGAGGGGCCGACGTGACCACCACCGCAGACAGTGCCACCATCACCGCCCAGGACCGCTCCCAGGGCCGAGTCGAGCCGGTACACGCGATGAACGAAGCCGCGAATCCCGAGGCACACAAGCGCTCCCTGCCGGGGCGACCTCCAGGCATCCGGGCGGACAGCTCCGGACTCACCGACCGGCAGCGCCGGGTCATCGAGGTCATCAGGGACTCCGTACAGCGGCGCGGCTACCCGCCGTCGATGCGGGAGATCGGCCAGGCCGTAGGCCTTTCCAGCACGTCCTCCGTCGCCCACCAGCTGATGGCGCTGGAGCGCAAGGGCTTCCTGCGCCGTGACCCGCACCGGCCGCGGGCGTACGAGGTACGCGGGTCGGACCAGGCCGTCACCGTGCAGCCCACGGACACCGCCGGCAAGCCCGCCGCGTCCTACGTCCCGCTGGTCGGCCGTATCGCCGCCGGTGGCCCGATCCTCGCGGAGGAGTCCGTCGAGGACGTCTTCCCCCTGCCCCGCCAGCTCGTCGGTGACGGTGAACTCTTCGTCCTCAAGGTCGTCGGCGACTCCATGATCGAGGCCGCCATCTGTGACGGCGACTGGGTCACCGTGCGCCGCCAGCCGGTCGCCGAGAACGGCGACATCGTGGCGGCCATGCTCGACGGCGAGGCCACGGTCAAGCGCTTCAAGCGCGAGGACGGCCACGTGTGGCTCCTCCCCCACAACGCGGCCTACGAGCCGATCCCGGGCGACGACGCGACCATCCTCGGCAAGGTCGTCGCAGTACTGCGCCGCGTGTGACGGCCGCGGCGGGCGGGCGGCCGCTCGCTCCCTGACCGGGCCCCGGAACCCCTGCGCCGGTTCCGGGGCCCTGCGTGTGTTCAGGGCCCGGCTCCAGCGGCCCTGTTGGTGTCCTGCGGTTGTCCGGCGTGTCTTGTGGTTGTACGGCTCGGGCGGGCGTGCGGGGCCGCGTGTGACCGCTTCCCGCTTCTCCAGCGTGGGGGCACATTGCGGCGCGGGCGGCTTAACCGGGGCCGGTACCGGCGCGGGTGGCGTGCCCGGTCCTGGGCACGCCACCCTGTGATCACTCGGCTGCCGCTGCCGACGTCTCCGCCTGCCGGGCCGCCGCGTCGATCGCCGCGAGCGACTTGCGGACCTGGTTACGGTCCGTGGTGTACCAGAAGTCGGGCAGTGATGCCTTGAGATAGCCGCCGTACCGCGCGGTGGCCAGCCGCTGGTCCAGTACGGCCACCACACCACGGTCGCCGGACGCCCGGACGAGACGGCCGGCACCCTGCGCCATGAGCAGGGCCGCGTGCGTGGCGGCCACCGCCATGAAACCGTTGCCGCCGGCGTCCTCCACGGCCTTCTGGCGCGCGCTCATGAGCGGATCGTCGGGCCGCGGGAACGGGATCTTGTCCATGACGACCAGTTGGCAGCTGGGGCCCGGGACGTCGACGCCCTGCCACAGCGACAGTGTGCCGAAGAGACAGGTCTCGGGATCAGCCGCGAAGTTCTTGATCAGTTCGCCGAGCGTCTCCTCGCCCTGGAGCAGGATCGGGAACTCGGGGATCCGGGAGCGCAGCTCCTCTGCGGCGAGCTGGGCGGCCCGCATGGACGAGAACAGGCCGAGGGTGCGCCCGCCGGCTGCCTGGATCAGCTCGGTCAGCTCGTCCAGCATGTCGGCGCGCTCACCGTCACGCGCCGGACGCGCCAGGTGCTTCGCGACGTACAGGATGCCCTGCTTGCGGTAGTCGAAGGGCGAGCCGACATCGACGCCCTTCCACTTCGGCAGGTCCTCACCCTCCGCTCCCTCCGGGCCAAGCCCCAGTGAAGCGCCGACGCCGTTGAAGTCGCCGCCCAGCTTGAGCGTCGCCGAGGTGAGGACGACCGCCCGATCGGCGAAGAGCTTCTCCCTGAGCAGACCGGAGACCGACATGGGGGCGACCCTGAGGGACGCACCGAAGCGGTCGTGCCGCTCGTACCAGACGACGTCCCACTCCGAGCCGTTCAGAACCCGCTCGGCCACGTCGTGCACCGTCTCCACCGAGGCCAGCGCCTGCTTGCGGACCGCGTCCTCGTCCTGGACGGACTTGTCACGGGTCGCGCCGATGGCGGTGATCACCGTACGGGCCGCATCCCGCAGCGCCATCAGCGCGTAACCGAGGTCTTCCGGGATCTCCTCCAAGCGGCCCGGCAGCGCCAGCTCCATGAGCCGCTCGAAGCCCTCGGCGGCGGTCTGGAGCTGATCGGCGGCCTTCTCGTTGACCAGCTTGGCGGCACGGCGCACGGCACGGTTGACCTGGCCAGGCGTGAGTTCGCCGGTGGCGACACCGGTGACGCGGGAGACGAGTTCGTGCGCCTCGTCCACGATCAGCACCTCGTGCTGGGGCAGCACCGGGGCGCCCTCGATCGCGTCGATGGCCAGCAGGGCGTGGTTGGTGACGACGACCTCGGCGAGCTTGGCCCGCTCACGGGCCATCTCGGCGAAGCACTCGGCACCGTAGGCGCACTTCGACGCGCCCAGGCACTCTCGCGACGACACGGACACCTGCGCCCAGGCACGGTCCGAGACACCCGGAGTGAGATCGTCGCGGTCGCCGCTCTCGGTCTCGTCCGCCCAGTCCCGCATCCTCAGGAGGTCCTGGCCCAGCTTGCTGGTGGGTGCGGCGGCCTCGAACTGGTCGAACAGTCCCTCCTCCTCGTCCTGCGGCATGCCCTCGTGCAGGCGGTGGAGGCACAGGTAGTTCGACCGGCCCTTGAGCATCGCGAACTCCGGGCGGCGCCGCAGCAGTGGATGCAGGGCGTCGACCGTGCGCGGCAGGTCCCGCTCGACCAGCTGGCGCTGCAGGGCGAGTGTGGCCGTCGCGACGACCACCCGTTCTCCGTGCGCGAGGGCGGGCACGAGATAGCCGAGCGACTTTCCGGTGCCGGTGCCGGCCTGGACCAGCAGGTGCGATCCGTCGTCGATCGCCTCGGCGACCGCTTCGGCCATGGTCACCTGGCCAGGGCGCTCCGTGCCGCCGACGGCCGAGACAGCGGCATGCAGGAGTTCGGGGAGTGAGGGCTTCGTCATAGCCTGACCACCCTACGACCCTGCACTGACAAACGGGTGGTCACGGCGGAGGCCGGAGGTGGAATCACGGGCTGGGGCTCCTGGGGGCGGTGGGCTGCCGGGGCGGGCGGAACGGGATCGACGGGGACTGTCCGGCACTCGGCGGGATTGCCGGGTCGGATTGCCGGGTGGGGAGCGCCGCGGTGGGACACCGGCGGGGCGGGACGGATGTCGGAAGCGGGTAGGCGGAGACCCGGACGTCGGCGGCCCGGCGACTCTGCGACTGGCCGACTCCGCGACCGGGCGACTGACCCACTCGGGCCTCTGCGACTGGCCGGTTCTGCGGCCGAGCGACTCTGCGGGCCGGAACGCCTCCGGCATACGGACACCGCTCGAAATTCTTTCCCGGGGCTGGGAACACTACGGACCCGCCGCTCGTCTCTCTTTGTGAGCGATTGGTCACGTGACGCTACAGCACATTGCGCAGGAACCGGTCCCGGATCATGAGGGCGGCTCGCTTGCCGGGCAGGTCGATCTCGTCCGCGTACCGGAAGCCGGCGCTCAGGAACGCGGCGACGGAGGGGGTGTTACGAAGATCGGGTTCTGACACGACCCGTGCGCAGGTGGGACACCGGTCGAGGATCAGGTCGGCCACGGCTCGGAGCAGGACGGATCCCAGCCGTCGTCTCCGGTCCGCGGGATCACCGACGAGAAGGTGGATCCCGGTGTCATGCGGACGGGCCGGGTAGTGGCGGGCCAGCGGATCCAGGTCTGCCCGGTAGATCTCCCAGTAGCTCATCGGGGTGCCGTCGAGTACGCCGAGGCACGGCACGCTGCGCCCGTCGCCGTGGAGCTGAGTGCGCAGGTGGCCCTCGGTCCGGTCGCGCGGGCCGGCCAGTTCCCAGAACTCCGCGACGGCGGGGTCGTTCATCCAGCGGTGGACGAGCGGCAGGTCCTGGTCGATGCGTACGGGCACAAGCCTGAAGGAACCGACGGGGGTCGTGACCGGGCCCCACGCGGCGACTCGGGCGAGGAGGCCGACCGTCACCCCGGCGCAGAGGGCGGCGAACTGGGCCGGCAGGCACAGCTCCAGCGTGTCCTCGCTGTCGGGGTCGTCGTCCTCGACGGTGAACCGGCCGAACGGAGAGTTCAGGGGGCCCGCAGTGTCCGCTCCTGCTCGGCGGCCGGCGCTGTCCGGGTGGGCGGAGGCGGGACCGGTTCCGGCGTTCGCGTCGGTGGGAGGCACGGTGCGCTCCTCTCAGGAGACGAGGTGGGTCGTGTTCCTCGGATGTGCGGAGGTGGTGCGGCTCGCCGGCGGGTGCGGTCCGCTCAGGTGGTGCGGATCGCCCGCCGGCTCAGAAACCGGGCTCAGGAATGAAGGGGGTTGGCGATGGTGACGTAGACGGACTGGGTGTCGACCGGGCCGACGAGTTCGTCGCGACCGTGCAGCCGGGTCAGCAGGTTGGCCTTGCAGCGCAGGACGGGTGAGTCGAGCAGGAGGCCGGGCAGGGGGGTGCGCAAGGGGTCGGGTCCTGAGGCGAGGTCGGTGAGGAACCGGCGGAAGGCGGCGAGGAGCAGTCGCTCGTCGGCGAGGCGTTGGGAGCCGAAGGCGCCGATGAGGCCGAGCACGTTGTTGACGGCGAGGTAGTAGGCGAAGCGTTCGTCGGCGACCTCGTCCGGCACAAAGGTGTCGCTGCGCTCACCGATTCCGGGGAGCCGGGCCTCCAGTTCGGCTCGCCGGGACTCGCGGAAGTAGTACCCCTGGTTGTCCCGGTAGCGGCCGCCGGCGGGCCAGCCGTCGCCGTCCAGGAGGAGCAGTGTGTTCTGCTGGTGGGCTTCGAGGGCGATGCCGGCCTCGCTGTCCAGCCAGAGGACGGGCCGGACCACGTGCTCCAGATAGCGGAGGAACCACTCCGCGGAGACGGCGCCGACGGGTCGCCCGGTGCGAGTGGCGAGGCGGGCGACGAGTTGGGCCAGGCGGGACCGCAGCGACCAAGTCACGGCATGTGTCGCGGCGTGCGGCTCGGTGTACGTCCCGGTGTTGGCGGACGGCTCGGCGCGGGGGCGGGGTGAGACGAGCCCGGCGACGCAGCCGACGTCTTCGGTCGGGGCGAACGGGTTGTGCCGGATCACCACGTCGATCCCCCGCACGGGCTGGCCGTCCGGGTCGTCGACGGCCAGCCAGGCCGGGTCGCGGACGATGTCGAAGCCGGGGTGGGCCGCCTGCCACTGGCCGGCCAGGCCGGTGCGCAGCAGCCGGTGCACCTCGACTCCACGGTGGAGTTCCTTGCGGAGGTTGTCGCGGCGGGAGTTGGTGATGTGCAGGGCCAGCGAGAGCTTGAGCATCGCGGGCGCACCGGATCGGTGGACGGTTCGTACGGAGGAGGTGGGATGCCAGGGAGTGCCCAGGGGGCCGAGGTCGCGGAGGAGCCCGGAGTCGAGCAGTGCGGTGACGGAAGGGCGGTGGCGTACCTCGCGCGCCTGCCAGGGATGCAGGGGCAGGGCGGTGTATCCCTCGGGCAGCGGCAGTTCGAGTCCGGCGCCGGCCAGCCGTCGGATGAGGTGTCCTGCGGGAACGGGACGGCCGCGCTCGGTCCAGGCCGAGTCGGTCGCGAGGAGAGAGGGGGCGACAGCCAGCCAGTGCAGGGGGAAGGAGCCGCGCGACTCCGGTGAGTAGCGGAGAGATTCGGCCTCGGTCAGGCCTTCCCGGCTCTTCGGGGTCGGGTGCAGGGGATGTCCGAGGAGAAGGGCCTGTTCGGAGGTGAGGAAGAGGTCCGGTGGGTCGGAGGGGTGCCGGCGCCGGTGTTGGATGAAGGTCGCGGTACGACGGACGGAGTCGGCCACCCTGGCCACGAGGTCGGCACCGTCGCCTGGACCGGGCCCGGCACCGGGACTGTGCCTCGCGCCGTCGCGGTGCCCGGGGGCCCTGGGTTCACCACCACCCGGACCGAAGCTGTAACCACCACCTGACCCGAAGCCGTCACCACCACCCGAACCGACCCCGTCACCACCCCGTTCGGCCTCACCGGAGCCGGCGGCAGTCGGGGCGGCGGGGCCCTGCGCCCTCGCGCTCCCGTCGATGGCTTCCCTGGTGAGCAAGGCCGCGAGGGTGACGGCGTCGACCGGGGGCGCGGTGTCGGGTGCGTCGGCCAGGCGGGGGAGGACGAAGCGGTGCCATCCCGTCGGGGACCAGTGGCGGACCGGTGCGATCAGGGCCGTGCCGCTGGCGGGCAGCGGGATACGGAGGCTGCCCGTCGTCGGAGCGGCGAGGCCGGTCTCGCGGACCCAGCACCGCAGGAGGTTCTCGACGGCGGCGGCCTGGGCCACGGAGCCGGGATCGGGGTGCTCCAGCGGATCGGCGCCGGCGGCTGTCCGCCGGGAGGGATGCGCTTCCCGCTTCCTCTGCGGCGGGACCGACTCGGGGGGCGGTACCGCGGAGGACGGGGCGCCGGAGGCTCCCTGGTCGTCGGGGGTGCCGGAGCGGCCGTCG
Source organism: Streptomyces sp. NPDC107654 (assembly GCF_055639035.1). NCBI lineage: Bacteria > Bacillati > Actinomycetota > Actinomycetes > Kitasatosporales > Streptomycetaceae > Streptomyces > Streptomyces sp. NPDC107654. Next base: position 280,896 of record NZ_JBVKBI010000008.1, read on the forward strand.
GATGTGGGGGTGGCGTTCATGACGGCTCCTCTGGGGCTGGAGTGGGGTGGTGCGGTCTCTTTCCGTGATCCGCTCCTCCTCCCCCTCCCACTCCCCCTCCGCCCCCCTTCTCCGCCCACTCCGTCGCCGTAGTGCGTGGGAAGCGGGACCGGAGGGAGAGCGGTACGTGCAGGGGGTGTTGGGCGAGGGACGCCGTGGTCGGTGTCGGACTGGATGCGGGGGGTGCTGGGAGTGCCCGGAGTACCGGAAGGAGCGGAGCGGAAATGAGGGGACGGGAGGGGCTTGTGGGGTGGTCAGCCCGTGGGTTGGGCCGAGCCGGGGTGTCTTGGCTGGTGTGGGTCGTGGGGCTCGTGCTGGCGGGCGGCCGCCGCCGCGACCGCGTCGGCCAGGCGGTCGAGTACGGCCGTCGCCTGTTCGTCGCTGATCGTCAGGGGTGGAAGCAGCCGGACCACGGACGCGTGACGGCCGCCGAGTTCGACGATCAGGCCGCGCTGGAGACATTCCCGTTGTACGGCGGCGGCCAGGTGGGGGGCGGCCGGGGGCGGGGTGCGGGTGGGTTCCAGGCCGGTCGGTGCGGTGCCGGGGTGGCCCGGAGGGGGTGCCGTGTGAGAGGGGGTGTGGTCGGCGTCCGGGTCCACCAGTTCGACGCCGATCATCAGTCCGCGTCCCCGCACGTCTCCCACGCAGGGGAACTGGTGGGTGAGTTCCGTCAGTTGGGTCAGCATGCGGGTGCCGAGGGCGGCGGCGCGTTCGGCGAGGGCGTTCTCGCGGACGTAGGCGAGGGTGGCGGTGCCCGCGGCCATGGCGAGCTGGTTGCCGCGGAAGGTGCCGGCGTGTGCGCCGGGTTGCCAGACGTCGAGATCGTCACGGTAGACGATCACGGCGAGCGGGAGGCTGCCGCCGATGGCCTTCGACAGGACCATGACGTCGGGGGTGATACCGCTGTGGTCGACGGCCCAGAAGGCACCGGTGCGGCCGACTCCGGTCTGGATCTCGTCGGCGATGAGCGGGATGGCCCGGTCGGTCGTGAGCCGGCGCATGCGGCGCAACCAGTGGTCCGGTGCGGGGATCACTCCGCCCTCGCCCTGGACGGGTTCGAGGATCAGGCCGGCCGGCAGGGGGACGCCGGACTTCGGGTCGTCGAGGAGGGACTCGGTCCAGCGGGCGGCGAGTTCGGCGCCGGGCCGGCCGCCGATGCCGAAGGCACAGCGGTAGTCCTGGGGGTAGGGCAGGCGGGCGACCTGGATTTCGCGGGCGCTGCCGGAGGCGGCCAGGGCGCCGGCGGTCATGCCGTGGTAGGCGCCGGTGAAGGCGAGGATGCCGGTGCGGCCGGTCGCGGCCCGGACCAGTTTGAGAGCGGCCTCGACGGCGTCGGTACCGGCCGGTCCGCAGAACTGGACCCGGGCCCGGTCGGTGAGGCCGGGCGGGAGGGTGCGGAACAGCTCGGTGGTGAAGGCGTCCTTGACGGGGGTCGCGAGGTCGAGGACGGAGAGGGGGGCGCCGGAGTCGAGGACCTTGCGGATGGCTTCGAGCACGACCGGGTGGTTGTGGCCGAGGGCGAGGGTGCCGGCGCCGGAGAGGCAGTCCAGGTAGCGGCGACCGTCGGCGCCCTCGATGGTGAGCCCGCGCGCCCGGACCGGCACGATGGGCAGGGCGCGGGCGTAGGTGCGCGCCGAGGACTCACGCGCCGACTGGCGCCTCAGGATCCCCTCGTGCACGGCCCGCGCATCCCCGGGCGTGCCTCCAGCCATCGACTCCGTAACGGCCACTGCGCGTTGTCCTCCCCGCTGTCCAAGGACGAGTTGATCGTCGGGGACCGCACGGACGGCTGGCCCCACCGGCTACAACCGCGGACCGTTCGGGCGGTTACGGGGTCACCCGGAGTTCGTTGGCACGCGCCCTGTTCAGGCGGTATCCGCGCAGGGCCTGTTCGGGCAGCCTGTGACGGAACCGTTGCCCTGCCGTCGGAACTCCCCCGTGGCGACGGCATAGTGTGTGATGCCGTTCCCAGAAGGTCGTGAGGCCGGCGTGAACCGTCCATGAGTTCACCGCCGGTGTCGGGGCCGAAGCGCCGAGTTCCTTTCACAGCAGGGGGAGTCAAGAACATGCGATCCATACGGCCGTCGTTCACCGCTCGGCGAGGGAGGGGCCGTCGCCGCGCCTCCACCTCGCTGACGGCGGTCGCTCTCGTGTCGGCGCTGGCGCTGACCGCCACCGCCTGCAACGACGACGGTGACGACAACGCGAACGGTGAGCCGACCGCCACCGCGTCGGCGGCGGGCACCGGCGACGGCAAGATCACGATCCCGGACGACCTGAAGCGCAGACTCAAGCAGCACGGGTTCGACGTCGACAAGTGGAAGAACGGCGCCTGGAAGAACTGGAACAAGGACGACTGGCTGCGCGAGGCCAACGACTTCATCAACCCGGTCATCAAGGGCCTGTGGGACCCGGACCGGATGCGGGACGCCGACGATCCGGACCAGGGCGTCGACGACAACGACATCTCCGGTGACCAGGGGGTGACGGACCCGGCGCCGCAGCCGGTGAAGGCGCAGGCGGTCACGCCGCCGTACCACGCCGGCGCGGCCACCTCGGGCAAGCTGCTCTTCGACTCCCCCGAGGGCACCATGGTCTGCTCAGCGACGGTCGTGCAGGACCCGGCGCACCCGGGCAAGTCGAACCTGGTGTGGACGGCGGGTCACTGCGTGCACGCCGGCAAGAAGGGCGGCTGGTACCGCAACATCGCGTTCGTGCCGTCGTACAACAACCAGGGCAGGTCGGCGGCCGAGCTGGAGAACGCCGGCCGGTCCGACATCGCCCCGCTGGGCGTGTGGTGGGCCGACGCGGCGAAGACCTCGCAGCAGTGGATCAGCGAGGGCGGCCAGACGGGCGGTGACGGCGCCTCGTACGACTTCGCCGTCATCCATGTGACGCCGGAGCAGGGCAGCGGCGGCAAGTCGCTGGAGGAGACCGTCGGCGGGGCGCTGCCGGTGGACTTCGACGCTCCGGCCGTGGCGAACGTGCAGAGCATCACGGCGACCGGCTACCCGGCGGCGGCGCCGTACGACGGTCAGCTGATGTACCAGTGCCAGGACAAGCCGGGCCGGCTCTCCATCGAGCAGGCCGACCCGACGATGTACCGGATCGGGTGCACGATGACCGGTGGCTCCTCCGGTGGCGGCTGGGTGGAGACGGGCGCGGACGGCAAGCCCGCGCTGGTGTCGAACACCTCCATCGGCCCGGTGAGCGCGGGCTGGCTGGCCGGTCCCCGGCTGGGTGCGGTGGCGAAGGGCGTGTACGAGTCGGTGAGCAAGCAGTTCGCCGGGCGGTGAGCGGGCCGCGGGCATGACGGAGGCCCGTCACCCGGGCGGGTGGCGGGCCTTCGCGTCGGGGGTGGTTCAGGCCGCGGAGACCGCGGCGTAGGGCGCCAGGTCCGCCGCCAGCTCCTCGTGCACCCGGACCTTGAGCAGGGTGCCCTCCGCGGTGTGCTCCTCGGAGATCACCTCGCCCTCGGTGTGGGCGCGGGCGACGAGCTTGCCGTGGGTGTACGGCACGAGCGCCTCGACCTCGACCGAGGGGCGGGGCAGCTCGTTGTCGATCAGGGCGAGGAGTTCCTCGATGCCCTGGCCGGTGCGGGCCGAGACGGCGAGCGAACGCTTCTCGACACGCAGGAGCCGCTGGAGGGTCAGCGGGTCGGCCGCGTCCGCCTTGTTGATCACGACGATCTCGGGCACGTCGGTGGCGCCGACGTCCCGGATCACCTCGCGTACGGCGGCGAGCTGCTCCTCCGGGTCCGGGTGCGAGCCGTCCACCACGTGGAGGATCAGGTCGGAGTCGCCGACCTCCTCCATCGTGGAGCGGAACGCCTCGACCAGGTGGTGGGGCAGGTGCCGGACGAAGCCGACGGTGTCCGCCAGCGTGTACAGCCTGCCGCTCGGGGTCTCGGCCCGGCGGACGGTCGGGTCCAGGGTCGCGAACAGGGCGTTCTCGACCAGGACGCCGGCGCCCGTGAGGCGGTTGAGCAGGGAGGACTTGCCGGCGTTGGTGTAGCCGGCGATGGCGACGGACGGCACCTTGTTGCGCCGGCGCTCCTGTCGCTTGACCTCGCGGCCGGTCTTCATGTCCGCGATCTCGCGGCGCATCTTCGCCATCTTCTCGCGGATCCGGCGCCGGTCCGTCTCGATCTTGGTCTCACCGGGACCACGCGTGGCGAGGCCGCCGCGACCGCCACCCATCTGCCGGGACAGCGACTGACCCCAGCCGCGCAGCCGCGGCAGCATGTACTGCATCTGCGCGAGCGCGACCTGCGCCTTGCCCTCGCGGGACTTGGCGTGCTGGGCGAAGATGTCCAGGATCAGGGCCGTACGGTCGATGACCTTGACCTTGACGACGTCCTCCAGCTGGATCAGCTGGCCGGGGCTCAGCTCACCGTCGCAGATGACGGTGTCCGCGCCCGTCTCGATGACGATGTCACGCAGCTCGGCGGCCTTGCCGGAGCCGATGTAGGTGGCCGCGTCGGGCTTGTCACGGCGCTGGATCACGCCGTCGAGCACGAGCGCGCCCGCGGTCTCCGCGAGGGCCGCAAGCTCCGCGAGGGAGTTGTCGGCGTCCTGTGCGGTGCCGGTGGTCCACACGCCGACGAGCACGACCCGCTCCAGGCGGAGCTGTCGGTACTCGACCTCGGTGACGTCTTCCAGCTCGGTGGACAGGCCCACGACGCGGCGCAGGGCCGCGCGCTCGGAGCGGTCGAACTGGTCGCCGTCCCGCTCGCCGTCGATCTCGTGGCTCCAGGCGACGTCCTCTTCCATCAGGGCATCGGCCCGAAGACCCTCGGGATAGGCGTGCGCGAGGCGCTTGGTGTCCTGGGAAGGGGAAGAAGAGGAGGTCATTGGATCCTTACGTCGATGAGATACGTCGATGGGGTGACGCGGGTGCGTCACGGCACCGGTACGGCGGTCGGTGACCCGGGCCGCACGTGAGGTACAACGCATGAGTACCCCAGGAGATTCCCGTGACCCGTGCGCGTGCCGACCCGACCCGTGCGCGTGCCGACCCGTAGATGGTCGCACGGTACGGCCCGTCTCGTCACCGGGTTATCGCCGCACGCGGGGCTCGGCTGCCTGCGTGCGCGGCCGCGGCTTCCAGTCCGGGTGGCCGGGCATCGGCGGGGTCTTCTCGCCGTAGAGCCAGGCCTGGAAGAAGCCCCTCAGGTCGCGGCCGGAGACGGCCGCGGCCAGCCGCGCGAAGTCGCTGGTGGTGGCGGTGGTGTCCCGGTGTTCCTGGACCCAGATGCGCTCCAGCCGCTCGAAGGCGGGCGCGCCGATCTCCTGCCGCAGGGCGTAGAGGACGAGCGCGGCGCCGTCGTAGATGTTGGGGCGGAAGATGCTGATCTTCTGGCCGGGTACGGGCGGCTTGGGCCGGGCGGGCGGGCCGCCGGCCTCCCGCCAGCGGTCGGAGGCGCCGTAGGCGGCCTTCATCCGCTCCTCCATGGGCCGGTGCGCGGTCTCCTCGGCGTACAGGGCTTCGTACCAGGTCGCGTGGCCCTCGTTCAGCCAGACGTCGGACCAGCTGCGCGGGGTGACGCTGTCCCCGAACCACTGGTGGGACAGCTCGTGCACCATGACCGACTCGATGTACCACTTGGGGTAGGCGGGCTCGGTGAACAGGCCCTTCTCGAAGAGCGAGAGGGTCTGTGTCTCCAGTTCGAAGCCGGTGTCGGCCTGTGCCATGAGCACGCCGTAGGTCTCAAAGGGGTACCGGCCGACCTTGCTCTCCATCCAGGCGATCTGGTCGGGGGTCTTGGCGAGCCAGGGTTCGAGGGCCTTGCGGTCGCTCGCGGGTACGACGTCGCGCAGGGGCAGCCCGTGCGGACCCTCGCGGTGCACCACGGCGGAGCGGCCGATGGACACCTGGGCGAGTTCGGTGGCCATGGGGTGCCGGGTGCGGTAGGTCCAGGTGGTGGTGCGGCCGGCCCGGTCGGCTCCGGCGCGCAGGCCGTTGGCGACGGCGGTGTAGCCGTTCGGCGCGGTGATGCGGAAGGTGAACATCGCCTTGTCGGACGGGTGGTCGTTGCACGGGAACACCAGGTGGGCGGCGTCGGCCTGGTTCGCCATGGCGAGGCCGTCGGAGGTGCGTACCCAGCCGCCCTGCTCCTCGTCGTACACGGGGTCGCTGGTGTGCCGCACGGTGATCCGGGTCCAGCTGCCCTCGGCCAGGGGGTGCTCGGGGGTGACGACCAGGTCCTCGCCGGCGCGGGTGAAGCCGGCGGGACGTCCGTCGACCTCGACCGAGCGGACGGTGCCGTGCGCGAAGTCGAGGTTGAGCCGCTCCAGGTCGGCGGTGGTCCAGGCGTCGATGGTGGTGACGGCCTGCAGCGGCTTGTCGTTGGTGCCGGGATAGGTGAGGGACAGGTCGTACGAGGCGACGTCGTAGCCGGGGTTGCCCAGGTACGGGTAGAGCCGGTCACCGACGCCGAGCGGTTCGGCCGGGGCCGCGGCGGCGACGAGACAGACGGAGACGGCGGAGGCGAGCAGGGCCGCCTTGCGGCGTCGGCGGAGTGTGTGCCGGATCCCGCGGCGGGAGAGTCTCGGCCGGGTCCGGGGGCGGGGGGTGAGCGGCATGGACCATCGCTACCAGGGCGTGATCGCTCCGCGGCGGCGACGCGCGTCCGGCTTACCCGATCGGGTGGGCCGGACGCCGTCGTCAGGAGGCCGGTGCCTGGTGCTGGGCGCGGCTCACGTCGTACACCCCGGGGACGTCCCGCATGGCGCGCATCAGGGTGGGGAGGTGGGCGGCGTCGGGCAGCTGGAGGGTGTAGGTGTGGCGGACCCGCTGCTGGCTGGGCGGTTCGACGGTGGCGGAGACGATCTCGGCGCCCTGCAGGGCGATCGCCTCGGTGAGGTCGGCGAGGAGGTGGGGGCGGCCGAACGATTCAGCGATCAGGGTCACCCGGCACTCGGTGGTGTCTCCCCAGCGCACGCCGATCTCGTCGCGCCCCCTGTTCTTCATGTGTGCCACGGCCGCGCACTCCACGCGGTGCACGGTCACCACCCCGCCGCGCACCGCGAACCCGGTGATCTCGTCCGGCGGTACGGGCGTACAGCACCCGGCGAGCCGTACGGTGGCGCCGGGCAGGTCCGCGAGGACGTCGGCGCGGGGGCGGGGGGCGGGGGTGCCGTCCGCGGGGGGCGCGGGCGGGGCACCCGCGGGGTCACCGGGGCGGGCGGGGGCGGTGCCGTGGGTGGCGTCTTCGTGGGCGGCAGTGGCGGGGGCGGCGGCGCCGTGGGCGGGGGCGGGGCGGTTCTCGGTCGGGTGCCCGTCCGGTGCCGCGGCCGGGCGGGTGGCGTCGGTGGGTGCGGCGGGAGCGCCGTCCGGTCCGGACGTGTCGGTGCCGCCGCCGGGGTGGGCGGCCAGCCAGCGCTGGATGGCGATGCGGGCGGCCGGGGTGTGGGCGTGCTCCAGCCACTCGCGGGAGGGCTCGGAGGCCGGGTCCTGGCCCATGAGGAGCTGGACCGTGTCGCCGTCGCGCAGGACCGTGCTGAGCGTGGCCAGCCTGCCGTTGACGCGGGCGCCGATGCAGGCGTGGGCGTCCTCGCCGTACTGCGCGTAGGCGGCGTCCACGCAGGTGGCGCCCTCGGGGAGGCCGAGGGTGCCGCCGTCGGGGCGGAAGACGGTGATCTCCCGGTCCTGGGCGAGGTCCTCGCGCAGGGTGGACCAGAAGGTGTCGGGGTCGGGGGCGGCCTGCTGCCAGTCGAGGAGGCGGGAGAGCCAGCCGGGGCGGGTGGGGTCGACGCGCTCACCGTCGGCGGCGGAGGCGAGGTCGGAAGCGGGGGTGTCGGAGACGGACGGGTCGGAGGCCGGTGCGTACGGGTTGCCGAGGGCTACGACGCCGGCCTCCGCCACCTTGTGCATCTGGTGGGTGCGGATGAGGACTTCGACGACCTGGCCGTCGGGGCGGGCGACGGCGGTGTGCAGGGACTGGTAGAGGTTGAACTTGGGTACGGCGATGAAGTCCTTGAACTCCGAGACCACCGGCGTCATGCACGTGTGCAGCTCGCCGAGGACGCCGTAGCAGTCGGCGTCCTCGTTCACCAGCACCAGCAGGCGGCCGAAGTCGGAGCCGCGCAGCTGACCGCGCTTGCGGGCCACGCGGTGGACGGAGACGAAGTGCCGGGGCCGGATGAGGACTTCGGCGGGGATGCCGGCCTCGCGCAGCACCCCGCGCACCTCGTCGGCGACCTCGGCGAGGGGGTCGTCGGGGCGGGCGGCGTTCTCCGTGATGAGTTCTCTGGTGTGCTCGTACTCCTCGGGGTGGAGGATGGCGAAGACCAGGTCCTCCAGTTCCGTCTTCAGGGCCTGCACGCCCAGGCGTTCGGCGAGCGGGATGAGGACGTCACGGGTGACCTTGGCGATCCGCGCCTGTTTCTCGGGGCGCATCACGCCGAGGGTGCGCATGTTGTGCAGGCGGTCGGCGAGTTTGATCGACATCACGCGCACGTCGCTGCCGGTGGCGACGAGCATTTTGCGGAAGGTCTCCGGCTCGGCGGCGGCTCCGTAGTCGACCTTCTCCAGTTTCGTGACGCCGTCGACCAGATAACGAACCTCCTCGCCGAACTGTTCCCGCACCTGATCCAGCGTCACCTCGGTGTCCTCGACGGTGTCGTGCAGCAGAGAGGCGGTCAACGTCGTGGTCTCGGCGCCGAGTTCGGCGAGGATCAGGGTCACGGCGAGCGGGTGCGTGATGTACGGCTCGCCGCTCTTGCGCATCTGTCCGCGGTGGGAGGACTCCGCCAGGACGTAGGCGCGGCGCAGGGGTTCGAGGTCGGCGTCGGGGTGGTGGGCCCGGTGCGCCTCCACGACATGGCTGATCGCGTCGGGCAGCTTGTCGCGGGCGGCCGTGCCGAGCAGCGCGGCCCGGCCGAGCCGGCGCAGGTCGATCCGGGGCCGGGACTTCCTGCGCGCCGCCGCGGGCGCCGCGGACGCTGTGAGCGCTTGTGGCGTTGGGGGCGCTACCGGGCCAGCGGTCGCAGGGTTCGTGGCCTCCGCACTCATGGGCACCTCCGGCTCGTGGACCGGCGGACGGGGCCCCAGGGCGTACGCGGCTCAGGGTTGGCGACGTTCCCCCGTCCGTGCCGGTGCTTGATGCTATCGAGCCCACCACGCGCGACCGACCGCCTCTCGCCGAGCGTGAAACGGATCACCCATTCGAGCGATGGAAACGAGGTTTGGATTTTCGGTCAGCCGACAGCGTGAGCGAGCCAGTCGGCGTCGATCCCGCCCTCGGCGACGATCACGGCGGGCCCGGTCATCTCGATCTCGCCGTCGGGACGCTCCGTGATGACCAGGCGCCCGCCGGGCACGTCCACGATGTACGTCGCCGGGGTGCCGGTGACGGCCGGGTCGGTGCCATCGCGCCGGGCGGTGGCCACGGCGACGGCGCACGCGCCCGTGCCGCATGAGCGCGTCTCGCCTGAGCCGCGTTCGTGCACGCGCATGGCGACGTGACGGGGGCCGCGGTCCACGACGAACTCGACGTTCACCCCGTCCGGGTAGGCGGTCGCCGGGCTGACCGGCGGCGCGGTGTACAGGGTGCCCGCGTGCGCCAGGTCGGCGACGAAGGCCACCGCGTGCGGGTTGCCCATGTTCACGTTGCGCGCGGGCCAGCTGCGCTCGTCGACGGTCACCGTGACCTCGCCCTCGGGGAGGCGGGCGCGGCCCATGCCGACGGTGACGTCACCGTCCTTGGCGATGTGGACGGTCTTCACGCCCGCGCGCGTGGCGATCGTGAGGTCTCCTTCGGCCACATGTCCGGCGTACTGGAGGTAGCGCGCGAACACACGGACGCCGTTGCCGCACATTTCGGCGACCGAGCCGTCGCCGTTGCGGTAGTCCATGAACCACTCGGCCTCGGCGGCCATGGCCCGGGCCTCCGGGTGCGCGGCGGACCGTACGACGTGCAGCACACCGTCGCCTCCGATGCCCGCCCGGCGGTCGCACAGGGCGGCGACGGCGGCCGGGGACAGGTCGAGGGCGTTCTCGGGGTCCGGGACGATCACGAAGTCGTTCTCGGTGCCGTGCCCCTTGAGGAAGGCGATCCGTGTGCTCATTCCTCGATCGTACGGGGTGGGTACGACGGTCCCGGTCGTACGGGGTGCGTACGCCGGTGCCGTCCCGGCAGGGTCCGGCCTCGCGCGCCCCCAGCGGGTCCGGCGGCACCGGGGCCGTGCCGGCGGGCCTAGCGGAGCCGGGCCACGCGCCACACCGCGAGGACGACCACCACGATCACGAGGAGTACGTACCCGAGCACGACTCTCCAGTCCGGTCGGCGGCCGGAGCCGCGCGGGGGGAGGCCGGGCCAGGTGTAGCCCACCCGGCGGGCGGCCATCATGCCCCAGCCGGCCGCGCAGGAGCAGATCAGCAGGCCGAGCATGGCGATGACCGCGCCGCTGTCGCCGAAGTCGAAGGCGAGCGGGAAGGCGAACATCAGGGAGCCGACGGCGGCCAGGCCCACGATGGGGGCGAGCTGCCAGAGGCGCAGCCGGCGCTGCGGACGCAGTTCGACCTCGACCTCCGGGCCGCCCGGATACATCTCCTCGGGCTCCGGTCCGTCGTCGGTCACTCCGTCCGGGGTGTCGTCGGGACCGTCGTCGGTGAGACGGTCCTCGGCGAGAGGACTTCCGGGCAGAGGGCTTCCGGGCAGAGGGTCGCCGAGCAGGTCGTCGGACGGGCGGGCCTCAAAGAGGCGGTCACCGGAAGGACGGGCGTCAGGCGGGTGATCCCCGGACAGACGGTCGTCGGACGGGCTGTGGCCGGACAAATGGCCTTCAGGCAGGGCGGCGCCGGACGGAGCACTGTCGGACAGGGGGTCGTCGAGCAGGCCGTTCCGCGGTGAGCGGTCCTCGCCGGGGCGCGGCTCGTCACAGCACGGTCCGTCACCCTCTGTGGTGAGGTGCTCGGCACCCGGTGCGGTGTCGCGAGGGCCGGCCTCCATCGCCACGCGCCCTCCCAACTAGGCTCCACTTGGTCGATCGAAGCTCGATGATGGCACGGCGCCGAAGGCCGAGATGACCGGCGGCGCATCCCGATGCCATGACGTGATCAGGCTGTAACCGGTCGTTCGACCAACGCCAGGGCCTGCTGCGGAAGTTCCCCGCGGTCCGCCGCGGCCCCACTCAACCAGTGCACCCGGGGATCCCGCCTGAACCACGAATCCTGACGGCGCGCGAAGCGCTTGGTGGCACGGACGGTCTCGGCCCGCGCCTCCGCTTCGGTGCACTCCCCGGCGAGCGCCGCGAGCACCTGCTGGTAGCCGAGCGCGCGCGAGGCCGTGCGCCCCTCGCGCAGCCCCTGCGCCTCCAGTGCGCGCACCTCCTGCACGAGCCCCGCATCCCACATGCGGTCGACGCGCCGCGCGATGCGGTCGTCCAACTCCGGCCGGGCCACGTCGACGCCGATCTGGACGGTGTCGTAGACCGAGTCGTGGCCGGGCAGGTTGGCCGTGAAGGGCCGGCCGGTGATCTCGATCACTTCCAGCGCGCGGACGATACGGCGGCCGTTGCTCGGCAGGATGGCGCGGGCGGCCTCGGGGTCGGCGGCGGCCAGCCGGGCGTGCAGCGCGCCCGGGCCGCGCAACGCCAGTTCCTCCTCCAGCCGGGCCCGGACCTCCGGGTCGGTGCCGGGGAACTCCAGGTTGTCGACGGCACCGCGGACGTACAGGCCGGAGCCGCCGACGAGGATCGGCCAGCGGCCCTCGGCGAGCAGTGCGTCGATCCGCGCGCGGGCCAGCTTCTGGTACTCGGCGACCGACGCGGTGACCGTCACGTCCCAGATGTCCAGCAGGTGGTGCGGGACGCCGGCGCGCTCCTCGGGCGTCAGCTTGGCGGTACCGATGTCCATCCCTCGGTACAGCTGCATGGAGTCGGCGTTGACGACCTCGCCGCCGAGTTGCTGGGCCAGGAAGACGCCGAGATCGGACTTTCCGGCCGCGGTCGGTCCGACGACGGCGATGACGCGGGGGGCGGGGGGTGCACTGCTCACCGCACCAGTCTCGCAAACCTCCCGGTGAGGTCTCGAACGAGTTACGTGACGGTGCGCGTCCCAGGTCGTTGCCCGTGGCGAGGTACCGCCCTCCGGGGTGCCGGAGGGCGGTGGCCCGGGCGGCGCAACCGTACGCACCGGGCGACGCGGGAATTCGCCCGCACGAGTACCGTATGGAGTGGATATGGGCGTGTTTGCACGGCTTCTCGGCAGGTCGAAGGCGACTCCGGAGGCTTCGGACGCACCGGCGCACACCGGTTCGGAGCCGGCGGGAGCCGAGGCGGAGCAGGCCGAGGTGACGGTGCCGGCGAGCGAGGTCGGGACGGCGCAGGCCGAGGAGGCGTCCGGGGACGGGCACGGGGACATGGCCGTGCCGTCGGACTCCGGTGCGGACGACGCGTCCGAGGGTGCCGGGATCCCCCGGCAGCAGTCCGCCGGCGAGGCCGCCGACAGGGAAGCCGGCGAAGGCGCCCACAAATAACTGTCCCGCCAGGGAAGGTGGACCATGGGTCTGATGGACAACATGAAGGCCAAGCTGGGCCCGGCCAAGGACAAGGTGTCGGACCTCGCGCGGCAGCACGGGGACAAGGTCCAGCACGGGATCGACAAGGCCGCGAAGGCCGTCGACGAGCGGACCAAACACAAGTACAGCGACAGGATCCAGGCGGGCACCGGCAAGGCCAAGGAGGCGATGGACCGCCTCGCGCACAAGAGCGGCCCGGACGCGGCGCCCCACACCCCCACGACCCCGACCCGTCCGGCTCCGCCGGAGGGCCCACCGCCGGCGTCCTGAACAGCCGGCCGCCGGCCACCGTGCCGGTGGCCACGCGACCGGGGCGGTCTGTGAACCACAGGGCGCCCCGGACGCCGTCCGGGGTGGGTCCGGGAAGAACCCGTGCGGGGGAGCGGCGCCCTGGCCGACGGGTCCACGCCCAGGGCCAGGACCGTGGGTCAGGACCAGGTCGCCACCATGTACCCGACGCCGTACGGCGCGTCCTCGTACAGGAGGCCGCCGGTGAGGCCGGTCCGCTCGGCCGCGCCGGCCAGGATCTGCCAGGGGGCGCGGCCGGTCGCCTTCAGTTCCCGGGCCAGGCCGGGGTCCAGTGCACGCAGGGCGGACACGTCGGCCGCTGCGAGGGCCCGGGCGGCCTCCGCGTCGAAGGGGGCCGCCCGCTCGTCCAGGTAACCGGGTGCCTTGAGGGTGCGGCAGGCGCTGCCGTCCCCCATGACCAGCAGGGCCACCCGGCCGGCCCGGTCGGCCAGCTCGCGCCCGGTCTCGGCGCACCGCTCCGGTTCCAGCGTGTCCGGGACGGCGAGTCCCTCGATCGGGGCGTCGGCCCAGCCGGTCCGCTCCAGCAGCCACGCGGCGACGGCCAGCGAGGCCGGCAGCTCGCGCTCCGGGACGGGGCTGCCGACGGGGCCCGGGTGCCCCAGGTGTACGTCCAGGTCGACCCCGAAGCCTCGGAAGGCACCCGGGGAACCCTGCGGGTACCGGCCGACCCCGCTCTCCCCGGCGGTACCGACGACCACGAGCAGGTCGGGGCGGGCGGCGGCGAGCACACCGAGCGCGTCCGTGCAGGCCGCGCGCGCGGCGTCCAGTTCCGGGGCGGCACCCGCGGCGACCTCGGGCACGAGCAGCGGCGGGCAGGGGCATACGGCGGCGGCGACAAGCATGATCGGCAGCGTAACCCGGCGGGACGGCCGGGTGTCACTCCACGATCAGGAGGTCGGGGCTGCGTCGGAGCGATGCCGGAGGAACGCCTCGGGGTGACGTCGGAGCGCCGCCCGGAGGCTGCGCCGGCGTGAGGTCGTAGCACCCCTCGAAACCATGTCGGAGCACGTCGACGAGGGAGATCACCCCCAGGACGCGCACGACGGGCTTCACCCGCATGGGCTTGGCCGGCTCGGCTCGGTCACCCGTCGGCTTGCCCAGCTCGGCTTGGCCCCACTCGGCTTGGCCCCATCGGCTTCGCCGCCACGGGCCCACCGCGGGCCGGGCCCCGGGCGCAGCCGCCGGGCACGGACGGCTGCGCCGGCCCGTCAGTCGCAGCCGCAGCCGCTCCCCGTAGCCACCGGCAGCGGGGCCGGGGCGCCGATCTTGGGGAGGCCGAGCATGACGCCCGCCGGCTTGGCGGCCGCCGCGGCGTTGCGCTTCTCCCAGGCGTCCCCCGCGCGCGTGCGGCGCACGTCGAGGACCGGGCCCTCGGCGAGGAGGTGGTGCGGGGCGGCGTACGTCACCTCGACCGTGACCACGTCACCGGGGCGGACCTCCTGGTCCGGCTTGGTGAAGTGGACGAGGCGGTTGTCGGGGGCGCGGCCGGAGAGGCGGTGGGTGGCGCCGTCCTTGCGGCCCTCGCCCTCGGCGACCATCAGGTCCAGGGTGCGGCCGACCTGCTTCTTGTTCTCCTCCCAGGAGATCTCCTCCTGGAGGGCGACCAGCCGCTCGTAGCGCGCCTGGACGACCTCCTTGGGGATCTGGTTCTCCATGGTCGCGGCGGGGGTGCCGGGGCGCTTGGAGTACTGGAAGGTGAAGGCCTGCGCGAAGCGGGCCTCGCGGACGACGTGCAGCGTCTGCTCGAAGTCCTCCTCGGTCTCGCCGGGGAAGCCCACGATGATGTCGGTGGTGATCGCGGCGTGCGGGATGGCGGCCCGCACCTTCTCGATGATCCCCAGGTAGCGCTCCTGCCGGTAGGAGCGGCGCATCGCCTTCAGGACGGTGTCCGAGCCGGACTGCAGCGGCATGTGCAGCTGGGGCATCACGTTCGGCGTCTCGGCCATGGCCGCGATCACGTCGTCGGTGAAGTCACGGGGGTGCGGAGAGGTGAAGCGGACCCGCTCCAGGCCCTCGATGTTCCCGCAGGCGCGCAGCAGCTTGCCGAAGGCCTCACGGTCGCCGATGTCGGAGCCGTAGGCGTTGACGTTCTGGCCGAGCAGGGTGATCTCGGAGACGCCCTCGCCGACGAGGGCCTCGATCTCGGCGAGGATGTCGCCGGGGCGGCGGTCCTTCTCCTTGCCGCGCAGGGTCGGGACGATGCAGAAGGTGCAGGTGTTGTTGCAGCCGACGGAGATCGACACCCAGGCCGCGTACGCGCTCTCGCGGCGGGTCGGCAGCGTGGAGGGGAAGGCCTCCAGCGACTCGGCGATCTCGACCTGCGCCTCCTCCTGGACGCGGGCGCGCTCCAGCAGGACGGGCAGCTTGCCGATGTTGTGCGTGCCGAAGACGACGTCCACCCAGGGCGCCTTCTTCACGATGGTGTCGCGGTCCTTCTGCGCGAGGCAGCCGCCGACCGCGATCTGCATGCCGGGGCGCGAGGTCTTCTTCGGCGCGAGCCGGCCGAGGTTGCCGTACAGCCGGTTGTCGGCGTTCTCCCGGACCGCGCAGGTGTTGAAGACGACGACGTCCGCGTCGCCGTCCGACCCCTCGGGGGCCCGCACGTACCCGGCGTCCTCCAGCAGACCGGCCAATCGCTCGGAGTCGTGGACGTTCATCTGGCACCCGTAGGTGCGGATCTCGTAACTCTTGGGGGCGGGAACGTCCACTGCCGGGCTCCGGTCGCTGCTGCTGGTCATGCTTCAAGGGTAGGTGGTGCCGGAAGGCGCTCCGCCCGCCTTGTCCGGACGGGCCGCCGCCGGTGACCCGGTCCGCCGCCCGCACCCGGCAAGGGAAGGATTTCGCCAAAGCGAGACCAAAAGGCCCGGCAGACGTGTTCAAGGTGGTGCGTGACCTGCTTATGTGTGAGCCACACCTTGTCCGCTGGAGACGGGAACTGGTTCCTCGCCCGGGAGTTGGAGATTTGGCCATCCGCGTACGGCAGGTGAGGAGAACCGGGGAGTTCGCCGCGCTGCAGCGCCGTTGTGCCGCGATCCTGCGTGATCTCGGAGTGCCTCGGTCGCTGTCCCTGGACGCGGTCTGTGCGCGGGTGGAGGAACTCAGAGGCCGTCCGCTCGTGCTGCGGGAGCTGCCCGAGGAGGCGGCGGCGAGCGGCGCCTGCGGGCTCTGGCTGGGCACGGACAACGCCGACTACGTGTTCTACGAGGCCCGGACCGCCCCGCTCCACCGCGAGCACATCATCCTGCACGAGATCGGTCATGTGCTGTGCGACCACCACCGGAGCCTCACGGACGACGGTGGCGACCTGACGGATCGCCTCCTGGAGGGCCTCCAGCCGCACCTGGTCCGGCGGGTGATGGCCAGGACGAGTTACACGACCACCGAGGAGCAGGAGGCCGAGATGATCGCCAGCCTGATCCAGAGCGCGGGGACGGCCGGTCCGGTCGCCGGTCCGCTGGGGCGGCTCGGCGCGTTCCTCGGGGTGACGGCGGACGCCGGTGAGTGAGCTGGCGGCGCAGGTCGGACTCGCCAGCGTGCTGGCCTTGTGGTTCGCCCTGGTCTGGCGGGCCCGTGGCGCGCTGCGCCGGCCCAGCCTGCGCGGACTGTGGATCACCGTCCTGGCCGCGACCACCGCGATCACCCTCTTCCAGCCGCGGGTCGTCGCCTGGTTCACGTCCGCCGGCATCGACGTCCACACCGTGTCCCTCACCCGCAACCTGATCGGCGTCCTCAGCGCGGGACTGGTCCTGCTGTTCGTGATCGACTCGAGCCGTACTCCGCGTCTGCGCCTTCTGGTGGCGGTGGGGATGACGGCCGCCCTGGTCTCACTGCTCGTACTCGACCTGCTGCGGGTGGACCTCGGGGGCACGGGGGCGGCGGCCGCCCAGCGGCCCGCGTCCGCCTCCTCCGCCTACTGGCTGATCCTCATCGCCGCCCACCTCGCCGGGGACGCCGTCGCCGTCGTGGTCTGCTGGGGGTACAGCCTGCGGACGACGGAGCGTGACCTCGTCTGGTCCCTGCGGCTGTTCGCGGCGGGCAGCGTGCTCGCCCTCGTCTTCTGGTCCGGTTACCTGTTCCACCTCTACGACCCCGCCCCGGAGCTGCTGCCCTGCCTGTCCGTGATCATGGGCGTGCACGGCTTCCTGCGGGCGGCGTCCCTGCTGGTCCCCTCCGTGACCGCGCTGGCCCGGTCGGCCACCGCGCTGCGGACCACATGGCAGCTGTGGCCGCTGTGGCACGACCTGGTGACGGCGGTGCCCCACGTGGCCCTCGCCCGGCCCCGCCGGACCAGGCTCCAGGAAGTGCTGTGGCCGCGGTATCCGCCCGCGCTGCTGGCACACCGGCAGACCATCGAGACGTACGACGCGCTGCTCACGCTGCAGCAGTACGTCCAGCCGGACGCCTACGAGCGGGCCCACCGGCTCGCCCGGCAGGCGGGCGTACGGGACGACCGCCTCGCGTCCGCGGCGCTCGCCGGAGCGGTGGGGCAGGCGCGGCGAGCCGTCCTCGTCGGCGTACCCCCGTCCTCCGTCGCCCACCCGCTGCCGGGGGTGACGCACGGCAGCTCCGTCACCCTGCTGGGAATCGCCCGGATGTGGCCGTCCATGACGAACGTGCTGCCTTGCCGGGAGCGGTCGTCGTCGGCGCAGCAGGACAGTGGAGCCGGGCGTGGGGGGTGAGGGCCGGGCGAGACGGCGGCCCCGGCCGAGCCGCGGGCGGGCGTGAGCCGGACCGGGGAGCGCGGTCATCAGAGTCAGGGACTCGACCAACCGGCCCCCCGGATCCCCGGTCATCACGGACCCCGCCTCCATCAGACCCGCCCCGTCCCCCCTCCGCGGCTAGACCTCCCGCGGCGTGACCCGGAAGTCGAAGGCGAGGGTCCCGGGGTCCAGTGCCGTCGCACCGCCGTCGACGGTGAGTACCGTTCCGTTGACGTACGACGCCGCCGGCGACAGCAGCCAGCTGATCGCCTCCGCGACCTCGCGCGGTTCGCCCGGGCGTCCCTGGGGCAGCATCCGGGTCGCCTCCTCGTAACCGGCCTCCATGCCGCCGCCCGCAAGCCCGGCCTCCTCGGCGAAGCGCGCCATGCGGCGGTCGGCCATCTCGGTCCGCACCCAGCCGGGACACACGATGTTGGCCCGCACGCCCTGCCGCCCGTAGTCGACGGCGACGGAGCGGCACAGCTGGAGCAGGGCCGCCTTGGAGGTGGCGTACGGGGCGTTGCCCGTGCCGTTGCGCAGCGCGGAGACCGAGGCGACGGCGACCACCGAGCCGGCGGACTCCAGCAGGTGCGGGATGGCGGCGCGGAGCAGGAGCAGCGGGCCGGTCAGGTTGGTCCGCATCACGTCGTCCCAGTCCCGCAGCGACATGTCGCCGACGGCTCCCCCGCGTCCGATGCCCGCGTTCAGCACCAGCCCGTCGAGCCGTCCGTACGCGGTCAGGGCGGCCTGGACGAGCCCCTCGGCCGCCTCGGGATCGCCCACGTCGGACGGATGTGCCAGCGCCCCCGTCTCCTGCGCGAGGCGCTGCAGGGGTTCGACCCGCCGGCCGGAGACGACCACATGGTGACCCGCCTCGCTCAGCAGCCGGGCGGTGGCCTGCCCGATGCCCGATCCTCCGCCGGTCACGACGACAACCCGCTTGTCCTCCACCGCAGTTCAGGCCCTTTCCCCGAGATCGGCCGGTCCGGCCGGATTGACGAGACCGCCTGGAACACCAGGCGCCTTGAGCTTATTGGCCCACTGATCCACTGGTGACGACTTCCAGCCAGCATCCGCCCTGGTCGCCCGGCACGAGCCCCGATCAGACGCGGCGATCCGCCACCCCCCTTCCCTCACTTCTTACTTCACACCTTGACGTAAGTGGTCTGGACCTCTAACTTCTCGGGGCGACCCACCCACTTCCCCACCCCCACGCCCCCCCACGACCCCCACGAGAGGCGGGCCCCGCCATGCCCCGAGCCAGATCCCTCCCCGTGTCCGCGGCCACCGCGCTCGCGGTCACCGCCCTCACCCTGTCCACGGGCCTGTTCACCGCCTCCCCCGCCCAGGCGGCCACCGGCACCATCACCGGCCTCGCCGGCAAGTGCCTCGACGTCGCCGGGGCCGGCTCCGCCGACGGCACCCCCGTACAGATCTACGACTGCAACGGCACCAACGCCCAGCAGTGGACCGTCGGCAGCGACGGCACCCTCCGCGCCCTCGGCAAGTGCCTCGACGTCACCGGCAACTCGACCGCCGGCGGCGCCAAGGCACAGCTGTGGACCTGTACCGGGGGCGCCAACCAGAAATGGACCGTCACCGCCGCCCACGACATCGTCAACCCGCAGGCCGACAAGTGTCTGGACGTCACCGGCAACACCTCCGCCAACGGCACCCGCACACAGATCTGGAGCTGCACCGGTGCCGCCAACCAGAAGTGGAACGCGCCGGCGGCCGGCGGCGGCACCACCCCGTCCGCGCCGATGGCCGTGGCGCCGTACCTCTACAACGGCTGGGGCAGCCCGCCCAGCCCCACCACGATCACCCGGGCGACCGGCGTGAAGTGGTTCACGCTCGCCTTCGTGCTCAGCAACGGCTACTGCAACCCCCAGTGGGACGGCAGCCGTCCGCTGACCGGCGGGGTGGACCAGCAGACCGTCACCACCGTGCGGGCGAACGGCGGTGACGTCATCCCGTCCTTCGGCGGCTACAGCGGCAACAAGCTGGAGAGTTCGTGCTCCAGCGCCGGTGAACTCGCCGCCGCCTACCAGAAGGTCGTCAACGCCTACGGCCTGAAGGCGATCGACATCGATCTGGAGGCCGACGCCTACAGCAACGGCACCGTCCAGCAGCGCACGGTCGACGCACTGAAGACCGTGAAGGCGAACAACCCGGGCCTGAAGGTGTACGTCACCATCGGCACCGGGCAGAGCGGCCCCGACACCGGCCTCATCGACCGGGCCGCCGCCTCCGGGCTGACCGTCGACGCCTGGACCATCATGCCGTTCGACTTCGGCGGCGCCGGACAGAACATGGGCAACCTGACCGTGCAGGCGGCCGAGGGCCTGAAGAACGCCCTGAAGACCGCGTACCACTACAGCGACGACCAGGCCTACCGGGACATGGGCATCTCCTCCATGAACGGCATCACCGACCAGAACGAGACCGTCACGGTGGCCGACTTCCGCACCATCCTCGGGTACGCCCGGCAGCACCACCTGGCCCGGCTGACGTTCTGGTCCGCCAACCGGGATCGCCCCTGCACCGGCGGCCCCGCCGACAGCTGCTCCGGCGTCGGCCAGTCCGACTGGGACTACACCCGCGTCTTCGCCGGCTACACCGGCTGACGGCACCGGACTCGGCGGCACACGGGTCACCGCACTGCCCGCCCGGCCCGGTCAGGGCCCTTTCGGCGAGATCCGAACGAAAGGGCCCTAGTCCCCGGTGGCCAGCTCGCGCAGGGCGGTGACCGTCTTCCAGTTGCGGGTCGTGGCCCGCATGCCGAGGCGGCGCTCGATGAAGGTGTTGTTGAGCCTGGTCCTGCCGTAGCCGTCGGGGACGTGGAGGTGGATCTCGTCACCGGCCAGCGTGAACACGCCGGTCTCACCGGCCGGCACCTCCAGGCGGGCGGCCTGCTCGGCGGTCGGCGCCTCGGCGAGGAAGGTGACGTGCAGCTTGGCCGGGTCGTCCTCCTGCTCCAGGTACGGGTTGGCGGCGAGGGTACGGTCCAGGGAGTCGCCGGTGCGCAGCAGGACCGTGACCGACACCCCCAGGTCGTCGGCGATCCGCCGCTCGATGCGCGCGGCGAGTTCCGCGGAGCGGAACCCCTCCGCGCCCGGGCTGCCGGGGACGCCGGGCGTGCCGAACACCACGTTTCCGCTCTGCAGATAGGTCTGTACGTCCTCGAACCCCATGTCGACGAACAGGCCGCGGAGGTCCTTCATCGCGATCCTCGCGCTGCTGCCGACGTTGACCCCGCGCAGCAGCGCGATGTGCTTCGTCATGGCACCAACCTCTCATGCGGGTGCGCCGACCACTCGGGCGGTGCGCACCGGCCGCTCAGACGGAGCGCGCCGACCACTCACGGACCTCGTCGGCCGGCCGTCCACGCCGGCGACCGCACCGACACCGCACCCACACCGGGCGGCCGCCGCAAAACCCGCTGGAGGGCCGGCCCTCCCTGTGCCTAAGGTCGCCGAATGACCACGCGAACCTTCCGCATCACCGTCCGAGGCGCCTTCGACGCCCTCACCGACGACCAGCGCGCCGCCCTGTCGGCCGACGCCGCCGAACACGACGTCCTGCGCGCCGCCTTCACCCCGGAGGGCACCCTCACCTACGACATCGCCGCCCGGCCGGCCTTCGTCTTCCGTTTCTCCGCGACGGGAGAGAAGGAGGAGGACATCCTGGAGGCGACGGAGCGTGCCGAGGAGGCGGCGAAGGCCTGGCTCACCGAGCGCGGCTACGGCTTCAAGCACCTGCGGGCCACCGCCGAGGACCTCTCCCAGGCACCCCTGGGCAAGCGACAGCGCCGCGCCGCCCGCACGACGGACCGATGAAACGTGCCCGTAAGCTTGAGTGGTCAAGGAGTCTGCAAGTGACAGGAGAGACCTTGCGGGCGGCACGAGACACGGGACGTGACAGCGGGCATGGAGGAGGCGGGCCGTGAGTGAGGCTCTGGACACGGCCCTGCGGCTCGTGCGGGCCCAGACGGCACTCGTACGACGCTTCGACGCCCGGCTGAGCGGGCTGCACGGCGTCAGCCTCGCCGATTTCACCCTGCTCCTCCGGCTGGGGCAGGCACCCGGCGGCCGGATGCGCCGGGTCGATCTCGCCGAAGCGCTCGGGCTGACCGCTTCCGGGGTCACGCGAGGGCTGGCTCCGCTGGAGCGTATCGGGCTGGTGACCCGGGAGCCGGATGCCCGGGACGCGCGCGTGGCGTACGCGGCGCTGACCGCGACGGGCCGACGGCGGCTGACGGAGATGCTGGCGACGGCGGAGGAAACCGCCGCGGAGATCTTCGCCGGTCCGGCGTGGCCCGCGTCGGACATCACCGGCCTCGCGGATCTGCTGACCCGCCTCGGCGGGACGGGCTTGTCCGGACGCTGAGTCCGCCCCTGCCGTAGGCGCACCGCCGGCCACAACTCCTCGTGGGCAAGGTCACGTTGAGAGGTGGCCGGAATGCGCGCGACCTGCGCAGGGGGGTGGCATGCTCCTGCTCGTCACCGGGTTACCGGCTGGTTCTACCAATGAGTAGCGATATCGCCGGTGCCTCTTTGCCACCCCCCATTCCACACAGGACCCACCTTGCACAGACGCATGAGGCACGGGCGAGCCCTGCTGCCCGCCTTCGCCGTGACCTCTCTTTTCCTCGCCGCGGCCTGCTCCTCGACCCCGCCGCCGGCCGCCGACCGGCCGACGGCCGGTACGGGTCAGCAGGTCAGGGCCGCCGAGCAGTCCGCCGACGGCACCGACCACTCGCTCACCGTCGCCGCCGCTCCCACCGCCACAGCGACCGCGACCGCCACGGCGAGCCCCGGCCGTTCCGGACAGCGGGCCCACAAGACCTCGCTCACCGTCAGCTCGTACGACGGCCGCACCCGGCGTGCCGTCATCGCCGACAAGCCCCCGGCGAAGGACGGTTCACCCGGCTCCCCGACCCCGTCCGCCGGTTCCTCCGGCCCGGCCCGCCCGTCCGCCCCTTCCACCGGCGCCTCCACCCCTCCCACCGGTTCCTCCACCCCGTCCGCCCCTGCCTCCGCCGCACCGCGCCGGACCGCCGTCGGCGATGTGATCGCCAGCGCGCCCGCGCCGGGGGCACCGCACGGACTGCTCGCCAAGGTCACCCGGGTGATCGGCGAGACGCACGGCGGCACCGAGGTGCAGACCGAACCGGCCACGCTCAACGCGCTGTTGGGCGACGGCACGGCCAAGGGTGACGTTCCCGTCGACCCGTCCTCCTTCACCGTCGACAAGCTGCTGCCCGATGTCCGGGTCTCGTGGGCGAAGACCGGTGACGTGCACGCCGGACCGAAGGGCGCGACGGTGCCGCTCGGCAGTCTCCGGCTCGACGTCGGCGCCGAAGTGCCCACCGCGAAGGGCGCCCCCGCGTCCGCCACCGCCTTCGTGCGCGGCTTCGTCCAGGTCGCCCCGCAGGTCGACTTCGCCTACGGCGGCGCCGGGACCGACGCGCCGCCCGGTTCGGCGTACCTCGGTGTGTCCGGTGACTGGACCTCCGGCTGGGCCGTCAAGGGGCGGGCCGCGGCGGCCACCGGTACCCCGCTGCGCATCCCGTTCGCCAAGCTGCACGCCGACCCCGTCCTGCAGGTCGGCCCGGTCCCCGTCGTCGTCAACCTCGATCTGACCTGCTACGTCCAGATCAGCGCGGACGGCCGGGTGACCGTCGATGTCGAGCAGAGCCTGAAGGGCGACTTCAAGGCGGGCGGCACCTTCGGCCCGGCCCGGGGCTGGACGCCGGTCAGCTCCTCGCACATGAGCAGCACCCCCGTACACGCCTCCGTCACCGCCACCGGGGACGTGAAGACGGCACTCGGCGCCGAGGCCACGGTCGGCCTCTACGGCACCGTCGGTGTCACCGCCGACCTCGCCCCGTATCTGCGCGGCGAGGCGTCCGGCACGCTCACCGCGGCCTCCGACCGCGGCGGACCGAAGGCGACGGGCACCTGGGCCGCCTACGGCGGTGTGGACCTGTCCGGCACCCTGCGCCTCCAACTGTCGATCTTCGGCACCCCGGTCGTCCAGCGGAGCATCCCGCTGGGCGCCCTGCACCGCGAGTGGAGGCTGGCGGGCGGTTCGCTGTCCTCCTAGTTCCCGCCGGGTATCCAGCCCTGCCGGCGCAGTACGCCCGAGACGTCCGGCGCCCGGTAGTGCTCCCCCTTGAGCACCTTGCCGTCGGCCCGGCGGGCGACCTTCCCGTCCGGGCCGATCTTGCTCATGTTGGCGCGGTGGACCTCGGCGATCACCTCGTCGAGGTCGATGCCGTGCACCAGGGCCGTGCCGTAGGCGACGTACACGACGTCGGCCAGCTCGTGCGCCAACCGGTCCAGCGGGCCCTCCACCGCGACCTCGGCGACCTCCGCGGCCTCCTCCGCGAGCAGCTCGCCGCGGTGTGCGGCCAGCTTCGCGTCCACCTCCGCCGGCGTGGTGCGGGCGTCGAGACCGAAGGCACGGTGGAACTCGCGGACGAGGCGGGCGGGCGAAGTGGTCATACGGCGACTCTAACGGCCACCACTGACAACGCCGGCCGCCCGCGGACGGGGCCCGCGCACGCACTCCCCGCCCCCCGGCCGGAACCCGCGCATCCACTCCCCGACCCACAGGCAGACCCCTCGCATCCACTTCCCGGCCCACAGACAGACGCCGCGCACCCACTCCCCGGCCCCCAGGGGACGTACCCGGCGCGTCCGCGCTCCCCGCCCCCGGAACACGTACCGCGCGGGTGCGCACCCGGGCCCGAGACCGACCCCGCACACCCCACTCCCTTGCCCCGCACCGGCCCCCGCCGCGACCGCTCCCCCTCCAGGAGTGACCCCGGCCCTGGTCAGCCCCGCACGTCGCCTGGCAGGATCGCCGCATGTCCAAGGTGTTCCCCCGGCTCGGCAGGCGCCGAGCACTGCAGGGCGCGGTCGTCGGTGCCGTGGCCCTCGGGCTGCTGCTGTGGTGGCTGCTGCCCCTGGGCGAGAAGCCGCCGAGCGGAACGATCGTGTTCAGCACCGGGACGCCCCGCGGGGTCTACCAGGAGTACGGCGAGCGGCTGCGCACCGAGCTGGGCAGGGACATGCCGGGTCTGAAGGTGAAGCTGCTCAACAGCGCCGGTTCCCAGGAGAACGTCCAGCGGGTGGCGACCGGCCAGGCCGATTTCACCATCGCGGCGGCCGACGCGGTGGCGACGTACGAGCTGCGGCACGGCAGCGGCTCCGGCCGGCTGCGGGGCGTGGCCCGGCTCTACGACGACTACGTGCACCTCGTCGTGCCCCGCGACTCGGACATCAGGACCGTCGCCGATCTGCGGCACAAGCGGGTGGCGACCGGGCTGCCCGACTCGGGCGTGCGGCTGATAGCCGAGCGGGTACTGCGGGCCGCCGGTATCGATCCGCACAAGGACATCACGCCGGTGGCCGACGGCATCGACACCGGGCCCGCGCGGCTGCGCGAGGGCAAGATCGACGCCTTCTTCTGGTCCGGCGGTCTGCCTACGAACGGACTGGTCACGCTGGCGAAGAAGCGCGCCTTCCGGTTCGTGCCGATCGACGACGACCTCGTCGCCCGGCTGCACGGCCAGGGCGAGGGCGCACGCTACTACCGGGCCACCAACATCCCCGAGTCCGCCTACCCGAACGTCCAGCAGGGTGCGCAGGTGCCGACGATCGCCGTGTCCAACGTGCTGATGACCCGTGCGGACGTCGATCCCCGGCTGACCGAATGGGTGACCCGTACGGTGATCAAGAGCCGCGACGGCATCGGCGCCCACGTCCACTCCGCCCAGCTGGTCGACCTCCGCACCGCCATCTACACCGACCCCCTGCCCCTCCAGGAGGGCGCCCGCCGCTACTACCGGTCGGTGAAACCGTAGGAGACCGCCGCCCCCGGGCGGAAGGCGACAACGAAGGCCGGGGCCCGCCCCGACCGACGCCGCCGTGCCGCGCACTCCCCGCGCCACGGCCCCCGCAGCCTCCCCGCCCGCCCGTACCCGAACGGTCCTCCGGCACGACGCTCGTGGCATCCGCCCCTGCCCGTGTCCGCACCCCTTACGGCGCGAGGCCCACCGCGCCCCCGCGCGTGCCCGCACGCCCTCCCAGCACGACGCCCCTCACGTCCGTCCCCGTCCGTGCCCGCACGCCTACGGCGCGACGCCCGCGGTCTCCCCGCGCGCCTCCCCGTGCCGCGGCACCCTGACCGTCACCCGGAGTCCGCGCGGCTCGTGGTGGGCGTAGTCGATCGAGCCGCCGCCCGCCGCGAGGAGGGCGCGACTGATGGACAGGCCGAGGCCCGAGCCCTTCACGTTCTGGTGCCGGCCGCTGCGCCAGAAACGATCGCCCACGCGCGCGAGTTCCTCGTCGGTGAGTCCGGGCCCGGTGTCCGTGACCACGACGGTGGTGGTGTCGCCGTCGACGCAGACGGCGACATCGACCGTGCCCTCCTCGGGGGTGAACTTCACGGCGTTGTCGATCACCGCGTCCAGGGCGCTGGACAGGGCGATCGGGTCGGCCCAGGCGGTGGTCGGCGGACAGTCGCCGGCGAGCCGGACGCCCTTGGCCTGGGCGGCCGGTGCCCACGCGGCCACCCGCTCCTCGGTCAGCGCGCCGATGTCGGTCAGCCGGAGGTCGGCCTCGGCGTGCTCGGCCAACGCCAGGTCGAGCAGGTCGTCCAGGACCTGCGCGAGGCGCTTGCCCTCGGTGCGGACCGAGGCGATCTCCTCGTTGTCCTCCGGGAGTTCGAGGGCGAGCAGTTCGATGCGCAGCAGCAGCGCGGCGAGGGGGTTGCGCAACTGGTGCGAGGCGTCGGCGACGAAGGCGCGCTGCTGCTCCAGCACGGCCTCGACGTTGTCCGCCATCTCGTTGAACGAACGGGCCAGCCGTCTGAGTTCCGGCGGGCCGCCACCGACCGCGACCCGGGACTTCAGGCGCCCGGTGGCGATGTCATGGGTGGTGGCGTCCAGGATCCGTACCGGTCTGAGCACCCACCCGGTCAGCCTCAGCGCCGCGCCGACGGCGAGCAGCATGGCCGCGATCTCGCCGGCCCCGATGAACAGCCAGCCCCGCAGGATCCGCGACCGCAGCTGTCCGGTGGGCGAGTCGGTGACCACCACCGCGACGACGTCCCCGTCCCGGATCACCGGCGAGGCGACGACGAGCCGGCCGCGCTGCCAGGGCCACACCTGTCCCGGGTCGTGGCTGCGCCTGCTGAGCAGGGCCTCGCCGAACGCCCGGCGGACCTCCCCCGACTGCGGTACGAGCCAGTCGTCGGGCGCGTTGGCCATCGCGGAGCCGTTGCGGTAGAAGACGCCCGCGCGGATGCCGTAGACGCCGTAGTAGCTCTCCAGCTCGCTGCGCAGACTCTCCCGGCGCTCGTCCGTGCTGGTGCGGCGGGAGCCGCCGGGCGCGTCGGTGACGAACTGGGCGAGCGCCGCGAAGCGTGCCGTGTCGTCGATGCGGTCGACGACGACGCGCTGCTGCTGGGCGGCGGCCACGCTGCCGGCGAGCGGGACGCCCAGCGCGAGCAGGACGGCCGCCAACAGGACGATGAGCAGCGGGAGGAGGCGTGTGCGCACCCGTCCCCGCTAGGCGGCCGGGGCGACGAGCCGGTAGCCGACGCCGCGTACGGTCTCGATCAGCGCGGGCATGCGCAGTTTGGCGCGCAGGGAGGCGACGTGCACCTCCAGGGTGCGGCCCGTCCCCTCCCAACTGGTGCGCCAGACCTCACTGATGATCTGTTCCCGGCGGAAGACCACCCCGGGCCGCTGGGCGAGCAGCGCGAGCAGGTCGAACTCCTTGCGGGTCAGCTGGACGGCGGCGCCGTCCACGCTGACCTGCCGGGTGGGCAGTTCGATCCGGACGCAGCCCAGGAGCAGGGCGCTGTCGCCGTCGGCCGTCGGGTCCTCGTGGACGGTGCGCCGGCTGACGGCGTGGATGCGGGCGAGCAGTTCCCCGGTGTCGTACGGCTTGACGACGTAGTCGTCCGCGCCCAGGTTGAGTCCGTGGATGCGGGAGCGGACGTCGGAGCGGGCGGTGACCATGATCACCGGGATGCTGGTGCGTTTGCGGATCTTGCCGCAGACCTCGTAGCCGTCCTGGTCGGGCAGGCCGAGGTCGAGCAGGACGACACCGAAGCCCGCGCCCTCGGGGACGAGTGCCTGGAGGGCCTCCTCGCCGCTGCGCGCGTGGGTGACCTGGAAGCCGTGCCGCGCGAGGACGGCGGACAGGGCCGCGGCGACGTGGTTGTCGTCCTCGACGAGGAGCAGTCTCATCCCGGCCCCCTCCGGTTCAGTGGTCGTACGGTCTCGGTTCATCGGTCGTGCGGATCACGCACACACGCGTGTGCACCAAGGCAGTGACGCTGATGGACAAGGACGGCGTCAAGGGGGTTCCGGTTGCCCGCCGCTTCCGTTACCCGGCCGATATACGCACAGGGCACAAGTGCTACGACAAGTGTCCGATTGCTATCGGATCGTGATGCTCAGATCTCCCTCAGATGTGATGACGCAGGTCACAGCCCCTCACTACTGTCCTCGGAAACCCGAGGAGGACGGAGCCCGAGAGCGATGACCAAAGTAACGGTGGCCAAGGAGGACGCGGCCACGTCCGACGAACTGGTCGTCCTGAAGAGCGTCAACAAGCACTTCGGCGCGTTGCACGTGCTCCAGGACATCGACCTGACGATCGCCCGCGGCGAGGTCGTCGTGGTCATCGGGCCCTCCGGGTCCGGAAAGTCGACCCTGTGCCGCACCATCAACCGCCTGGAGACCATCGACTCCGGCACGATCACGATCGACGGCAAGCCGCTGCCGCACGAGGGCCGCGAGCTGGCCCGGCTGCGGGCGGACGTCGGGATGGTGTTCCAGTCGTTCAACCTCTTCGCGCACAAGACGGTGCTCGAGAACGTGATGCTGGGCCAGGTCAAGGTCCGCAAGGCGGACAAGAAGCAGGCCGAGGAGAAGGCCCGGGCCCTGCTGGACCGGGTCGGCGTGGGCACGCAGGCCGACAAGTACCCCGCCCAGCTGTCCGGCGGCCAGCAGCAGCGGGTCGCGATCGCGCGGGCGCTGGCGATGGGCCCGAAGGTCATGCTGTTCGACGAGCCGACCTCCGCTCTCGACCCGGAGATGATCAACGAGGTCCTCGAGGTCATGCAGCAGCTCGCGCGCGAGGGCATGACGATGATCGTGGTCACCCACGAGATGGGCTTCGCACGCTCTGCCGCGAACCGTGTGGTCTTCATGGCGGACGGGCGGATCGTTGAACAGTCCGCGCCCGACCAGTTCTTCAGCAACCCGCGCAGCGACCGGGCCAAGGACTTCCTGTCCAAGATCCTGCACCACTGACGCCGCCGCTCCGGCCGCCCGCACCGCCAGGCCGCGTCGTCCGCGTCCCAGGGACTCGTTCCTCACCACTCAGAAGGATGTTCACCATGAAGCTCCGCAAGGTCACCGCCGCCTCGGCCGTCCTCCTCGCCCTCTCCGTGACCGCCACCGCGTGCGGCGGCGACAAGAAGGACGACGGCGGCTCGTCCGGCGGTGGCAAGAAGATCGCCATCGGCATCAAGTACGACCAGCCGGGCCTCGGCCAGAAGACCCCGCAGGGCTACTCCGGTTTCGACGTCGACGTCGCCACCTACGTCGCCAAGAAGCTCGGTTACAGCGCCGACCAGATCGAGTGGAAGGAGTCGAAGAGCGCCGACCGCGAGACCATGCTGCAGCGCGGTGACGTCGACTTCATCGCCGCGACCTACTCGATCACGCCGGAGCGTCAGCAGAAGGTCGACTTCGCCGGCCCGTACCTGCTGGCCCACCAGGACGTGCTGATCCGCGCGGACGACAACACCATCAAGTCGCCGGCGGACCTGAACAAGAAGAAGCTGTGCTCGGTGACCGGCTCGACGTCGGCGCAGAACGTCAAGGCCAAGCTGGCGACCAAGGCGCAGCTGCAGCAGTACCCGACGTACTCGGCGTGTCTGACCGGTCTGCAGAGCAAGGCGATCGACGCGCTGACCACGGACGACTCGATCCTCGCGGGTTACGCCTCCCAGTCGCAGTTCAAGGGCAAGTTCAAGCTCGGCGGCTTCAAGATGACGAACGAGAACTACGGCATCGGCATCAAGAAGGGCAGCGACCTCAAGGCCAAGATCAACAAGGCCCTGGAGGAGATGGTCGCCGACGGTTCGTGGCAGAAGGCCGTGGACAAGAACCTCGGCCCGGCCGGCTACAAGAACGAGCCCGCTCCGAAGATCGGTGACATCAAGAGCTGAGGCAATGCCGTCGGGTGCGTCGTCCGCGAGGCCGGCGCACCCGGGCATCCCTACACGCGGAAGCGCGGGAGATCGTGTTCGACTTTCTTGACAAGTACGACGTGCTGGGAGCCTTCTGGACGACGGTGCAGCTGACACTGCTGTCCGCCGTGGGCTCCCTGGTCTGGGGCACCCTGCTGGCCGCCATGCGGGTGGGCCCGGTGCCGCTGATGCGCGGTTTCGGCACCGCGTACGTGAACATCGTGCGGAACATCCCGCTCACGGTGATCATCCTCTTCGCCTCGCTCGGGCTGAAGGACACGCTGAACGTCACCCTGGGCTCGGACCAGGTCGAGACGAGTACCTTCCGGCTGGCCGTGCTCGGTCTGATCGTCTACACGTCGGCCTTCGTCTGCGAGGCGATCCGCGCCGGCATCAACACGGTTCCGGTCGGCCAGGCGGAGGCGGCCCGGGCCCTCGGCCTCGGCTTCACACAGGTGCTCGGCCTGATCGTGCTGCCGCAGGCCTTCCGCGCGGCCGTCGGCCCGCTGACCAACGTGCTGATCGCGTTGACGAAGAACACCACCGTGGCGGCGGCGATCGGCGTGGCGGAAGCGGCACTCCTGATGAAGGAGATGGTGGAGAACGAGGCGCAACTGCTGCTGATCTCCGCGATCATCGCCTTCGGGTTCTGCTGTCTGACCCTGCCGACCGGTCTGATCCTCGGCTGGGTGGGCAAGAAGGTGGCGGTGAAGCGATGAGTGCGCTCCTGTACGACGCCCAGGGCCCCCGGGCCAAGCGGCGCAACATCCTCTACACGGCGGGTTTCCTCGTCGTCCTCGCGGCCGTCCTGTGGTGGGTCTACAAGGCTCTGGACGACAAGGGCCAGCTGGAGTGGGCACTCTGGAAGCCCTTCTTCAACGGCACCGAGGCCTACTCGACGTACATCTGGCCGGGTCTGCAGAACACCCTGAAGGCCGCGGCCCTGTCCATGGTCATCGCCCTCCCCCTGGGCGCCGTCCTCGGCATCGCCCGTCTCTCGGACCACGCGTGGATACGTGTCCCGGTCGCGGTGGTCGTGGAGTTCTTCCGCGCCATCCCCGTGCTGGTCCTGATGATCTTCGGGCTCGCCCTGTTCGCGCAGTACACCGACGTCAGCTCGGACGACCGTCCCCTGTACGCAGTCGTCACCGGCCTGGTGCTGTACAACGCGTCGGTGCTCGCGGAGATCGTCCGCGCGGGCATCCTCGCCCTGCCGAAGGGCCAGTCCGAGGCGGCCATGGCGATCGGACTGCGCAAGAACCAGGTGATGCGGCTCATCCTGCTGCCGCAGTCGGTCACCGCGATGCTCCCGGCGATCGTCAGCCAGCTGGTCGTGATCGTGAAGGACACGGCACTCGGCGGCGCGGTCCTGACCTTCCCGGAACTGCTCGCCTCGGCCAGCACGATGAGCGGCTACTACGGCGCCAACACCATCGCCTCCTTCACCGTCGTCGCCGTGATCTTCGTGGTCATCAACTTCACGCTGACCTCCTTCGCCGGCTGGCTGGAGGGCCGGCTGCGGCGGCGCAAGAAGTCGACCGGCGCGGTGCTCGGAGTCCAGGACACCGCGGACATCGCGGGCGCGGCGGGAACCGGCACCGCGGTCTGACGCCCGCTCAGACCCGAATGCACCACCCGGAGGCAGTGGCGTGATCGCCACTGCCTCCGGTCGCTTGACGCAAACTCCGCCAATGGGTTGCATACGTTGTGTGATCGTGCACCCCGTTCCACCTTCCTGTTCACTTGTCTCCGTCAGGGCATCGTCACGGGCGGGGGGCGCGGCGTCATGGACCCGGTGATCATCGTCGGAGCGGGGCCCGTCGGCTTGACGCTCGCCCTGGCCCTGGCCCGGCAGGAGGTGCCGGCCGTCGTCCTGGACGAGGGCCCCGGCAAGGACGAACCCCGCCCGGCACGCACCGTCGTCCTGCGCGAGGACACCGCCGCCCTGCTGGAACGGCTGACCGGTGTCGCACTCGGTGAGCACGGCCTGCGCTGGACGGGATGGCGGTCCCTGCGGCGCAGGCAGGTGATGAGCGAGCTCGCCTTCACCGCCGACGAGCCCGCCCCGCTGCACATCGCCCAGCACCTCCTCACCGGGTTCCTGCGCGCGGCCATCGCGGCGCAGCCCCTGGTCCGGCTGGTGACGGACGGCCGCGTGGACGCGATCGAGCAGGAGCGTTCCGGCGTCACCGCGCACACCCGCGGCGCCGAGGGCACCTGGTGGCGCGGGAGCTACCTGGTCGGCTGCGACGGCCCCCGCTCGACCGTGCGCAAACTCCAGGACATCCGCTTCCCGGGCCGTACGGCGGTGGAGCGGCACGCGGTCGCCGCGCTGCGCGTGGAACTTCCCTGGGAGGGTCAGGCGTTGCTCCATCGGATGCCGCCGTGGCGGTCGTCCGGGCCCTCGGCCGGGGAGGTGACCGCCCGCCCCCTCCCGGACGGCGTGTGGCGCCTGGACTGGCTGCTGCCCCCGGGCAAGGACCTGGTCACGCCCGAGGCCCTGCTCTCCCGGATCCGCGAGACCCTCGCGGGCTGGTCGGACGGCACCGCACCGGCGTACGACCTGCTCGACACCGGTGTCCACACGGTGCACCACCGGCTGGCCCGCCGGTGGCGTGCCGGCCGGGTCTTCGTCGCGGGCGACGCGGCGCACCTGCTCGGCGCGCTCGGCACACAGGGGCTCGACGAGGGGCTCAGGGACGCGGACAACCTCGCCTGGAAACTGGGCACGGCCTGGCACCACGGCCCGCACGAGGCCCTGCTGGACAGCTACCAGACCGAGCGGCGGGCGGTGGTCGCCGCCCGGCTGCGCGCCGCCGACCAGGTGCTGCCGGTGCTGCGCGGCGCGGGCGGGCTGCGCCACATCGTGCCGGGTGCGGCCCGCAGCCAGGACGCGCTGCTCACCGACGGTCACCTGGGACGCGGTCCGCTGGGCGCGCCCGGCACGCACGGCGACTCACCGCTCGCGCCCCGGCATCTGGAGGGCGTCATCCCGGTCGAGACCGCGCCCGGGGCGCCGGTCACCGACGTCCGGGTCACTGCGGAGGACGGTTCCTTCGTCCAGCTGCGCGACAGGCTCGGCCGCGGTGCGCTGCTGGTCGTCCTGATCGCACCCGGTACGGGTGTCTGGGACCGCAAGCACTGGAGGTCCGCGGGGGTGATGCCCCGGCTCGCGGCGGCCGTCTCCGCGCTGCCGCACCCCGCCGAACTGCTCGTCGCCGAGAGCTACCCGGGTGCGCCGGCGCACAGCGTGCTGCTCGTACGCCCCGACGGCCACCTGGTCACCGCGCTGAGCGGCGTCCGCCCGGCCGACCTGTACGCGGCGGCCGAGGCCACGCTGGGCGGCACGGGGCGGGCGGAGCGGGAGCAGGAGCTTCCGCAGGAGGAGCAGACGGCGGCGCGGGCCGGTTCGGGCGCGCGCTGACCGTGTGCCGGGGCGTGCGAACAGCGCGCGCCGGCGCCTGCTTCGACGGTCGCGGATCGTGCGGCGACTCCGCGCCGGCCGTACGCCTGCTCATGCACCGGGCCTGCGCGCGGAGACGCCGCACGCGCCGGAACGGCCCCTGCCCGCACCCTGCGTCCGCAGAGTGACACTCGGTTGACCGGACTACGGCAGCATGCTGTACTCCGGATCGTGACCGACACCTGTGTGCGCCTGTGGCGGAGGGTCCACATGGACCTCGTCCGCTACGCGGGCTGCGTGTGTCGCCCGTCCTGCTGATTCGCGTCCCCTTCCCTTTCCGGGCGCCGTCGCGCGCCCGCTTCCGCGACCCCTCAGGACGGTGCACGTGTCTGTCCCCTCCCCTTCCCTGCCCTCCCCTTCCCTGCCCTCGTCCGCGTCCCCGGCCGCCGGCACGGCGCCCACCCAGGCGGACCTCCTCGACTTCGTCCGGCGAACGGCGGCCGACGCCGAGCTGATCGCCTCCCTGCCGCTCGATCCCGAAGGCCGTACGTGGGTACGGCTGGACGGCCCCGGTGGCAGCGAGGCGTGGCTGATCGGCTGGCCGCCCGGCTCCGGCACCGGCTGGCACGACCACGCCGACTCGGTCGGCGCCTTCCTCACCGCCTCGGGCGATCTCACGGAGTACTCCCTCGCCGCGCGGCTGCCCACCGACGGCTGGAAGACCCTGGAACTCACCGAGGACGTGGACCGCGTACGCCGGCTATCCCCCGGACAGGGCCGCGTCTTCGGCCGTCACCATGTGCACGAGGTGCTCAACGAGTCCCGCGACCGACACGCGATCTCCGTCCACGCCTACTACCCGCCGCTGCCCCGGATCCGCCGTTACAGTCGCTCGGGCCAGGTGCTGCGCCTGGAGCAGGTCGAACGCCCGGAGGACTGGCAGTGAGCGGCACGAGCGAGCGGTCGGCGGTGGCCGAGGTGACCCACGAGAGCGCCGTTCCGGGTGAAGCACCCCTCGGCATCGACGCGCTGCTGGAACAGGTCCGCGCGGGATACCGGCGCATCGAGGCACGCGAGGCGCACGCGGAGGCGCGGTCCGGTGAGGCGTTGCTGGTCGACATCCGGTACGCGGCCCTGCGCGAACGGGACGGGCTGATCCCCGGCGCCGTGGTGATCGAGCGGAACGAACTGGAGTGGCGCCTCGATCCCCGGGGCAGCCACCGCCTCCCCCAGGCCACCGGACACGACCTGCGTGTCGTGGTGATCTGCAACGAGGGCTACGCCTCCAGCCTCGCCGCCGCCTCCCTCCACCAACTGGGCCTGCACCGGGCGACGGACCTGGTCGGCGGCTTCCAGGCCTGGCGCGCCGAGGGCCTGCCCGTGACACCGGTGACGTCCTGAGCGGTGGGTGCGGCGTACCCGCCGACGAAGTGCGGTGAGTACGACGCGCCCGCCGGCGAAGAGCCGTGAGCGCGGCGCGCCCGCCGACGACGGCGCAGGTGCTGCCCCTGCGCCGTCTCCTGCTCCTGCTTCCGCTCCGTCTCCTACTCCTTCCCCCTGCTCCTACTCCTGCCCCGTCTCCTACTCCTTCGCCGTAGCGACCGTCACCGCCCGCACCCTCAACGCCACCCGCCCCGGTACGGCACTGGCCGCGAGCACGAGGACACCGGCGACGGCGACCACGCCGAGGTAGAGCAGCGGGGCGACCGTCGGTGCGGGCCGGCCCGTCATGCCGACGCTGAACGCGGTGAGCACCGCGAGGGCGATACCGCTGCCGAGCGCGGTGGCGAGGAACAGCACGGACAGCACCTCGGTGCGCAGCATGCGCAGCACCTGACGGCGGGTCGCGCCGGCGAGACGCAGCAACGCGAACTCCCGGACACGTTCGGCGACCGACATGGCGAGCGTGTTGACGACGGCGATGGCGGTGAACGCCAGCACGAGTCCCATGGCGAGGTAGTTGACCTCGGCGTTCGTCTGCTGCCGGTCGGCCTGGAGGGAGTCGGCGGCAGCCGGCGAAAGAATACGCACCCCCGGGAACTCACGGAGCGTAGTCGTGAGTTGTCTCTGTGTGCGGGTCGTGCTGACGAGGACGGAGGAGGCGAGCGGGTTGTCGACGTGGTGGGCCACGAGGTCGTGGGCGAAGGTGAGGTCGCCGAAGCCGAGACCCCGGGTGTAGACGGCGGCGACGGTGAGCGTGACGGGCGTGCCGTCGCCGAGCGTGAGTTTCAGGGAGCTTCCGGGCTTCAGATGCTGCTGGTCCGCGGCCAGTTGGCTGACGGCGACGGTGCCGTCGCCGAGCCGGTCGAGGGAGCCGGCGGTGACCTCCGGGTCCCAGGTGCGGGTCAGTCCGGCGGGGGTGACGCCCTGCGCGGGGTACTTGTCGAGACCGACGCGGACGGTCGTGCGGACCACCTCGGTGACCGTGTCGTGCTGTGCGCGCAGCCGTTCGGCGGCCTCGCCGGGGACGCCTGGCCCCCGGGCGGCGACGACCCAGTCGGCCCGGACGCCTTCGCGGGCCTGGGTGCGGGCCGCGTCGCCGAGGGTGTCCTGGACGAAGAGGACGGTGCAGGTCATGCCGACGAGCAGAGTGAGGGGGGTGACGACGGAGGCCATGCGGGCGGCGTTGCCGCGCAGGTTGGCGGTGGCGAGCCTGCCACCGTGGCCGGTGAGCCGCAGCGGGCCGGCGAGCAGCAGTGCGGCGGCCCTGACCAGGACGGGGCCGAGCAGGGCGACGGAGGTGGAAAGGACGACGACGGCGAGGAAGGTCACGGGAGTCGAGGCGGGCTCGGTGCGCAGGGAGGCGAGGACGACGACGAGGACGACTCCGCCGGCGAGGAGCAGCAGCCCGGCGGCGATCCGGCCCCATGCTGGTCGGGTGCGTTCGGTCCTGGCTTCGGCCAGGGCCTCGACCGGGCGGATCCGGGTGATCCTGCGGGAGGCGATCCGGGCCGCCGCCCAGGAGCCGAGCAGGGTGGCGGCGAGGGCGGCCAGCGGCGGGGAGACACCGACGGTGGGTTCGAGCGTGTCGGGTACGGCGCCGAGGGCGACGAACCGGGAGTGCAGCCAGCCGCCCAGCGGCAGCCCGAGCAGTGCGCCGGTGGTGCCCGCCACCGCGCCGACGATCAGCGCCTCCCGGCCGAGCAGCCCGCGGATCTGCCCGGGGGTGGCGGCGATGGCCCGGAGCAGGGCGAGTTCGCGATGGCGTTGCTGGACGGTGAGCGCGAAGGTGCCGACGACCACGAGGATGGCCACCAGCAGCGACGTGCCGCCCATGGCACCGCCCATGCTGACCAGCCGGGTGCGGGCGGCAGCGGCGTCCAGGAACTCGACGGGGCCGCGGGCGTCGCCGGTGCTCACCTGGGCCGTGGTGCCGTGCAGCGCCCGCGCCACGGCCCGGCGCACCTGCTCGGGATCCGTCCCCTTGGCCGGCAGCACCCCGAACGCGCTGACCTGGCCGGGGTGTCCGGCCAGCCGGCGGGCCTCGGCGGCGGAGAAGAACAGGGACGTCTGGTGGCGCACGGCGGTGGCCGGGGCGGCGATACCGGTGATCCGGTAGTCGCGCGAGGCCTGCGTGGACTGCACCGTGAGGCGGTCGCCGGGCCGCAGCCGGGCCCGCTCCGCGAGGCCGTCGTCGATCACGAGGTCCCCCGGGGCCTCGGGGGCGCGGCCGGCGGTCAGCCGGTAAGGGGTCAGTGCGGCGGATTCCCAGGCATGGCCGTAGGCGGTGGGGCCGCCGGTGCCGGCCCGGGGCAGGGGCTGGGCGGGGAAGGTGAGTTCGGGGACGACCCGGGCCACGCCGGGGGTGCGGTCGAGTGTTCCGCGCAGCCGCTCGGAAAACCAGGCACGTTCGGCGATGGGTTTCGCCTTGTGCTTGACCTTGGTCTTGCCCTTCTTGTGCTTGACGGTGGTGCGGTGGACGTACTGGTCGGCGGAGACGACGACGGGAGCGGCGGCGTAGCGTTCGGTACGGATGGTGCCGCGCAGGCCGGTGTCGAGCAGGGTGCCGCACGCGGTGATCAGAGCCGCGGCGCACATCAGGGCGAGGAAGGCGCCGAGAAAGCCCGCCTTGCGGGCGCGGACTGTCTGCAGGGCGTAACGCAGCATCATGGGGACGGGCTCTCTTCGGCTGTACGCGTCGGCTGTGGTGTGCGCTGGGCACGCCTACAGACTCGCCGGTGCGATGGTGGCGGAGCACTGCGGTGACCCGGCGTCTTGCGCCGGGGGTCACCCCGCCCACCGGAGGCGGGGGTTGACCCCACCCCCACGCCGGTTCACACCGGTCCGACCCGGGAGAGCCGTACCCGGTGACCGCGTCAGAAGTCCCCGTCCCCGAGGAACTCCGTCTCTTCGCCCTCCTCTTCCAGGGCCTGGCGGACGACGCGGAGGGCCATGCCCTCGGAATAGCCCTTGCGGGCGAGCATGCCCGCGAGCCGGCGGAGGCGCTTGTCGCGGTCGAGGCCGCGGGTGGCGCGCAGCTTGCGGGCGACGAGTTCGCGGGCGGTCGCCTCCTCCTGTTCGGAGTCGAGCTGGGCGACGGCGTCCTCGATCAGTGCCGAGTCGACGCCCTTGGTGCGCAGTTCCCGGGCGAGTGCGCGGCGGGCGAGGCCCCGGCCGTGGTGCCGGGACTCCACCCAGGCGTCCGCGAAGGCGCCGTCGTCGATGAGCCCGACCTCTTCGAACCGGTTCAGCACCTCGTCGGCGACGTCCTCCGGGATCTCCCGCTTGCGCAGGGCGTCCGCGAGCTGTTTGCGGGTGCGGGGGGTCCCGGTGAGCAGGCGCAGGCAGATCGCCCGGGCCCGCTCAGCCGGGTCCCCTGAAGACTCCCCCCGCTCGTCCCTCGCCGAGGAGGGGGCGTCTTCGTCCTGATCGGGCGCGTCCCCGAAGCCGCGCCGCCGCCGGCCACGCCCGCGGCCACCGTCGCGCGCGGCGCCGGGTCCGCCGAAGCCCCGGCCGCGGTCACGGTCGCCGAGCGAACCGCCCCCGCGCGGTTCACCACCCCCACCGGCCGCGTCCACGCTGCCGTCGTCCTCGTACCCGCCGGTTCCGCGGTACGCGTCGTGCCCGCCGTAGCCGTGCCCGTCCCGCTCGCGGTACCGGCCCTGTGCGCGGTACTGCTCGTGCCCGTCGTCCCGGTGTCCGTCGGCACCGTCCGGGGCGGAGTCCGGGTGGCCCCCGGCACCCCTCCCCCGTGGGGCACCGGGGGTGGCGTACTCGTACTCGGCCCAGTCGGTTCGTCGTGTCACGGGTCAGCTCTTGGCTGCGGCGGCCTTGGGCTTGGTGGCCTTGGCGGCTGCCGGGGCGGGCACCGACTTGGCCGCGTCGTCGGCCGTGGTGCCGACCGCAGCGTCGGCGCCCGGCTCGGCGGCGGGCTCCTCCGGCCGGACCCCCACGCCCAGCTTCTCCTTGATCTTCTTCTCGATCTCGTTGGCCAGGTCGGGGTTGTCCTTGAGGAAGTTGCGCGCGTTCTCCTTGCCCTGGCCGAGCTGGTCGCCCTCGTACGTGTACCAGGCGCCGGCCTTGCGCACGAAGCCGTGCTCCACGCCCATGTCGATCAGACCGCCCTCGCGGCTGATGCCCTGGCCGTACAGGATGTCGAACTCGGCCTGCTTGAAGGGCGGCGCGACCTTGTTCTTCACGACCTTGCAACGGGTGCGGTTGCCGACCGCTTCCGTGCCGTCCTTCAGGGTCTCGATGCGGCGGATGTCGATGCGCACCGAGGCGTAGAACTTGAGCGCCCGGCCACCGGTCGTGGTCTCCGGGGAGCCGAACATCACGCCGATCTTCTCGCGGAGCTGGTTGATGAAGATCGCGGTGGTCTTGGACTGGTTGAGCGCACTGGTGATCTTGCGGAGCGCCTGGCTCATCAGACGGGCCTGGAGACCGACGTGGCTGTCGCCCATCTCGCCCTCGATCTCCGCGCGCGGGACGAGCGCGGCGACGGAGTCGATGACGATGAGGTCGAGGGCACCGGAGCGGACCAGCATGTCCACGATCTCCAGGGCCTGCTCGCCGTTGTCCGGCTGGGAGAGGATCAGGTTGTCGATGTCGACGCCGAGCTTGCGCGCGTACTCGGGGTCGAGGGCGTGCTCGGCGTCCACGAAGGCGACCTGGCCGCCGGCCTTCTGCGCGTTCGCCACGGCGTGCAGGGTCAGGGTCGTCTTACCGGAGGACTCCGGTCCGTAGATCTCCACGACACGGCCGCGCGGCAGGCCACCGACGCCGAGGGCGACGTCGAGCGCGGTCGATCCGGTCGGGATGACCTCGATGGGCTCCCTCGACCGCTCGCCCATGCGCATGACCGCGCCCTTGCCGAATTGCCGTTCAATCTGCGCGAGCGCGGCGTCGAGCGCCTTCTCGCGGTCGGTTCCTGCCATGGGTTCCACCCGGTTTGCTTGAGTCGATCGCTTCACGTCAAAGACGCTAACGCCTGCCACTGACAATGCGCCCCGACGCAGGTCCAGCCTGTGGATAACCAAGGGACATATACCCGCGAATCGGAACGAAGCCCCCAACCGAAAGCCTTGCCTGAGCCCCCATAAGAATAGATGTTCGATTTTGGTGTCAAGCGCACCACGCGGTCGCCGGCCGACTACCGTGGCTCCGCATGGCCCCTACCGAGATCGAGATCACCGCCGGCCTGGTCCGGGATCTCCTGCGCGACCATCATCCGGACCTGGCCGGTCTCCCCCTGGAGCTCGGCGCACGCGGCTGGGACAACCAGCTGTGGCGGCTCGGCGACGATCTCGCCGTCCGGCTGCCCTGGGCGACGCTGTCCGCGGACGCACTGCTGCGCAAGGAGCACGAGTGGCTTCCGGCCCTCGCCCCGCACCTCCCCCTGCCGGTTCCCGTCCCGCAGCGCCTCAGCGAACCTTCCGAGCGGTTCCCGCGCCCTTGGCTGGTGACCACCTGGGTGCCGGGAACGCCCGCCGACCGTGCCCCCGCCACGCGCGCCGCGGAGGCGGCGGACACCTTGGCCGCCTTCCTGACCGCTCTCCACCGCCCCGCCCCCGAAGGGGCGCCGGCCGGCCGCGACCGTGGAGGCCCGCTGGCCGGCCATGCCGAGGGGTTCGCGCAGCAGCTGGCCTCGGCCGCCGAGCGGGGGCTGGTCCCCGACCCGGACGCGGTCCGCACGGTCTGGGAGGACGCCGTCGCCGCGCCCGACTGGACGGGGCCGGCACTGTGGCTCCACGGCGACCTGCATCCGGCCAACGTCCTCACCGCGGACGGCACCTTCTGCGGCGTGATCGACTTCGGCGACCTCTTCGCGGGTGACCCGGCCTGCGACCTCGCCGCCGCCTGGCTCCTGCTGCCGGACGGCGCCGTCGACCGCTTCCACGAGGCGTACCGCCCGGCGCCCGACCCGGCGACCCTTCGCCGTGCCCGCGGCTGGGCGGTGCTGAAGGCCCTCGCCTGCATCCACATCGGAGAGGCAGGCGTCCACGGCCGCCCGGGCGGCAAGCGCACCTGGGGTCCGCCCGCCCACGCCGCGCTGCGACGCCTCACCGCGACGGCCCAGCGCCCCGGCTCCCCGGCGTCGGCGAAACGATCACGGATCCCTTCGTGACCACGGGTCCGTCGTGAACACGGGTGCGCCGTGACCGCGAGACCCGTCAGTCCTGGTCCGCGCAGGCCAGCACCTTGGTGATCAGACGGGTGGCGAAGTCCTGGTCGCCGGTGAGCCGGTTGATGTGCTCCGCGAGCAGGAAGGCGGTGACCTCCAGCGGGTTCGTCTCGCCCTTGGTTCAGTCTCCGTACTGCTGACGCCAGGGGATTGCCTCGGGGTGGACGCTCTTGCGCATCATGCGCATGGTGGCCACGAGGTGGGGCACCGCGTACTCGATCACGTCCTTGTCGTGGTCCTCGTACGCCATCTGTCGGTGCCGCTGCGGCCTCCGTAAGGTATGGCGGAGATG
This sequence comes from Streptomyces sp. NPDC107654, assembly GCF_055639035.1. Lineage (NCBI taxonomy): Bacteria > Bacillati > Actinomycetota > Actinomycetes > Kitasatosporales > Streptomycetaceae > Streptomyces > Streptomyces sp. NPDC107654. The sequence continues at coordinate 322,068 of NZ_JBVKBI010000008.1, forward strand.
AACGACGACACCCGGATGCGCGCCCTGCTGCACGCGCTCGACCGGCTGCCCGCACCGCACCACCTGGAGCACCCCGACGGCTTCGACCACCCCGGGGCCCGACGGCGCGCGATTGGGCTGCGGGACCGGCTGACCCGGGAACTCGGAAGCCCCTGCCGGCTCGACGAGGGCATCCAGGACGCCAGTTTCTCCTTCTGTCTCGACGTCCCGGCCGAGGCGGCCGAAGCCGGAGTGCCGTTCTCCGTGCGGCTGAGCAACTACGGCGACCTGGCGGCGGTCACCACTCCGGCGCCGGACTGCCACGACGACCTGGACGACGCCGTCCGTGACGGGGCGCTGTCGGAGGCGGACCGCGTCCGGATCGCCACCGCCCTGTCCGGCCTCGGCTACCGGCTGGTCCCGCAACGGCTGCTCCACCGGCCCTACGACGGTGTGACCTGGCTCGCGCACGAGGGCCACGCGACCTGGTGGACGCGCTTCTTCGACCACCTCTGAGAGCGCCCGCCGGCGGGTGAGCCGCGGAGGCCGGTTACGGCCGCTGCTGCTCGCCGGGGCGGCGGGCGGCCCAGAGCTGTCGCGCGCGCGTGAGCATCCCGGGTCCGGCCGGGTTCCTCGCGCGGTGCCCGTGCACGCGGGGGTCGTCCGTGACGTCGTACCGCTTCACGTACGCCCCCAGGAACGCCTGCAGCGTGGCCACCGCCGGGATGGCGATCAGCGCGCCGACCGCGCCCAGCAGGGCGGTTCCGGCGATCACCGAACCGAACGCGACCGCCGGGTGGATGTCCACCGTCTTGGCGGTCAGCTTGGGCTGCAGCATGTAGTTCTCGAACTGCTGGTAGACCACGACGAAGCCCAGCACCCACACCGCGTACCAGGGGTTGACGGTGAACGCGATCAGCATCGGCAGCGCGCCCGCGAGGTACGTGCCGATGGTCGGGATGAACTGCGAGACCAGGCCCACCCAGACACCCAGCACCGGCGCGTACGGCACCCCCAGGGATTCGAGCAGGATGTAGTGCGCGACGCCGGAGATGAGCGCCATGAGGCCGCGCGAGTACAGATAGCCGCCCGTCTTGTCGACGGCGATCTCCCAGGCGCGCAGCACCTCGGCCTGGCGCGCGGGCGGCAGTACGGAGCACAGGGCCCGGCGCAGCCGGGGGCCGTCCGCCGCGAAGTAGAACGAGAACAGCCCGACCGTCAGAAGCCGGAACAGCCCGCCGAGCACCTGGGCGGACACGTCGAGGACGCCGGCGGCGCTGTTCTGCGCGTACTTGCGCAGCCAGTCGGAGTGGAGCAGGCCTTCCTGGACGTCCACTCGTCTGAGTTCCGTGTGGAAGGTCTCGTTGATCCAGTTGATGAGCGAGTCAAGGTAGTCCGGGAAGCCCTCGACCATCTTGATGATCTGTCCGGCCAGCATCGACCCGAGCAAGGTGACGAACCCGGCGGCGAGGACGGTCAGACCGAGGAAGACGAGGAAGGTGGCGAGCCCCCGGCGCATGCCACGGGCCGCCATCCGGCTCACCGCGGGCTCGATCGCCAAGGCCAGGAAGAACGCGATCAATATGTTGATCAAGAGTCCGGTCAGCTGGTGGAAGGCCCAGCTGCCGAACTGGAAGGTGGCGATCAGCGCCAGCGCGAGCACCATGGCGCGCGGCAGCCAGCGCGGCATCCGGCTCTCGGGCGCGGCGGCGCCGGAGACCGGGGACCGGCCGGGCGGGGTGGTAGCGGCCGGTGCCGTCTGCCGCGGGGACGGCTCGCCGGCCTCGGCGGGCGATGCCAGAGGGTGCTCGTCAGTGGGTGCCACGCGCCCAGTGTCGCCCACCCCTCCGACAACCGGTGCCCGCCGGCGATCTTCGTGACAGATCGGTGCCGTACTGTCGCGTTCCTGTCCGGCAAGCCCGGCATTTCGCCCGGCGCGTCAACGCCTCTCGCCCGGCACGTCCATGACCGCGCAGATCACGCGCCAGACGTCCCTGGCCTCCCAGCCGGCGTCCAGCGCCTCGTTCACCGTGCGCCCGCCCAGTTCGGACATGACGTGGTCGCGCGCGAAGGTGTCGGCGTACCCCGGACCGAAGTGTTCCGCCATCCGCTGCCAGAAGACCGTCAACCGCATGCCTCCAGTATCCCGCCCCCGGGGGTGGGCCCCGCCCGGCAGCGCCTGCGAGACCGCTTTCCGCCCTACGGTCTGACCCATGGCCGAAACCGGAGCTTCCCCACTCCCCTCCACGCCCCCGGCGCACTCCCCGCTCTTCCGCGCCGAACAGTTCGTATGGCTCACCGCGCGCGTACTGGAGCAGCATCTCTTCGCCTACCACTTCCTGCACGGCAGCACGGAGGCGGTGGAAGCGGCACTGGACGCCTACCGCAACGACGACGGCGGGTACGGGCACGCCCTGGAGCCGGATCTGCGCGGTCCGGTCAGCCAGCCCCTGCACACCGCGCACGCGCTGCGCGTCCTGGACGCCATCGGGCACTGCGGCGGGCAGCGCGTGGAGCGTGTGTGCCGCTATCTGACCTCCGTCTCCACCCCCGACGGCGCCCTGCCCGCGATCCACCCGAGCCAGCGCGGGTATCCGACGGCGCCGTTCGTCCCGGTCGTGGACGACCCTCCCAGCGAGCTGCTGGCCACCGGACCGGTGGTCGGGCTGCTGCACCGCAACGAGGTCTGGCACGCCTGGCTGTTCCGGGCCACCGACTTCTGCTGGCAGGCGGTGGAGGCCCTGGACAAGACGCACCCCTACGAGGTCCAGGCCGCCGTGGCCTTCCTGGACTCCGCTCCCGACCGCCCGCGCGCGGAGGCCGCCGCCGACCGGCTGGGGCGCCTGGTGCGGGACCAGCGGCTCGCGGTGCTGGACCCGGACCGGCTCGACGCGTTCCCGGTCGCCGCCGGTTACGCCCCGGGCGAGCACCACTTCCCGCACGATTTCGCCCGCGGTCCGGAGTCGCTCGCGCGCGCGTGGTTCACCGACGACGAGATGGCACGCTCGCTGGACCGGCTGGCCGCCGAGCAGCAGGAGGACGGCGGCTGGCCGGTCCGGTGGCGCCGATGGGCCCCGGCCCCGGCGCTGGAGGCACGCCCGATGGTGACGATCGAGGCCCTGCGGACGCTGCGCGCCTACGGCCGCTTCGTGGGCTGAGCCGGCCCACGGTGGCGGACCGGCCCCGCACCGTCGGCGGACCACCGGGCGGCCCCACCTCGCCGACCACGGCCGCGCACCCGCCGACGGCCCGCCACACACCAGGACGACCCGCCACACACGCCAGGGGGCCGCCATACCCGTCGCCCGCCGAGGGGCCGCCTCACCGTTATCCGCCGAGGGCCCGTACGCCCGCCGTCACCACCACGGCCGCCGCCACGACCAGCAGGAACGGTGCCCGCAGCACCAGGGCCACGGCAGCCGCGCCGAGCCCCGCGGCCCGCGCGTCCAGCACCAGCGCGTGCCCGTCGGCGAACGTCTGCTGCGCGGTGAGCGCGGCGAGGAGGGCGACCGGCAGCAGGGCGGCGAGCCTCCGCACGGACGGCCGCTCGACGGTGTGCGCCGGCACGAGCAGGTCGGCGAGCTTGGCGGCGTAACAGCCGAGGGCGGTCACGCCGATCGCGATCCAGACGTTCACCGGTCCTCCTTCGCGCCGTCGTGCGCGTCCTGTCGGGTACGGCCGCCGCGCCGCCCCTCCGCGAGGAGCGCGAGGGGGGGCGCCAGTGCCGCCACCAGCACCGGCACGCCGGCCGGCAGCACGGGCAGCAGTCCGAGGCCGAGCAGGACGGCGAGGCCCGCGACCGCGCGCTCCGTGGCCGTCCTCAGCATCGGGGCGAGCAGCGCCAGGAACACCGCGGGTCCCGCCGCGTCCAGGCCCCACGCGCGCGTGTCGCCGATCGCCCTGGCGCCGAGCGCGCCGAGCAGCGTGGTGAGGTTCCACAGCGCGTACAGGCTGAGGCCGGTGACGGTGAAACCGAGCCGCGCGGCCCGCCGGTTCGGCTGTGCCAGGGTCACCGCGGTGGTCTCGTCGATCACCCACTGGGCGGCGAACGGCCGTACCGCGCGCGGGAGGGCGAGCAGCTGCGACAGCCGCAGCCCGTAGAAGGCGTTGCGCACGCCGAGGAAGAAGGCGCCGGCGGCGGCCGTGAACGGACTGCCCCCGGCGGCGAGGGCTCCGACCAGCGCGAACTGGGAGGCGCCGGTGAACACAAGGAGGCTGAGCGCGCAGGTCTGGAGGAGGCCGATTCCGCTGCCGGCCGCGGTCACCCCGAAGGCGAATCCGGACAGACCCACGGCGACGCCCACACCGAGGGCGTCCCGTACGACGGCCGCATCCGGCTTGTCCGCTCCTTCGTCGGTCTGGTCCCTGAGAGCTATGTGCTGTGTCACGACCCGGACGGTACGGGCGGCCGTCACCTCGCGTCTTGTACGTTCTTGCGCTCGCACCGGCTCGTGCGCTCGCACCGGCTCACGTGCCCGCGCCGGCTCACGTGCCCGCGTCGGCTCACGTGCCCGCGTCGGCCATCCGCTCGCGCTGGTACGCGCCCGGGGGCACGCCGACGATCCGGGTGAAGTGCCGGTTGAGGTGGGGCTGGTCGGTGAAGCCGACGGCGACGGCCGCCTCCGCGGGGGCCGTACCCGCGTCCAGCAGCCGCCGGGCGCGGCGCACGCGGACGTCGGTCAGCCAGGTGTGCGGCGGCATGCCGTAGGCGTCGCGGAACGCCCGCAGCAGGGCGAACGGGCTGGTCCCCAGTTCCACGGCCAGCCGTTCCAGGGTCGGAGGCTCCGCCATCCGCTCCTCCAGCACCGCACGCGCGCGTGCCGCGATCCGGGCGCCGGCCGCTCCGGGCCGCCGCTGGGGCAGCGGGCCGCCGTTCAGCCGCAGCAGCCTCGTCACGGCGACCCGCAGGAGCGTGTCGGCGGCCAGCGCGTTGCCCTCATCGGCGGCGCGCAGCACCTGGTGGACCAGACGGGCGGTCGAGGGGTCGTCGAGGACGGGGCTGACAAAGCCGGGCGTACCCCGCAGGGTGGTGGTCTCGGCGGCGATCGCGGCGACCACGTCGGGTGACGGGTAGAGCGCGCCGTACCGCCAGCCCTCCGGTACGCCGGCCCGGCCGGTGTGCGGGGTGTCCGGGTTGATCAGGGCGAGCGCTCCCGAGCCGGCGGAGACGTCGGAGCCATGGTGGTGGAAGACCTCCACACCGTCCGCTATGGCCGCGATCACGAAGGTCTCGTGGGTGTGCCGGACGAAGGTCTTGCGGATGTACCGGGCCCGCAGCAGGTCGACCCCGGGCAGATCCGCGTACCGCCAGTGCCGTGCCCGTTCCCCTGAACCCGCCATACGCTCCATTGTCCGCCCCGCCCGCCGCCGCACCGGCCCCACACCGCCCCGCACCGCCCTGCACGGCCCCGCCCAAGCGCTCCGCCTCGGCTTCCCACGCCCGGCCCCGCCGCACCCCCCTCTCTCCCCCGGCCGTTTGCGCAGGTCAGGACGATTGTCAGTGGGCGGGTGCAGGATGGACGCATGGTCAGCTCCGCACACCGAGCCCTCGACGGCTTCTCCCCCGCGACCCGCGGCTGGTTCACGGGGGCCTTCTCCGCGCCCACCGCGGCCCAGGCGGGCGCGTGGCAGGCCATCCGGGAGGGGTCGGACGTGCTGGTCGTCGCCCCGACCGGCTCGGGCAAGACGCTGGCCGCGTTCCTCGCCGCCCTGGACCAGCTGGCCTCGGCCCCGCCCCCGGCCGACCCGAAGAAGCGCTGCCGAGTGCTGTACGTGTCCCCGCTGAAGGCCCTGGCGGTGGACGTCGAGCGGAACCTGCGCAGCCCGCTGACCGGTATCCGCCAGGAGTCGGTGCGGCTGGGCATGCCCGAGCCCGAGGTCAGGGTCGGCATCCGGTCCGGCGACACCCCGGCCGCCGAGCGCCGCGCCCTGTCCACCCGCCCGCCGGACATCCTGATCACCACTCCCGAGTCGCTGTTCCTGATGCTGACGTCGGCCACGCGCGACGCGCTCACGGGCGTGGAGACGGTGATCCTGGACGAGGTGCACGCGGTCGCGGGCACCAAGCGCGGCGCGCACCTCGCGCTCTCGCTGGAGCGGCTGGACGAGCTGCTGCCGAAGCCCGCCCGCCGGATCGGCCTGTCGGCGACCGTCCGCCCGGTGGACGAGGTGGCCCGGTATCTGTCCCCGCGCCGCAAGGCGGAGATCGTCCAGCCGGAGTCCGGCAAGGAGTTCGACCTCTCCGTGGTCGTCCCGGTCGAGGACATGGGCGAGCTGGGCGGCTCCCCGGCGGCCGACGCGGCCGAGGGCGGGGAGCGGCCGTCGATCTGGCCGCAGGTGGAGGAGCGGATCACCGACCTGGTCCAGGCCCACCGGTCCACGATCGTCTTCGCCAACTCCCGCCGCCTGGCGGAGCGGCTGTGCAACCGGCTGAACGAGATCGCGTACGAGCGCGCGACCGGCGAGACGCTGGAGGAGCACCACTCCCCCGCCCAGCTGATGGGCGGCTCCGGCGCGGCCGCGGGCGCACCCCCGGTGATCGCCCGCGCGCACCACGGCTCGGTCTCCAAGGAGCAGCGCGCCCTGGTCGAGGAGGACCTGAAGGCCGGCCGGCTGCCCGCGGTGGTCGCCACCTCCAGCCTGGAACTCGGCATCGACATGGGTGCCGTAGATCTCGTCGTCCAGGTCGAGTCCCCGCCCTCGGTGGCCTCGGGTCTCCAGCGCGTGGGCCGCGCGGGACACCAGGTCGGCGCCGTCTCCACCGGTGTCGTCTTCCCGAAGTACCGGGGCGACCTGGTCCAGGCGGCCGTGGTCACCGAGCGGATGCGCTCGGGCGCGATCGAGTCCCTGAGGGTCCCCGCGAACCCGCTGGACGTGCTCGCGCAGCAACTGGTCGCCATGACGGCGCTGGACACCTGGCAGTTCGACGACCTGCTCGCCGTGGTCCGCCGCGCGGCCCCGTTCGCCTCGCTGCCGGAGTCGGCGTTCACGGCGGTCCTGGACATGCTCGCGGGCCGCTACCCGTCGGACGCGTTCGCGGAGCTGCGCCCGCGCGTGGTGTGGGACCGCGTGGCCGGCACGGTCACCGGCCGCCCCGGCGCCCAGCGCCTGGCCGTCACCTCCGGCGGCACCATCCCGGACCGCGGCCTGTTCGGCGTCTTCCTCGCCGGGTCCGACCCCAAGAAGGGCGGCGGCCGGGTCGGCGAACTGGACGAGGAGATGGTGTACGAGTCCCGCGTCGGGGACGTCTTCACGCTGGGCACGAGTTCCTGGCGCATCGAGGACATCACGCGCGACCGCGTCCTGGTGTCGCCCGCGCCGGGCGTGCCGGGCCGGCTGCCGTTCTGGAAGGGCGACCAGCTGGGCCGGCCGCTGGAGCTGGGCCGCGCGGTGGGCGCCTTCCTGCGCGAGGTCGGCGCCCTGTCCCGCGACGACGCGCGGCTCAGGCTGCTGGCGGCGGGCCTGGACGCGTGGGCGGCGGACAACGTGCTGTCGTACCTGGACGAGCAGCGGGAGTCCTGCGGCCATGTCCCGGACGACCGCACGATCGTCGTCGAGCGCTTCCGCGACGAGCTGGGCGACTGGCGGGTCGTCGTCCACTCCCCCTTCGGCGCCCAGGTCCACGCCCCCTGGGCGCTCGCCCTCGGCGCCCGGCTGTCCGAGCGGTACGGCATGGACGCGCAGGTCATGCACGCCGACGACGGCATCGTGCTGCGCCTGCCCGACGCCGATCTGATGGGCCTGGACCTGCTCGACCAGGAGCCGGTGAGGGGCGGCAGCGAGTACGACAGCGAGCAGGCACCGGTCGGCGCTGCCGACGTCGCCTTCGACAAGGGGGAAGTCGACCAGATCGTCACCGACCAGGTCGGCGGCTCGGCGCTGTTCGCCTCCCGGTTCCGCGAGTGCGCCGCCCGCGCGCTGCTGCTGCCGCGCCGCAACCCCGGCAAGCGCACCCCGCTGTGGCAGCAGCGCCAGCGGGCGGCCCAGCTGCTCCAGGTGGCGAGCGAGTTCGGCTCGTTCCCGATCGTCCTGGAGGCGGTCCGCGAATGCCTCCAGGACGTCTTCGACGTCCCCGGCCTGGTCGAGCTGATGGGGGACATCGAGTCCCGCAAGGTGCGCCTGGTCGAGGTCACCACCCCCGAGCCGTCCCCGTTCGCCCGCTCCCTGCTCTTCGGGTACGTCGCCCAGTTCCTGTACGAGGGCGACTCCCCGCTGGCCGAGCGGCGCGCCGCCGCGCTGTCCCTGGACTCGCGGCTGCTGGCCGAGCTGCTCGGTCAGGCGGAGCTGCGCGAACTGCTCGACGCCGAGGTGCTGACCGAGCTGGAACGCGAGCTGCAGTGGCTCGCCGAGGACCGCCGGGTCAAGGACGTGGAGGGCGCCGCCGACGTGCTCCGGCTACTCGGCCCGCTGACCGACGCGGAGCTGGTCGCGCGGGGCGCGGATCCGCAGTGGGCGCGGGAGCTGGCCGGGGCTCGCCGGGCCATCAGGGTGCGGATCGCGGGCGCCGACCACTGGGCGGCCGTCGAGGACGCGGGCCGGCTGCGCGACGCGCTCGGCACGGCGCTGCCGGTCGGTGTCCCCGAGGCGTTCACCGAGCCGGTCAAGGATCCGCTCGGTGATCTCCTCGCCCGGTACGCCCGTACCCACGGCCCGTTCACCTCGGCCACCGCGGCGGCCCGGTTCGGCCTGGGCGTGGCGGTCACCGAGGGTGCCCTGCAGCGGCTGGCCGCGGCCGGCCGGGTCGTGCAGGGCGAGTTCCACCCGGCGGGCATCGGCCAGGAGTGGTGCGACGCGGCCGTACTGCGCCGGCTGCGCCGCCGTTCCCTGGCGGCCCTGCGGCACGAACTGGAGCCCGTGCCGCCCGCCGCGCTCGCCCAGTTCCTGCCCCAGTGGCAGCACATCGGCAAGGGCCACGGAGTGCGGGGGATCGACGGACTGGTGCGTGCCGTCGAGCAGTTGCAGGGTGCGTCCGTGCCGGCCTCGGCGCTGGAGAAACTGGTCCTTCCCTCCCGCGTGGCCGGCTACACGCCCTCGATGCTGGACGAACTGACCGCCGCCGGCGAGGTGGTGTGGGCCGGCGCGGGTGCCCTGCCCGGCAAGGACGGCTGGGTCTCCCTCTATCTGGCGGACGCCGCCCCGCTGTTGCTCCCGGCGCCCCACCCGCTGGAGCTGACCGCGCTCCACCACTCCGTGCTCGACACCCTGTCGGGCGGCTACGGCCTGTTCTTCCGGCAGATCGCCGACCAGATCCGCGCCACCACGCACCCCGAGGCCACCGATCCCCAACTGGCCGACGCGCTGTGGGACCTGGCCTGGTCGGGCCGGCTCACCAACGACACGCTGGCGCCGATGCGCGCCCTGCTGGGCTCGGGCCGTACGGCGGGCTCGACCGCGCACCGTGCCAAGCGAGCCGTCCCGCGCGGTCGTTACGGTTCCCTGACGGCCGCCGCGCGCACCGCCTCCCGCACCGGCCCGCCGACCGTGGCCGGCCGCTGGTCACTGCTGCCGGCGGCCGAGCCGGACACCACGGTGCGCGCACACGCCCTGGCCCGCACGCTCCTGGACCGGCACGGCGTGGTCACCCGGGGCGCGGTCGCCGCGGAGGGCGTCGAGGGCGGCTTCTCGGCGGTGTACCGGGTGCTGTCGGTCTTCGAGGAGAGCGGCCAGGCCCGGCGCGGTTACGTGGTCGAGGGGCTGGGCGCGGCCCAGTTCGCGATGGACGGCGCGGTGGACCGGCTCCGCGCGGTGGCGAACGCCCGCGAGCGCACCGAGGGTCTGCCGGGCCCGGCCGGCCGGAACGGCTTCGGCGCCCCGGCCGCCGCCAACGGCTTCGCCGAGCCGGGGTTCCCGAACCCGTTCGACGTCATGGACGGCACCCCGCACGGCCACGCGTCCGCCGACGCCCCTGACACGGCCGACGGCGGTTTCGCCCACCCCGGCCTGGACGGCGACTTCACCTGGCCGCCGGAGGACGGACCCGCCGGCAACGGCTCCCGCGACCTCGCCGACCCCTTCGCCTCCCCCGGCTACGGCGGCCCCCGCGGCGGCGGACCCACCCGCCACGGCTCGCCCGCCCCGTACGGCTCCGCCCCCTACAACGCCGCCCCCTACGGCCGGGCGCCGCACCGCGGCTACGGCAACGGCCGCACGGGCGGCACCCCCGCCTCCGACCCCCGCGCCGTCGTCCTCGCCGCGGCCGACCCCGCGAACGCCTACGGCTCCGCGCTGCCCTGGCCGGAGCCGCCGACCGGAGCCGGGCACAAGCCCGGCCGCAAGGCGGGTTCGCTGGTCGTCCTGGTGGAGGGCGAGCTGACGCTGTACATGGAGCGCGGAGGCAAGACGCTGCTGGCCTGGCCCACCACGCCGGACGCCGCGGCGGCGGACGACGCCCGCCTGCGTACGGCAGCCGAGGCGCTGGCCGGGGCGGCCCGCGCGGGCTCGCTCGGCACGGTCACGGTCGAACGGATCAACGGCGCCCAGGCCCTGACCTCCCCCATAGGCGCCCTGCTGGAGGCGGCGGGATTCGTGGCGACACCGCGCGGCCTGCGCCTGAGAACATGACCGGCCACGGCCCGTGAGCACCCCCAGGCGTCCGCCGGGCGTGCGGGGTGGAGTCTCCTCGGCGGACGGTCGGTGAGGTGGGACCGCCCGGTGGTCCGCCGACTTCACCTCACCGCCACCCCTCACCCCGCGCCCCACCGTGGCACCCTGGACGCATGCCCGAAGGTGACACGGTCTGGCAGGCCGCGCGGCGGCTGCACGACGCCCTCGCGGGCAAGCCGCTGACCCGCAGCGACTTCCGCGTGCCGAAGTACGCGACGGTCGACCTCAGCGGCCGTCGGGTGCTGAACACCATCCCGCGCGGCAAGCACCTGCTCACCCGGTTCGAGGGCGGCCTGACCCTGCACACCCATCTGCGCATGGAGGGCGCCTGGAAGGTGTTCGGCACGGGTGAGCGCTGGCGGGGCGGCCCGGCGCACCAGATCCGGGCGGTGCTCGGCACCGTCGACCGCACGGCCGTCGGCTACCGCCTCCAGGTCCTGGAGCTGCTGCGCACCACCGAGGAGGAGCGGGTCGTCGGCCACCTGGGCCCCGATCTGCTCGGCCCGGACTGGGATCCCGAGCGCGCGCTGGCCAACCTCCTCGCGGACCCCGCCCGCGAACTGGGCGAGGCGCTGCTGGACCAGCGCAATCTGGCCGGCATCGGCAACGTCTACAAGAGCGAGCTCTGCTTCCTGCTCGGCGTGACTCCGTGGCTGCCGGCCGGCGCGCTCCCCGCGGACCGCGCGGAGAAGCTGCCCGGTCTGGCCAAGCGGCTTCTGGAGATGAACCGTGACCGTCCGGTCCGGCAGACCACCGGCCTGCACCGCTACGACCTGTTCGTCTACGGCCGCGCGCCCCGCCCCTGCCTGCGCTGCCACACTCCCGTCCGGGTGGCCGACCAGGGCGACGGCACCCAGGAGCGCCCCACTTACTGGTGCCCCACCTGCCAGTCCGGTCCCGCTCCCGCACCAGGCGCACCCCAACGCTGGCGCGACAAATACCCCCGCCGCACCGGCTGACCACCCACCCCCGCCCCGGCCGGGACGGAACCCGTGCCCGCACTGCCGCCCCTCTCCGGCTGACGGCCCGCGCTCCCCATCCGATCCAGGACTCAAGCCGGCCGCGCCAAACAATTGACGGACCGTCAGAATCGCTCGTACCGTCGCCGGCATGGCCCTCACCGCGTACGACCTCAGCGGACGCACCGCCTTCGTGACCGGAGCCGCCGGCGGGATCGGGCGGGCGTGCGCCGTCCTGCTCGCCGAGGCGGGGGCGGCGGTGCACTGTGCCGACCGGGACGCGGACGGCCTGGAGGGCACGGCCGCGCTGGTCGAGGAGCGCGGCGGCACGGCCCGGGTCCACGTCCTCGACGTCACCGACCGGGACCGGACCGGCGAGGCGGTCCGGTCCTGTGAGCGACTGGACGTACTGGCGGCGATCGCCGGGATCATGCACAGCAGTCCGGTGCTGGAGACCCGGGACGAGGATCTCGACCGGGTGCTGAACGTCAACTTCAAGGGAGTGCTGTACGCCTGCCAGGAGGCGGCCCGCCTGATGCTGGCCCGGGGCACCCGCGGCAGCATCGTCACCATGGCCTCGGGCGCGGTCGACACCGGCGGTGCCGGGCTGCTCTGCTACGGCGCGGCGAAGGCGGCCGTGGTGCAGCTGACGAAGACGCTGGCCACCGAGGTCGGTCCGCACGGCATCCGGGTCAACGCGGTCGCGCCGGGCTGGATCCGCACTCCCATGACCGACCGTCACGACCGTGCGGCGCAGGCGCACACCGAGGCCGCGATGACCCGGCTGACCCCGCTCGGCCGGGTCGGCGTACCGGACGATGTCGCGCACGCGGTGCTGTATCTCGCCTCGGACGCCTCGGCCTTCACGACGGGTCAGATACTTCGCCCGAACGGGGGCGTGGCGATGCCCTGGTGACGTCCCCGTCCCGCCAGGCGGCCGGCGGGCCCCCCAACGGACCGGCCCCCGTCGCGTGTCCCTTCGGTACACAGTGCACCGGCAGCAGGCTCAGCCCCCACCCGCCGGTCACGACGGCCGCTTCCACCACGCCCGGGCCGTCGCCCACGGCTAGCCGCAGCACGGCCCACCACCACACCGCCCCGGCTCCGAGCGCGATCGTCCGGCGCACTGTCCGCCCCACCATGCCCGCCACCACCTCCAGCCGGACGCTAGACCGTCGCCTGTCCCGCGCGGGAGGCGCACCACGGGCTCACCGATGCAACACCGGCCCACCCGGCATCGGGGGGGGGGGGCGTCCCGGGCGCCGCCCGCGAGGGCGTTTTGTGTTTTCCGTCCGGAACATCCAGTGGTGCTTCTCCAGGTCGGCGGTGATCGCGATCAGCAGGTCCTGGGACACGGCGTCCGGCTCCCCGGTCGCCTCCACCCGCTCGCGCATGCGGGTGATGACCGAGCCGAGTGCGTCCACCATCGCCCCGACCGCGTCCGTGTCCTTGATCCATCCCGCCGGAGTGGTCTTGATGCCGCTGCCGGAGGCCACCGTGGCGGCGCGCCCGTCGGGCGGTACGCCCAGCGCGGAGGCCCGCTCGGCCACCGTGTCCGAGTGGGTGCGGGCGGAGGCGACGACCTCGTCGAGCTGGAGGTGTATGGAGCGGAAGCGGGGGCCGACGATGTTCCAGTGGATCTGCTTGGCGGCCAGGGCGAGGTCCACCAGGTCGACCAGGGCGCCCTGCAGGGCCTCCGCCACGGTCTTCAGATCCGCGTCCGCCAACGGGCTCTTCACGACGTACATCCGCTTCCTCCGGTGTTTCGGCGCCGTCACGTCCTCCCACGATGACCGCACCACGCGGTACCGGCAAACGGGCGCACAGCGGGAGGAACGGGGCGGAAAACCTCGGAGAGCGGCAAAAGACGGCAAAAAGCCACGGCCGGCTCGTCCAGGTCTTCCTGGAGGAGCCGGCCGTGGCTTCAGTCGTTTCGGGTTCTCAGGCCGCGCGGGCGTGTGTCACGCGGCGACCACGTCCACCGCTTCCGCGGGCGCCTTGATGGTCACCCGTTCCGGTGGCACACCGGTCACCGACACGGAACCCAGCATCGGTCGGACCGGCGTGGGCACGGGCTCGGTGGCCGCGGCGGACTGGGCCAGTTCGGCGAGCGCCAGCTCGTCGCTCACTTCCCGCATGAGTTCCGACATCCGTACGTCCAGCGCGTCGCAGATGGCGGCGAGCAGCTCGGAGGAAGCCTCCTTCTGCCCCCGCTCCACCTCGGAGAGATAGCCGAGTGAGACTCGGGCGGACGAGGAGACTTCGCGCAGAGTACGGCCCTGGCGTTGGCGCTGCCGACGCAGCACGTCACCCAGCAGGCGACGGAGCAGAATCATCGGTGGCTCCCTCCTCGGACCGCGTAGCCGCATCCTTCTCGCCCCACCGTACCGCCTTGCGCCGCGGCCGTGCGGGGAGCGATGTCGTGTTCACTCAGGGCTGCAAACATCAAAACCCCCCGTTCCGTTCCGTATCCTGTGCCCGCTCATTCCCAGTCTGTTCGTCCGCAAGCTGCTCCAGGAGCACTGCGAGTACGCTCCGTACACTCTCCATACGAATTTCCGCACGGCCGCCGTTCAACCGCAGAGCCTCGACTTTTCCGCCACCGGCAGAACCGGCCCGTGCGGTGTGGGGGCCGTCGACGGCCACGAAGACGGTCCCGACGGGCTTTCCGTCCTGCGGGTCCGGGCCGGCGACCCCGGTGGTCGCGATGCCCCAGTCGGCACCCAGCGCCTTGCGTACTCCGGCCGCCATCTGGGCCGCGACCTGCGGATCCACCGCTCCGCTCTGGGCCAGCAGGGTGGCGTCGACGCCCAGCAGCTCGTGCTTCAGCTCGGTGGCGTAGGCGGTGACCGAGCCCCGGAACACCCGGGAGGCGCCGGGGACTCCGGTGATCTCCGCCGCCACCAGGCCACCGGTCAGCGACTCCGCGACGGCGAGGGTCTCGCCCCTCACGGTCAGTAGTCGCACCAGTTCGGTGGCCGGAGAACTCACGCTTCCTTCTCCTCCAACGCCGCGGCGCGCTCGGCGATTCCCCGCCGGCGCAGCACAATGGCTTGTCTTACGTAGTCGAGGCCGGTCACGACCGTGAGGACGACCGCCACGGCCATCACCCAGAACCTCATGGTGGCCAGCCACCCCGTCAATGCCAGGACGTACATCCCGACGGCCACGCCCTGGGTGAGCGTCTTCAGCTTGCCGCCCCGGCTGGCGGGGATCACGCCGTAGCGAATGACCAGAAAACGCAGCAGGGTGATGCCGAGTTCCCGGCCGAGGATGACCCCCGTCACCCACCACGGCAGATCGCCGAGACCCGACAGACAGATGAGCGCCGCACCCATGATCGCCTTGTCGGCGATGGGGTCGGCGATCTTCCCGAAGTCGGTGACCAGGTTGTAGGTGCGGGCCAGATGCCCGTCGAACAGATCGGTGATCATGGCGACGGCGAAGGCCGCCCAGGCGAGGGAGCGCCAGGCCGGGTCGTAGCCGCCGTCCGCCAGCATCAGGGCCACGAAGCCGGGGACCAGGAGCAGCCGGAGCATCGTCAGCAGATTGGCGACGTTCCAGACGCTCGCCTGGTTGACGGCCGCGGCCGCGATCTTCCCGCCCCGCGCGGGCTTGCCGCCGCTCTCGGGGGCCGTGGCCGGACCCGAAGCAGAACCGGAGACCTCGGACCGGGCGCCGTCGACGGCCGGCCCCCGGGCGCCGTGCGCGCCGGAGGAGCCGCCCGCGGCGGATGCCGGGACTCCGGTCATCTGCCCGCCTCCTCACTACACGCGAGCGAGCCGGTCAGCGGCTCGGCCACCAGGTCGACACCTTCCGTACCGACCACCTTCGCCTCGACCATACGTCCGACGGTCAGGCCCTCGCCGCTCGTGAGGAGCACCTGGCCGTCGGTCTCCGGCGCCTGGTGCGCGGCACGGCCGTGGACGCCCTCCTCCTCGTCCACGGACTCCACCAGGACCCGCAGGGTCTCGCCGACACGCTCCTCGGCGCGCTGCGAGACCAGTTCCTCGGCGAGCCGGGAGATGTGGGCCAGGCGCTCGGCGACGACGTCCTCGTCCAGCTTGTTGTCGTACGTCGCCGCTTCCGTGCCCTCCTCGTCGGAGTAGCCGAAGACACCGATGGCGTCCAGCCGGGCGCCGTTCAGGAAGCGCTCCAGCTCGCCGAGGTCGGACTCGGTCTCGCCGGGGAAGCCGACGATGAAGTTGGAGCGCACGCCGGCCTCGGGTGCCTTGCTCCGGATGGTGTCGAGCAGCTCCAGGAACCGGTCGGTGTCGCCGAAGCGGCGCATGGCGCGCAGCACGTCGGGCGCGGAGTGCTGGAAGGACAGGTCGAAGTACGGGGCGACCTTGGGGGTGGAGGTCAGGACGTCGATGAGGCCCGGGCGCATCTCGGCCGGCTGGAGGTAGCTCACCCGGACCCGCTCGATGCCGTCGACCTCGGCCAGCTCCGGCAGCAGGGACTCCAGCAGGCGGATGTCGCCCAGGTCCTTGCCGTAGGAGGTGTTGTTCTCGGAGACCAGCATGATCTCCTTCACGCCCCGCTCGGCAAGCCAGCGGGTCTCGTTCAGGACATCGCTGGGGCGGCGGGAGATGAAGGAGCCGCGGAAGGAGGGGATGGCGCAGAAGGAGCAGCGCCGGTCGCAGCCGGAGGCCAGCTTGACCGAGGCGACCGGGGAGCCGTCGAGCCGGCGGCGCAGGGGCGCGCGGGGGCCCGAGGCCGGAGCGAGACCCTCCGGGAGGTCGGCCGGGGCGTGCCCGGGCAGCGCCACCGAGGCGGCCGACTCCTGGCGGTCGGCCGGGCTGATCGGCAGCAGCTTGCGCCGGTCGCGCGGGGTGTGGGCGGCGTGGATGCCGCCGGACAGGATGGTCTGCAGGCGGTCGGAGATGTCCGTGTAGTCGTCGAAACCGAGCACGCCGTCGGCCTCGGGCAGCGCCTCGGCCAGTTCCTTGCCGTACCGCTCGGCCATGCAGCCCACCGCCACGACGGCCTGGGTTCTCCCGTGGCCCTTGAGGTCGTTCGCCTCCAGCAGGGCGTCGACGGAGTCCTTCTTCGCGGCCTCGACGAAGCCGCAGGTGTTTACCACGGCGACGTCGGCGTCCGCGGCGTCCTCGACGAGCTGCCAGCCGTCCGCCTCCAAACGGCCTGCGAGCTCTTCGGAGTCCACCTCGTTACGAGCGCAGCCGAGAGTGACGAGTGCGACGGTACGGCGTTCAGGCATGGGCTCAAGACTACTTTGTCTCACTGACAGCCCACGTCGACGGGGTTGGCCGATTGTGGCCGACTCCGTCACATCCCGGTCCGCCGGGGCGGCCCGTCAGCCCGCCACCGGGTCGCCCTTCGTGTAGGTGAGGCGCTCGACCGCGCCGGGCCGGAAGGTGTCCTCGATCTTCTTGCCGTTGACGTACAGCTCGATCGCGCCCGCGTCGCCGAGGATCAGGTTGATCTTGGAGCTGTCCTGGAAGGTCTTGGACTGGCCCTTCTTCAGCAGCCCGTCGAAGAGCATCCGGCCGTTGTGGTCCTTGGCCGAGATCCAGCTGCGTCCGTTCGGCGCGCTGACCTGGACGGTGACCTTGTCCTGGGGTGCGGCGGCGATGGCGCTGTCGGAGGGCTCGCCGGTCGGCTCGGCGGTCTTGTTCTTCTTCGGGGTGGGTACGGCGGACTTGCCGCCGCTGGCCGGGGTGCCCTCGGCGACCTGGGACTTCGAGTCGCCGGAGTCGTCGCCGCCCTTGAACGCGGTGAACCCGACGAACCCGATCACGACGACGATCGCGGCGACCATGGCCGCGGTCCAGTTCGGGCCGCGCCGCTCGGGCCGGATCCGCTCCGCCTCGAACAGGGGTGCGGCGGGGGTGGGCGCGGGCCGGCCGCCGTGCTCGGCGTCGTACCGTTCGATCAGCGGGCCCGGGTCGAGGCGGACGGCCCGGGCCAGCGTGCGGATGTGGCCCCGGGCGTACACGTCACCGCCGCAGGGGGTGAAGTCGTCCGCCTCGATGGCGTGCACGATGGCGATACGGACACGAGTGGCACTGCTGACCTGTTCCACGGTGAGCCCGGCCGCGATCCGCGCCTGCTGGAGGGCGCGGCCCACGGAGGGTCGGGCTTCCTGGGACTCGTCTGGGAACGGACGCTCGTCTTCAGGGGAGTTGCCGATGGACACGGGGGGCGCCTTTCGAGCGTGTAGCCACCTGTGCTGGAAGCTCAGTCTAGGGGGGGTACGAAAGGGTGGGGCAACCGGACAGTAGGACTTTGTACACCGTCGGACCGGCCGGACAATCCGATGGTTTGACAGGCAGGTACCCCATGATGAGGCCCGTAGCTGTCCTTTCGCTCAACTGGACGTACGACGGACGGAAACGGTTGCTCACAGATCTCTAACGGGTGGGTCACGGCGATCCCGCCACCCGGCGTAACCCGCTTCCGCCGAACGGCCCTTCGCCCCTCACCCCTCAGACTCCCCTCGAATGACGGCGAGCACGCCGTCCAGGTCGTCGGGTTTCACCAGAACGTCACGCGCCTTGGATCCCTCGCTCGGTCCCACGATGTTGCGGGACTCCATGAGGTCCATGAGCCGTCCGGCCTTGGCGAAGCCGACGCGCAGCTTGCGCTGGAGCATGGAGGTCGACCCGAACTGCGTGGAGACGACCAGCTCGGCCGCCTGGCACAGCAGGTCGAGGTCGTCGCCGATGTCCTCGTCGATCTCCTTCTTCTGCTTGGTGCCCACGGTGACGTCGTCCCGGAAGACCGGCGCCATCTGGTCCTTGCAGTGCTGGACGACGACCGCGACCTCCTCCTCGGTCACGAACGCGCCCTGCATACGGGTCGGCTTGTTCGCGCCCATCGGCAGGAACAGACCGTCGCCCTTGCCGATCAGCTTCTCGGCGCCGGGCTGGTCGAGGATGACCCGGGAGTCGGCGAGCGAGGAGGTGGCGAAGGCCAGCCGCGAGGGCACGTTCGCCTTGATCAGACCGGTGACGACGTCCACGGACGGGCGCTGGGTGGCGAGCACCAGGTGGATGCCGGCCGCGCGCGCGAGCTGCGTGATGCGCACGATCGCGTCCTCGACGTCCCGCGGGGCCACCATCATCAGGTCGGCCAGCTCGTCCACGATCACCAGCAGGTACGGGTACGGCTGCAGCTCCCGCTCGCTGCCCTCGGGCGGCTTGACCTTGCCCTCGCGCACCGCGCGGTTGAAGTCGTCGATGTGCCGGTAGCCGTAGGCGGCCAGGTCGTCGTACCTGAGGTCCATCTCGCGGACCACCCACTGCAGCGCCTCGGCGGCCCGCTTGGGATTGGTGATGATCGGCGTGATCAGGTGCGGGATGCCCTCGTAGGCGGTCAGCTCGACGCGCTTGGGGTCGACCAGGATCATCCGGACGTCCTCCGGGGTCGCCCGCATCATGACCGAGGTGATCAGGCAGTTGATGCAGGACGACTTGCCGGAACCGGTGGCACCGGCGACCAGCATGTGCGGCATCTTCGCCAGCGAGTGCATGACGTACCCGCCCTCGACGTCCTTGCCGAAGGCGACCAGCATCGGATCGTCGTCCTCGGCGGACTCCGCGAGCCGCAGGACGTCGCCGAGGTTGACCATCTCCCGGTCGGTGTTCGGGATCTCGATGCCCACCGCCGACTTGCCGGGGATGGGGCTGATGATCCGCACGTCCGGGCTGGCGACGGCGTACGCGATGTTCTTGGTCAGCGCGGTGATCCGCTCGACCTTCACGGCGGGACCCAGCTCGACCTCGTAACGGGTGACCGTCGGGCCGCGGGTGAAGCCGGTGACGGCCGCGTCGACCTTGAACTCGGTGAAGACCTGCGTGAGCGAGGCGACGACCGCGTCGTTGGCGGCGCTGCGCGCCTTGCCCGGGCCGCCGCGCCGGAGGAGGTCCAGGGAGGGCAGCGCGTAGGTGATGTCGCCGGAGAGCTGGAGCTGCTCCGCGCGCGCGGGCAGGTCGCGGGGCTGCTCCGGGGCCTTCTTGGTCAGGTCCGGCACGGCCTTGGTCAGGTCCGGTACGGGCTTGGTCGGGTCGGGTACGGCCCCGGTCCTCGACTTCCCCTGCTTGGGCCGGGCGGCCGGGACCGGCGTCGGCGCGGGTTCCGCCCCGGGAGCGGGCACCGGAGTGGTGTCCTCGCGCTCGCCCGCGCTCACCCCCTGGGTGAGGTCGGCGACGAGCGGGGACGGCGGCATGCCGTGCAGCACGGCGCCGTCGAGCGAGGCCGCGGCGGCCGCGGCGACGTCCACGGCGTCCGGGTGGCGCTGCGGGTCCGGCTGGGGCACCGCGGAGCGCCTGGGGCGCCCACGGCGCTGCGAGAGGGCCTCCTCCTCGGCGCGCTCCGGATCGTACGCCGGAGGGGCGCTGGAGCGTCTGCGGGGGCGCGCGGGTGTCGCCTCGCGCCACTGCTCGTCGTAGCCCTCCCCGTCCTCGACGAGCCAGTCCTCCTCGGGGTCGCGCAGCACGCCGAGGTGGACACCGAGCGTCCGCAGCCGCTGCGGGATGGCGTTGACCGGGGTCGCGGTCACCACCAGCAGTCCGAAGACCGTCAGCAGCACGAGCAGGGGTACGGCGAGCACCTCGCTCATCGTGAAGGTCAGCGGAGTCGCCGCCGCCCAGCCGATGAGGCCGCCGGCGTCCCTTATGCCCTGCATGCCCGCGCTGCGCGCGGGTGAGCCGCAGGCGATGTGGACCTGGCCGAGCACGCCGATGACGAGCGCGGACAGGCCGATCACGATCCGCCCGTTGGCCTCCGGCTGCTCCGGGTGCCGGATGAACCGTACGGCGATCACCGCGAGCAGTATCGGCACGAGCAGGTCGAGCCGGCCGAAGGCGCCGGTGACCAGCATCTCGACCAGGTCGCCGACGGGCCCGCGCAGGTCCGCCCAGGTGCCGGCGGCGACGATCAGGGCCATGGCGAGCAGCAGCAGCGCGACGCCGTCCTTGCGGTGGGCCGGGTCGAGGTTCTTCGCGCCCTGCCCTATGCCGCGGAAGACGGCGCCGACGGCGTGCGCGAGGCCGAGCCAGAGGGCGCGCACCAGCCGGTACACGCCCCCGGTGGGGCTGGACACCGGCCTCGGCGGCGGGACCTTCCTCGCCGCGGCCTTCTTGGCGGGCGCCCGCTTGGCCGGTGCCTTCTTCGCGGCGGCCTTCCTCGCCGGAGCCTTCGCGGGAGCCGCCGCCTTCTTGGCGGGCTGCTTCTTGGCTGCGGAGGGACGTGAGGCCATGGGTGTGAGGTTACCGGGGGAGACGACAGCGGACACGTGTGCCCACAGCTTCACCCGTTCGTGTCGTGCCTGCCGAGGCACGGAACTGACGCACACTCATCCGCAACTGCCGCCCCCTCGCGGGTCAGTTCTGCGAGGGCAGCGAGGCCCCGGCGCCGCCCGAGCCCGGCTCCAGGGCGTCGAGGGCGCGGCGCAACCCGGTCAGTTTGCGCTCCAGGTGGGCTGCCGTGGCCACCGCCGCCGCGTCCGCGGAGTCGTCGTCCAGCTGCTTGGACAGCGCCTCCGCCTGCTCCTCGACGGCCGCGAGCCGCGCGGACAGCTCGGCGAGCAGCCCGGCCGACTCCTTGCCGGCGACACCGCCCCTGCCACCGCCCTCCAACTGGAGCCGCAGCAGCGCCGCCTGCTCCCTCAGCTGGCAGTTCTTCATGTACAGCTCGACGAAGACCGAGACCTTCGCGCGCAGCACCCACGGGTCGAAGGGCTTGGAGATGTAGTCCACCGCGCCCGCCGCGTAGCCCCGGAAGGTGTGGTGCGGACCGTGGTTGATCGCCGTGAGGAAGATGATCGGGATGTCCCGGGTCCGCTCCCGCCGCTTGATGTGCGCGGCCGTCTCGAACCCGTCCATGCCCGGCATCTGGACATCCAGCAGAATGACCGCGAAATCGTCCGTGAGCAGCGCTTTGAGCGCTTCCTCCCCGCTCGATGCCCGCACCAGCGTCTGATCGAGCGCAGAGAGGATGGCCTCCAGCGCCAGCAGATTCTCCGGCCGGTCATCGACCAGGAGGATCTTGGCCTTCTGCACCATGGCCCGCCCTCCTCGCCCCGGCGGTACACCGGGCGCCGCCCCAGGGGACGACTCCCTTTCGCCGCCCGTCCTTGTGCCGGTCATCGTAGCCGCACCCCGCCCGTCGCCACACCCTGTCACCGCGATGTCACTGTGCACGAACCGGAAACGCGGCGGGACCCCGGATGGTTCCCGGAATCCGGGATTCCCGCGTGTTCCCGGCCTCCATCATGCAGCAACTCCCGAGACCCGCCGGAGGTTCCCCCGGCGTCCGCGTCCCGCCCGGCCGTACCGCTCGCCGTGTTCACTCCGCCCTCATCCACTGACCCATCACCGACAGCAGGTGATCGGGGTCGACCGGCTTGGTGACGTAGTCGGAGGCGCCCGACTCGATCGCCTTCTCCCGGTCGCCCTTCATCGCCTTCGCGGTGAGCGCGATGATCGGCAGGCCCGCGAACTGCGGCATCCTGCGGATCGCGGTGGTCGTCGCGTACCCGTCCATCTCGGGCATCATGATGTCCATCAGAACGACCGCCACGTCGTCGTGCTGCTCCAGCACCTCGATGCCCTCCCGGCCGTTCTCGGCGTACAGCACCGACAGGCCGTGCTGTTCCAGGACGCTGGTGAGCGCGAACACGTTGCGGATGTCGTCGTCCACGATCAGCACCTTCTCGCCGCCGAACCGCCGCGCGCTGCCCTGCTGCGGGGCGTGGTCCTGCTCCGGGACGGCCGCCCACTGCTCGGCCCGCTGCCCCTCCTCCGGCAGGCTGCGCCGCCGGCGCCGGAAGAGCGCGGCCGGCCCGTTCTGCGTCTCCTGGTACGACTTCACCTCGGGCGGCATCTCGATCTCCGCCGCGGACAGCTCCGAGGACAGGCGCGCCTCGGAGGCCGAGGCGACCAGGTCGCCGGCCTCCAGCGCGGGCAGCGACTGCTGGTAGCCCTGCGGCGGCAGCTCGCTGGGGTGCAGCGGCAGGTAGAGCGTGAACGTCGAGCCGCGGCCCGGTTCGCTCTGCGCGTGGATCTCACCGCCGAGCAGCTGCGCGATCTCCCGGGAGATCGACAGGCCGAGCCCGGTGCCGCCGTACTTGCGGCTGGTGGTGCCGTCGGCCTGCTTGAACGCCTCGAAGATCACCCGCATCTTGCTGGCCGCGATGCCGATGCCGGTGTCGGTCACCGAGAACGCGATCAGCTCCCCGTCCGGCACCCTCAGCGAACCGGCCTCCAGCAGCTGCTCCCGGATGGACTGCGGCACGTCCGCGCCGGCGGGCCGGATCACCAGCTCCACCGACCCGGAATCGGTGAACTTCACCGCGTTGGACAGCAGGTTGCGCAGCACCTGCAACAGTCGCTGCTCGTCGGTGTGCAGGGTGGCCGGCAGCTCCGGGGAGACCCGTACGGACAGGTCCAGACCCTTCTCCGCGGTCAGCGGCCGGAAGGTGGCCTCGACGTAGTCCACGAGCTGGACGAGCGCGATACGCGTCGGCGAGACGTCCATCTTGCCCGCCTCGACCTTCGACAGGTCCAGGATGTCGTTGATCAGCTGCAGCAGGTCGGAGCCGGCGCCGTGGATGGTCTCGGCGAACTCCACCTGCTTCGGCGAGAGGTTGCCCTCGGCGTTGTCCGCGAGCAGCTTCGCCAGGATGAGCAGCGAGTTCAGCGGGGTGCGCAGCTCGTGCGACATGTTGGCGAGGAACTCGCTCTTGTAGCGCATGGAGACCGCGAGCTGCTCGGCGCGCTCCTCCAGGACCTGCCGCGCCTCCTCGATCTCGGTGTTCTTCACCTCGATGTCCCGGTTCTGCCGGGCCAGCAGCTCGGCCTTCTCCTCCAGCTCGGCGTTGGACGCCTGCAGCGCCTTCTGCCGGTTCTCCAGCTCGGCCGACCGCTCCCGCAGCTGCTCGGTCAGCTCCTGCGACTGCTTGAGCAGCTTCTCGGTCTTGGTGTTGACCGAGATGGTGTTGACGCTGGTCGCGATCATCTCGGCGATCTGGTTGAGGAAGTCCTTCTGGATGTGCGTGAAGGGCGTGAAGGACGCCAGCTCGATCACGCCGAGCACCTTGCCCTCGAACAGCACCGGCAGCACGATCACCTGCGCGGGCGGCGCCTCGCCGAGCCCGGAGGAGATCTTCAGGTAGCCGCTGGGCGCCCGGTCCACCAGGATCGTGCGCTTCTCCTCGGCGGCCGTGCCGATCAGGGCCTCACCGGGCCGGAACGACGTCGGCATGGAGCCCATCGAGTAGCCGTACGAACCCAGCATCCGCAGCTCGTAGTCGTCCTCACCGGTGCCGACGCCCTTGCCCTCCATCAGCGGCATCGCCAGGAAGAACGCGCCGTGCTGCGCGGACACCACCGGCGTCAGCTCGCTCATGATCAGCGAGGCGACGTCCTCCAGGTCCCGGCGGCCCTGCATGAGGGCGGAGATACGCGCCAGGTTGCCCTTGAGCCAGTCCTGCTCCTTGTTGGCGATCGTCGTGTCGCGCAGGTTGGCGATCATCTTGTTGATGTAGTCCTGCAGCTCCTGGATCTCGCCGGACGCGTCCACGTCGATCTTCAGGTTCAGGTCGCCCCGGGTCACCGCGGTCGCCACGCGCGCGATGGCCCGCACCTGCCGGGTCAGGTTCCCGGCCATCTCGTTCACGGACTCGGTCAGGTCCCGCCAGGTGCCGTCGACGTCCCGCACGCGCGCCTGACCGCCCAGCTGGCCTTCCGTACCCACCTCGCGGGCCACGCGCGTGACCTCCTCGGCGAAGCTGGACAGCTGGTCAACCATCGTGTTGATCGTCGTCTTCAGCTCGAGGATCTCGCCCCGGGCGTCAATGTCGATCTTCTTGGTCAGGTCGCCCTTGGCGATGGCCGTGGTCACCATGGCGATGTTGCGCACCTGGCCGGTCAGGTTGGACGCCATCTGGTTCACCGACTCGGTGAGGTCCTTCCAGGTGCCGGCCACACCGGGCACATGCGCCTGGCCGCCCAGGATGCCGTCCGTGCCCACCTCGCGGGCCACCTTGGTGACCTGGTCGGCGAAGGAACTCAGGGTCTTCACCATGGTGTTGATGGTGTCGGCGAGCTGCGCGACCTCACCGCGCGCCTCGATCGTCACCTGCCGCGTCAGGTCACCGTTGGCGACGGCCGCGGCCACCTGCGAGATGTTCCGCACCTGCATGGTCAGGTTGTTGGCCATCAGGTTGACGTTGTTGCTGAGGTCCTTCCAGATACCGGTCACACCCGGCACGTGCGCCTGGCCGCCCAGGATGCCCTCGGTGCCCACCTCACGGGCCACCCGGGTCACCTGCTCGGCGAAACTGGACAGCTGGTCGACCATCGTGTTGACCGTCGTGACGAGCTCGAGGATCTCGCCCTTCGCGTCAACAGTGATCTTCTTCGACAGGTCGCCCTTGGCGACCGCCGTGGTGACCTCGGCGATGTTGCGCACCTGGATGGTCAGGTTGTTCGCCATGAAGTTCACGGACTGCGTGAGGTCCTTCCAGGTGCCGGAGACACCCTGCACCTCGGCCTGACCGCCGAGGATGCCCTCCGTGCCCACCTCACGGGCCACGCGCGTGACCTCCTGGGCGAACGACGACAGCTGGTCCACCATCGTGTTCAGCGTGTTCTTCAGCTCCAGGATCTCCCCGCGGGCGTCCACGGTGATCTTCTGGGAGAGGTCACCGCGCGCCACCGCCGTGGCGACCTGCGCGATGTTGCGCACCTGGGCCGTCAGGTTGCCGGCCATGCCGTTCACGGAGTCCGTCAGGTCCCGCCACACACCGGCGACACCGGGCACCTGCGCCTGCCCGCCGAGGCGGCCCTCCGTACCCACGTCACGCGCGACCCGTGTCACCTGGTCGGCGAAGGCGGACAGCTGATCAACCATGGTGTTGATCGTGTTCTTCAGCTCGAGGATCTCGCCGCGCGCGTCGACGTCGATCTTCTGCGACAGGTCACCGCGCGCCACGGCCGTCGTCACCTGGGCGATCTGCCGCACCTGCGACGTCAGGTTGCCGGCCATGAAGTTGACGGAGTCCGTCAGCTCCTTCCAGGTACCGGAGACGCCGTCCACCCGGGCCTGACCGCCCAGCCGGCCCTCCGTACCCACGTCCCGGGCCATCCGCGTGACCTGGTCGGCGAAGCTTGACAGCTGGTCCACCATCGTGTTCACGGTGTTCTTCAGCTGGAGCATCTCACCGGACACGTCCACGGTGACCTTCTGCGACAGGTCGCCGTTGGCCACCGCCGTGGTCACCTGGGCGATGTTGCGCACCTGCCCGGTGAGGTTCCGGAACGCGGTGTTGACGGAGTCCGTCAAGTCCTTCCAGGTACCGGCGGCCCCCGGCACCTGCGCCTGGCCGCCCAGCTCGCCCTCGACACCGATCTCCCGCGCGACGCGCGTCACCTCGGCACCGAACGCGGACAGCTGGTCCACCATCCCGTTGACGGTGTTCTTCAGCTCCAGCATCTCGCCGGCCACGTCCACGGTGACCTTCTGCGACAGGTCACCGCTGGCCACCGCCGTCGTCACGGCGGCGATGTCCCGCACCTGCGTGGTCAGGTTCCTGAAGACCGTGTTGACGGAGTCCGTCAGGTCCTTCCACGTCCCCGCCGCGCCCGGCACGTTCGCCTGTCCGCCCAGCCGGCCCTCCGCGCCGACCTCGTTCGCCACCCGCGTGACCTCGTCGGCGAAGATCCGCAGCGTCTCGGTCATCTGGTTGATCGTCTCGGCGAGCTGCGCCACCTCCCCGCGCGCGGGGACGGTCACCTTCTGCGACAGGTCACCGTTGGCGACAGCGGTCGTGACCTGCGAGATCCCCCGCACCTGCGCGGTCAGGTTGCCCGCCATCGTGTTGACGGAGTCGGTCAGCTCCTTCCACACGCCGGCCACCCCGGGCACCTGCGCCTGACCGCCCAGGATGCCCTCGGTGCCCACCTCCCGGGCCACCCGGGTCACCTCGGAGGAGAAGGACGACAGCTGGTCCACCATCGTGTTGACGGTGTTCTTCAGCTCCAGCATCTCGCCGGCGACATGGACGGTCACCTTGCGCGACAGGTCGCCCTTGGCGACCGCCGTGGTCACCAGCGCGATGTCCCGCACCTGCGCGGTCAGCCGGTACGCCATCGTGTTGACGGACTCGGTCAGGTCCTTCCACGACCCGGACATACCGCGCACCCGGGCCTGACCGCCGAGCTTGCCCTCGGTGCCGACCTCACTGGCCACGCGCGTGACCTCGTCCGTGAACGTCGACAACTGGTCGACCAGGTTGTTCACGGTCCGGCCGACCTTCAGGAACTCACCCCGCAGGGGATGGCCCGTACCGTCGTCCTGCGCCTGCGTCCGCAGCTCCATCCGCGGCGACAGATCACCGTCGGCGACCGCCGTGAGCACCCGGCTGACCTCGGAGACCGGCCAGACAAGATCGTCCACGAGCGCGTTGGAGTGCTCGATGGCCGTCGCCCAGGAGCCCTCGCAGGCCCCCGTCTCCAGCCGCTCCGTGAGCTTTCCCTCACGCCCCACCATGCGCCGCACCCGCGCCAGCTCACCGGTCAGGTGCAGATTCCGGTCGGCCACCTCGTTGAAGACGGCCGCGATCTCCGACATCACGCCGTCACCGGACACCGTGAGCCGCTTGCGGAAGTTCCCGTCCCGCATCGACACGAGAGCCGCCAGCAGCCGGTTCAGGGCAGCCGTGTCCACGGCGGTGGTACCGCCGCTCCTGCCCAGGGACGGTCCGCCTTTCGCGCGCGTCTTCGTGCCTCGCGTCGCCGCGCCAGACTCCACTGTGTCCCTCCCGGAGGGGTAGACCGTTACTGCTGTGCTCGGCCGCTTCGGCCCCGGCGTGCCGGTCATCGGCATACCGGTTACTTCCGCGTACCGGTTACTGCTGCGTATATCCGCCAGACGGGATCAGGCCACATCCAGGGGCTGCTGCCCGCCGTACACGGAACCCAAGCAGCCCGACCCGACCTCCGTCAGAAGCCTGCCCAGTGTTTCACCCCGGCCCAACCAGGCCATAACAGTTCGGCAGCTTCGCACATCGTCCGCACACCCTGGGGGCGTAAACACCTGCGACCGGCATCCGCTCGGACCGCGAAGGTAAGTAACCTTGCATGCGGCTGTCCAGCCGCACCGGTCCGACCGGCCTGGGCGGTGGCACGAGTACCAGCGGGCATCGGAGGGGCGGCCGGACACCATGACCACCGGACTGATCCCCGGGGGACAGCCCCCGGAGCCACAGCCGACCGGCGAGCCGATGCCGCAGCAGCGGCGCGAGCCGCCCGGCCAGGCAGCCCCGCACGTCGACAACCGGCCGAGGAGTTCTGTGATCACCGCGCGCGCGGCCGCCAGTTTCGAGCCCGTCGGGCGATCGGTCGCGACCGCCCGGTCCTTCGTCCGCGACACCCTCCAGGGCTGGGGGTTCGCCGACATCGTCGACGACGCCGTCGTCCTCACCAGCGAACTGGTGACCAACGCCGTCGTCCACGCGGGCACGCACGCGGACGTGCTGTGCCTGCGCACCGAGGACGGCGTGCGCATCGAGGTCTCCGACCGCTACCCCGAGCGTGAGGTCCCGCTCCAGAACTCCCCCGCCACCATGGGCAGCCCCGACCGCGAGGGCGGCCGCGGCCTCCAGCTGTGCGCGGCCCTGGCCACCCGCTGGGGCGTGGACTACACCCCCACCCACAAGAACGTCTGGTTCCAGCTCAACCTGCCCGAGCGCCCGGTCGGCACCCGCGCCGCCGGCCCCGCACTCCCCGCCGACCTGCTGCCCCTGGCCGACGGCCGGGTCCGCGTCGCCGTCCTCCAGGTCGACCGGAAGGGCGGCATCAGCGCCTGGAACGAGGACGCGGAGGAACTGTTCGGCTACCCGGCGGGCGACGTCATCGGCAAGCCCCTCACCGACCTGGCCGCCTGGCCGCACACCCCCGGCACCGGCACCGGCATCGCCGAGGCCTTCCAGCTCTCCCGCTGGGAGGGCACCTACGGCATCCGCGGCGCCGACGGCCGGGTGGCCCAGGTCTACGCCTCCCACCTCAGGGTCCGCGACACCGGGGGCGAGCCCTCCACCGTCTGCCTCCTGGTCCGCGACCACGAACGCGCCGTCCTGCAGACCCCGTCCCGCGTCCCGGCGACCGACCAGAGCCAGTCCTCCGACGGGCAGAGCACCGACCCCTTCGAACTCTTCATCGGCTCCCCCGCCCCTGACGACCTCGACGGTCTGCTCCAGCGCACGGTGGAACGCGCCCGCGACATGCTCGACGGCGACTCCGCCTTCCTGCTGCTCGCCACGGACGACGAGACGGAACTGGAGGTCCGCGCCTCCACCGGCCTGCCCTCCGCCCGCCAGCGCTTCGCACGCGTTCCCGTCGAGGCGGGCCCCGGCCGCTACGGCTCCGCCCGCATGCCCGCCGTCCACGACGACCTCACCGCCGTACCGGGTGCCGTACCGCTGCTCGCCGGCACCGGCATGCGTTCGGTCGTCACCGTCCCCCTGAAGGTGGAGGGCCGCCTCACCGGCTCCCTCGGCGTCGCGGCGGAAGCGCCCGGCCGGTACACCAACGAGGAGGCGCTGCGCCTGCAGTTCGCCGCCGACCGCATCGCGCTGGCCGTCGAGTCCGCCCGCCTCGGCGAACTCGAACGGCTGCGCCGCGGCTCCCTGAGCTTCCTGGTCGAGGCCTCCGACCTGCTGGCCGGCACCCTGGACCGGGACCAGACCCTGGCCCTCATGGCCCAGATGACGGTCCCCACCCTGGCCACCTGGTGCGCGGTGTACACCATCGCCGACCAGGCGTCCGAGCCGTACCTGTCGTACGTCCTGCACGAGGACGAGGAACTCATCGACGGCATCAAGTCGTTGCTGTCGAAGATCCCCGCGCCCGACCCGGTACCGACGCCGGGCGCCCGCGTGTGGACGACCCCCGGCGAGGTCGCCCACCAGGCCGCCCTGCGCAGCTCCATGCGCAGCCTCGGCCTGGCCGGCGGCCCCACCCACCAGGTCGCCTCCCGCATCGGGCCGACGCTCGCGACGGCGTCCGCGGTCGGTGGCGAGACGGTCGTCCTGCCGCTCGTCGCCCGCAACCGCGTCATCGGCATGCTGACCCTCGGCAAGCCCACCGACGAACACTTCCGCCAGGAGATCCTGGAACTCGCCGAGGACCTGAGCCGCCGGGCCGCCCTCGCCCTGGACAACGCCCGCCTGTACTCGGAGCGCACGGCCATCAGCCAGTCCCTCCAGCGCAGCCTGCTCCCCCCGGGCCTGCCGCAGATCGACGGCGTCGAGGTCGAGGTCATCTACCGCGCGGCCGGCGAGGGCAACGAGGTCGGAGGCGACTTCTACGACCTCTTCCCCATCGGCAACGGCGCGTACGGCTTCGCCATCGGCGACGTCTGCGGTACGGGCCCCAACGCCGCGGCGGTCACCGGCCTGGCCCGGCACGCCCTGCGCCTGCTGGCCCGCGAGGGCCTGTCCGGCCCGGCCGTGCTGGAGCGCCTGAACTCCGCCATCCTCGACGAGGGCGACCGCAGCCGCTTCCTGACCCTGCTCTACGGCGAGATGCGCCCGCAGGACGACGGCAGCGCCGAGCTGAAGGTGGTCTGCGCCGGCCATCCCCTGCCGCTGCGCCTGCGCCAGGACGGCACGGTGATGGCCGCGGCCGAGCCGCAGCCGCTGCTGGGCGTCATCGAGGACCTGGAGCTGTACGAGGAGACGGTCACCCTCGACCCCGGTGACGTGCTGCTCTGCGTCACGGACGGCGTCACCGAACGCCGGGAGGGCACGCGCATGCTGGGCGACGACGGCCTCGCCGACGTCCTGACCACGTGCACGGGGCTGACGGCGGGCGCGGTCGCGGCACGCATCATGCGCGCGGTGGAGCGTTTCGCCTCGGACGCCCCGTCCGACGACATGGCGATTCTGGCGATGCGGGTGCCGGGAATCCACAAGGAGTCCTGAGAGAGCCCCGGGGGAAACCCGGAGCGGCCCGGTGAAGCACGAAAAGGCCCCACCCGGAAGGGTGAGGCCTTTTTGCTGGAGCCCCCAAACGGAATCGAACCGTTGACCTTCTCCTTACCATGGAGACGCTCTACCGACTGAGCTATAGGGGCCTGTCGTTTTCGAGGTTTCCCTCGCGGCGACGAAGAAACTGTACCCCGAAGACGCCCTGGTTCCCAAATTCGTTCGCTGCCCGGTCAGAAGGCGGCTTGAAGCAGGCCGCCGAGGGCGTTGCACGCGGACACGACGCGGTGCATCTCCCGCTTGGTGAGCCCGGCGTCCACGGGCAGCGCGAGCGTCTCATCGGCGGCCCGCTCGGTCTCCGGCAGCGACACGTACCGGCGGAACTCCGGCAGCCGGTGCACGGGCGTCTTCACCGGCACCCGGCACTCGACTCCCTTGGCCCGCAGCGCCCTTGCGAAGGCGTCCCGGTCCGGCCGGCCGTTCCCCGGTACCCGCACGACGTACTGCTGATAGGTGTGCCCGTCCCCGCCGTCCGGCGTCCGTACGCCCTTCAGCCTGGCGTCGAGATAGGCGGCCCGCTGCCTGCGCTGCGCCATCTCGTCGTAGGGCGTCTCGGACTCGCCCTGTTCCAGCACCAGCAGCCCGTGCCGCTGCCCGAGCGCGTGCAACCGCGCGACGTCGGCGTGCCGTCCGAAGCGGTGTACGGCAACGACCGCGGCGGTACGGGAGGTTACGGCCGCCTCGACCGCGACGGGATCGAGGCAGTAGGTCACCGGGTCTATGTCGGCGAACACCGGGAGCGCTCCCGCCAGGGTCACGGCCTCGGCGACCTCGACGTTCCCGAAGGCCGGTACGACGACCTCGTCACCGGCTCCCACGCCGGCGGCCCTGAGCATTGCTGCAGTACCCATGTCTGGATGCTGTGCCCGCAACGTGAACGACACGTTACGCACAACAGAAAAAGGCCGGACCCCGAACCGAAGTTCAGGATCCGACCTTTGTCAAAATTTGTTCGGCGGCGTCCTACTCTCCCACAGGGTCCCCCCTGCAGTACCATCGGCGCTGTGAGGCTTAGCTTCCGGGTTCGGAATGTAACC